>JAIXZE010000360.1 GCA_027489875.1 Verrucomicrobiales bacterium
CTGGTCCGGAATCGTTCGGCCGATCAAGGCGGACGGTTCCTCGGTGTTCAAGGCCGGAAGCACGGTGCCGGTCAAGTTCGCCCTCACCGGGGACAGCGCGGGCATCAGCACGCTCACGGCCCGCCTCACTTATGTCAGGATGAACAACGGCAACCCCGGCCCGGTGAACCAGGCCGTCGGCCCTGGGAACGCCAGCACGGGCAACGTGTTCCGGTACGACGCGACCAGCGGCCAGTACCAAATGAACTGGAGCACCCGAGGCTTGAGCGCGGGCATCTACCAGTTGCGGATCGAACTGGGTGACGGAGTCGTACGCGCGGTCAACGTCACCCTCCGATAGCTGGCGGCACCCGCTCCCGTTCAGCGACATTTGTTGTCACGGTCGAAGGGGGAAATGGGGGGCGCTACCTCCCTGTATCCCCTCTACGGGCTTCGTCCACATTTCGCTGAGCGGCTGCCTTTTCCTTCTCGGTGGTCTTGCCCCAGATCAGGCGATTGGGCTTGGCCTTGAGGAGTTCCACCAGTTCTTCGGTGCTCCTCAGGTTCCGATTCAGGGTCTTGAGGGTGGTGTCCAGCTCGGCGCCCTCGGTCTTCAACACGACGCGGGCCTCGCCACTGAGGGTGTCCAATTGCTTCAGTGCGGAAGAAAGGTTGGCCAGGATCTTGTCGAGGTCGTCGCCGCGGTTCTCCAGGAGGCCACGGATGATCGTCTGGGTCTTTTCGAGGCTCGCCAGATTTCGCCCCATGGATTCATCCACGCCCTTCACGGCCGTCTGGCCCGTGACCATGAGCGTGCGCGCTTCCACCAGCGTGGCATCCAGACTTCTCAAGGCCTTCAGAATGTCCGGGTGATCCAGGAATGCCGCGAAGCCCTTTTCCTTGATGGGTTCTCGCAGATCGGTGATGGCCCCATTGAGATTGACCACGAGACCCTGCACCTGATCGATGAGGGTCGCGATGGAGCCGGCGGCATGTCCATCCATGATGACACCGGGTTCCAACACCTGGGTGCGCGCCGCAACCTTGGGCAGTTCAAGATCGATGTAGGCGCCGCCCAGCATTTTGGTGACCACGAGTCCCCGCGTGCCTTCCCAAAGGACGATGTCGGGGTTGATGCCCAGGCTGGCCACAAAATGATACTGCACGTCCTCCCGTTTGGTTTCGATCGCGTTCACCTGGCCCACGGTCAGACCTTGAAGATGGACTTCGGTCCCCACCTGCAGCTCGGCAACATCCGTCAGGCGAACCTTGTGGAGGGCTTCCTTTTTCAGAAGGGCGCTCAGGGCTCGCTGAAAGAAAATGCCCCCAAAGACCAACACGGCAGCTATGACCAGAAGACCGACCTTGGCGTCATCACGTACGAGTTTCATGGGGTTGCTCTACTGACCAACTGGCCTCTTTCGATTTGGAAATCGATGGCTGCTATTTCGCCACCATCGGCGGCGCTCGCGATCACGAAGGCCGTTTCCGGTTTGGCAGCAGCCTTGCGAAGGATCTGGGACGCGTGCTGGCGTCCCCACTGATCCAGTCCCGAGGGTGGGCGATCCAGCAGCCAAAGGCGGGGCTCGACGGCTGCGGCCCGAATCAGCGTTCCGAGCCAGCGTTCGCGAGGCTCGAGATCATGGGGACGATACTGAGCCCGCGCCGAGAGTCCGCCGGCCTCAAGCCATTCCCGGGCGAGCTCTTCAGCCCGCACGCGAGTGTGCCCCCGCAGGAATCGAAGCGGCAGCGCCACGTTTGCCCAAAGGCTGAGGTTGTCCAGCAGGCCCTTGTCCCGAGGCACCCACCCGATGCCACCCTCCTTCAGAAAGGGGTGGGCGAAGGCATGGGCGGACAAGGATACCCCATCCAGGATGACTCGCCCCTCCTGTGGATCGGCCAGACCCGCGCAAAGTCGCAGCAAGGCGGACGTTCCTGCGCCTGAGGGGGCATGAAGGCGAGCACGCCCCCCCGGCGGCAAACTCCAGTTCAGATTCTGGAACACCCTCCGACCGTCGCTGCCTTCGAGGCTGACGCCCTCGAGCCTCAGGAGCTCAGCCATAAACGAGCACGGACAGGAATGCACCCATCAGCAAGACCGCCACGAGACTGAACACGGCGGCGGAGGTGACCGCCTTGGGAATCTCCGTGCTGCTCGAACTCACACGCAGTCCGCTCGCGAGGCAGATGAGGGGGATCAGGCCCCCGAACAGCGTGGCCTTGGCCAGGGTAATGATGAGCTCCGGCCATTGAATGGCGGCACCAAGGGCTTGGAAAAAGAACCGCGGAGAAAGGGGGAGGCGGGACCAAGCCAACAGGCACCCTCCCAGCAGGGCCGCGGCGTCGAAGATGACAATCAGTGAAAATGTCGAAATGACACCGCCGAGAATCCGTGGCAGCAGCAGGTACTGGATGGGATCCACGCCCATCGCATAGAGATTGTCCACGTCGCCGCTCAATTTCATCGAAGCCATTTCGGCGGCGATGGCGGTGCCGCTACGGCTGATCACGATGATGCCGACGAGCAAGGGACCGAGCTCGCGGATGACCAGTTTGGCGAGCAACTGGCTCAGGTAGGTTTCGGCCCCGAAGCCCGACAACTGCGCAAACACCTGAATGAGGGTGATACCGCCCAGGAGGACTGCGGCGAGCAGCACCAGAGGAAGGGCTTCCAAGGCCGTGAACCGCACCTGGAGTTTGGTCTGGTCGGCGATGACGCCCAGCTGGTGCTTTCGCAGGCTCAGCAGGTGTCGAAGACAGAGCAGTCCCAGCCAGGCACCATTTCCCAACCGACCGAGCCCGTTCCACACGCCACCAACCAGCGGAGACGCCAATTTCTCAATTGCAAAATGATTCGTGTGAGACAGGACCGGAAATTAGCCAAGCGGGATAACCCATCCAAGCTTTTACCTCGTTGCAGAACCTTCGGACGCAAAGTCGGTTGATCTGGGGGCGGTCATCGTCATCCAGTGCGTAGAGAGCTCGCGCCTGCTTGGGCGGGAGCGGAGACACTGCGATCGATCCGGTCAGTCAACCGCCCTCTGGAGCCTTCCTCCCTCTGGAAGTCGGGGCTGCACCAGCCCGGGACCCTGTGTCATCCGTGTCATCCATTGCAGACGCGATTCCAACTGCCTTTTCCAGAGGCCACATCCCGACACTGCCCCCGTAAGGAACGGGGTGGCGACGTCCTCGTCGCCGTTCCAAAGCCACTCCCATGGCGATGAGGACATCGCCGCCCCGTTGCCATTCCCAACCGGGCGCGGTGTACAGATGCACCCTCTTCCAAGTCGAAATCAGACCACCCCGAGATTTGAGCGCGACAATCCTCGGAGCCGTGCGGAATCATGTCCTACTGGCACTGTTCTCCGGCCCCGGGTTCCGACAAGTCCAGCAGGCATCATGCATTCTCGATCACAGTCATCCGCCCGCATTCACGGCCGCGAGGTTGCGCCTCGGTCGGCAGACCTCCTCCGTTGGGTCACCTTGGGCCTGCTGCTGTTCAGCATCCTGCCGCGCGCGGAGGCCGGGCCCATCCTTCCTGGCGTGACCTCCAGTCAACTGGATCGCGACCTCAAGGGATTGATCCTGATCGAGGAACTCCACTGTGCGGCCTGTCACGGTGGCGGTGATGCGCTCGCGGCCCGCTCGAAGCAGGCTCCGCGGCTCGCCGAGGTCGGATCCCGGGTGAACCCGGCCTACCTGGAGGCGTTCATCCAAGATCCGCATGGGACAAAGCCGGGAACCACGATGCCCGAGGTGCTGACACGGCTCGGCGCGGAGGAAAGAAAACAGGTCGCGACCTCCATCACCCACTTCCTGCTTTCGCTCAAGACGAACGACTTTTCCCTGGTTCCACCGGATGCCGTGGCAGCGCAGAAGGGGCGGGTGCTGTTCCATTCACGGGGCTGTGCGCAGTGTCACTCGCCCCGGGATGACCAGGGCACGGAATTGCTGACCCAGACCTCGACCCCGCTCGGTGCGCTGGAGCGGAAGTACGGCTTCAAGGGTCTGGTGGAGTTCCTGCGGAAGCCCCATGCGAGCCGGCCCTCCGGACGGATGCCCGACCTGCGGTTGAGCGGCCAGGAGATCGAGCGCATCGCCCACTACCTGCTCCAGAAGACACAGGTGCCGGGCCCTCTCCACTACACCCTGTACCGCGGCCAGGTCTGGGAAGGGCTGGAGAGCGAAAATGTGGAGGCGGAACGGGCCGGACACGTGGAGGACTTCGCCGCGCAGAGCCTGGGGAAGCTGCCGCATCACTCGGCGCTCCAATTCAAGGGTTGGGTGAACATCGCGAGCAAGGGGCGGCACACCTTCTTCCTGACCATGAACGGCGGCTCGCTCCTGCTGGACGGCAAACCCGTCGTCCAGGAACCGCCCAGCGATCGGCGCGGCGTCAAGCAACTGCAGGGCACCGCAGAGTTGGATCCCGGATGGCACGCCATCCAACTGACCTGGTTCCGCACCGGGCATGACCCGAAGTTCTCCTTTGAAATGGAAGGTCCCCAGTTTGCGCGGGCACCGATCCCTTCCTCCATGCTCTCGATCTCCAACGAGCCCATCCCGGCGTTTGAACCGCTTCGGGTCGACGCCAACCTCGCGACCCGTGGGCGCGAAGCCTTCGGGAAGTTCGGCTGCGCCCGTTGCCATGACGACCTGAAGATCCCTGCACCTCCCGCCACGCTCTTCGCCAAACTGGAGAAGGGTCGCGGATGTCTGGGCGAAGCTCCGGGCCCCTGGCCGCAGTTCGCCCTGACGGCGGAACAACGTGACTGGATCGCGGAGGCCCTGCCCCGCGCGGAACAACCCCAACTCGACGACCGTCAGACCGTCCACAAGACCTTCGCCACCTTCAATTGCATCGCCTGCCACGAGCGCAGCGGCCTCGGCGGTCCCGCTCCCGAGCGCCAGTCGCTCTTCACCGGAACCGAGCCGGCGCTGGGCGATCAGGGACGGATCCCACCACCGCTGACCCACGTCGGGGCAAAGCTGAAGCCCGAATGGCTCGCGGAAGTTCTCCTGCGCGGCGGACGTCAGCGGCCTTATGTGGACGCCGCCATGCCCCAGTTCGGCGAGGCTCACGTCGGGCATCTCGTGGAACGACTGGCCAAGGTCGACACCCTCGAGGCAGCCCCCATTCCCCAGGTCGCCAATCTGCAGGCGTCGAAGGATGCGGGCCACGAGATGATGGGGGTCACCGGGTTCAGTTGCATTGCCTGCCATCAGTTCAATGGACAGAAGTCCGGCGAGATGGGCGCGGTGGATCTCGGACGCGTGACCGGGCGACTCCAGAAGAACTGGTTCCACCTCTACCTCCGCCAACCCTCGCGCTTCCACCCCACGGTGATCATGCCCAGCTACTGGCCCGATGGTCAGTCGGTCCGCCCCGGCCTGCTCGGCGGGGACTCCGCGCAACAGATCGAGGCCCTCTGGACCTATCTCGCGGATGGCGTCCGGGCGAAGAAGCCCTCCGGTCTGTCGCGGGAATCCAACGAACTCCGCGTCGCCGACACGACCGAGATCTGCCGCGGTCAGAGTTCCATCGGTTATCGCGGGATCGCGGTGGGCTATCCCGAACGCATCAGCCTCGCATTCGATTCGGGGGAAATGGCGTTGCGCCAACTCTGGAAGGGCGAGTTCGCCAACGTGGACCCGGGACAGTTCCGTCCGCGCGGGACCGACTCCATTTCCTTTCCCCCGGGCATCCCATTCCATCGGCTGAAATCCCTCGACGACAACTGGCCCTACAAGGGCAAGGCCAACCATGCCTTCCCGCAGGATCAGGGATACCGTTTCCGCGGCTATCACCTCGATGCCGCTCGCAGGCCCACACTCCGCTATCTTTACGGGGACATCGCGGTGGAGGACTTCTTCCAGGACGTTCGCAGCCCCGACGGCAAGGCTTACTTCCAGCGGACCCTTCGGTTTGAAACCCCGACCGCGCAGGTGCCCTTCCATTTCCGCGCGGCCGCCGGAAAGAAGGTCACCGCGCAATCCGAACGCCAGTTCACCATCGACCGACTCCAACTCCGGATCGTCAGTGATCACCGGGGCATCGTGCGCGCAGGCGAGACCGGGGACCTGCTGATTCCCCTGACCCTCCCCGAAGGACGCTCCACCCTCACCCTCGAATACCAATGGTAACCCGACCCTCACCTGCACCACCGGCGGCTTCCCACGGACAGCGGGCGCGTTTGGACACGGCCCCCTTTTGGAAACGATTTGGGGCGGCGATGTCCTCAGCGTCTTGGGATTGGCTTTGGAACGGCGACGAGGACGTCGCCACCCCGTTCCGTGCGGGGGCGGAGTCCGGAGGTGCGCACGAGTGGCGGAGCCTCTCGCTCTGGCTCGCAACCGCGGCCATGGCGATCACCCTGCCCCTCCACGCCGAGGAAGATCTCGGCGCGATGTGGGGCACCGCTGCCGAGGAGGCCCGATACTATCCCATCGTCGACATCCCGATCACGGCCGGTGTCCCCATGCGCCCCGGCAGCTTCGAGGTCCTCCCCGATGGTCGGCTCGCAGTCGGCACCCGGCGGGGCGACATCTACTTTGTCCAGGGCGCATTCGATACGCCGCCCTCGCCCCAGTACCACCTGTTCGCCAGCGGACAGGACGAAATCTTCGGGCTCTCGTGGAAGGACGGGGCGATGACGGCCACCACCTGGGGAGAGGTCACCCGGATCTCGGATGCGAACGGCGACGGAATCGCCGACCGTTACGACACGCTGACCAGCGACTGGGGATTCGGCGAGTACCACGAGTTCGCTTTCGGCTCCAAGCACGACCCCGAAGGCAACATCTGGGTCGCCCTCGGGCTGAGCAGTTCCTACGAGTCCCACAATCTGTTCCGCGGTTGGGCAGTGAAGGTGACGCCGCAGGGAAAGATGATCCCCGTGTGCAGTGGGCTCCGCAGCCCGGGCGGGGTGGCCGCCAACGCCGAGGGGGCGATGTTTGCCATCGAGAGCCAGGGCCCCTGGAACGGATGCTGTTCGTTGAAACACCTGAAGCCTGGCGGCTTCCTCGGACATCCCGCGAGCTACAACTGGTATTCCTTCGTGCCCGGCATGAAGGCTCCCGCCCTTGAACCCAACGGCAATTCGCGCATGGGCGTCGAAAAGAAGCGGGTCAAGGAACTGGTCCCCCCGGCGATCAAGTTTCCCTACATCAAGATGGGTCGCTCGATCTCCGGCTTCCGACTCAACCAGACCGGCGGCAAGTTCGGTCCCTTTGAGAACCAGTTCTTCCTCGGGGACTACAGCCTCAGCCTGATCCTCCGCGCCACCACCGAGCAGATCAACGGCGTGTGGCAGGGTGCGTGTTACCCCTTCCGGGAAGGACTGGCCACCGGCATCATGAACGTCGAGTTCTCCCCCAAGGGCCAGCTCGTCGCCGGCGGCTTCACCACCAGCCGGCAATGGCCCGTGCGCGGGTCAGCACCCTTCGCCCTCCAGCGCATCGACTGGAACGGCGTGGTGCCTTTCGAGATCAAGGAAATCAACATCCGGAAGGATGGCTTCCTCTTCACCTTCACCCAGCCCATCGACAAGGCTGCGGCCACCCGCCCCGACGCCTACAAGGTCTCGACCTATACCCATGTCTACGACGGAGGCTATGGAAGCCCCGAAGTGGACCACACCACCCCGCAGGTCACCGAGGCGATCCCCGCGGCCGACGGGCTTTCCGTCCGGATCCGCCTCGACAAGATCACCGAGGACCATATCCACGACTTCGATCTCTCCGGGATCCTCACGCCGGATGGCCGTCATCTCCTGCACACCAAGGCCTACTACACCGTGAACGAGATCCCGGTGAACTGAGGTGCCAACCAAAGCTTTCCCATGCCCAGACTTCTCCTTCGATTCCTCCTGTTCCTCCCACTGGTGCTCGCCTGCGCGCTGGCCCAGGTCTCCGACAGCCCCCAATGGCTGACCTACAGCGGCGGGGATGGCCCCGGAAAGGGCAAGCGCATCGTCCTCATCGCAGCCGACCAGGAATACCGCAGCGAACAGTCGATGCCCATGATGGCGAAAATCCTCAGCAAGCATCATGGCTTCGATTGCATCGTGCTCTTCGCCGTCAACGAAAAGGGCGAGGTCGATCCCACGATGCCGGTCTATCCCGAGAAGGGAAAACCCCTGAAGGAACACCACATTCCCGGGCTGGAAAACCTGGCCGCCGCCGACCTGGTGATCTTCTTTCCACGCCTGCTCACGCTTCCCATGGTGGAACGGGAGCTCATCGTGAAGTACATCGACTCCGGCAAGCCCTTCATCTCCATCCGGACGGGCAACCACGGCTTCCACGCCTCCCTTCCCTACAAGATCAACGGCAAGCAGGTCCGCTGGGGCGAGGATGTCCTCGGTGGAACGTTTCTCGAGCATCATGGCCGATGGCACGCCGACTCGACCCGCGGAACCATCGTACCAGAACAGAAGGACCATCCCATCCTCCGCGGAGTCACCGACATCTGGGGAAACTCGGATGTCTATCGAACCTACAAGAAGGGCACCGCACTTCCGGCAGACTGCACCGCCCTGGTGTGGGGGCAACCCCTGATGGGACGGAAGCCGGACGACGCCCCGAATCGCGAACTCGAGCCCTTGCCCGTCGCGTGGTTCAAGTTCTGGCAAACCAGCAGCGGCAAAAAGGCCCGTGTCTTCCATTCCACCATGGGCAGCGCCCATGATCTCGAATCCGCCGGCCTGCGCCGCCTCCTCATCAACGCGGCCTACTGGGGGATGGGCATGGAGTCCGCCATCACCCCGACCCGCAGCGTGGAAATCGTCGGCACCTACAACCCCCTCGAAAGCGGTTTCAATTACGAGGAACTGGGCGTCGTCCCCAAGCCGGTCTCGGCCTACCGGTAGGTCGGGCAGGTTTCGTTCCCCGGCTCACCTCGTGTAGGCCGCGTGCCCCCACGCGGCGCATCATCCTCGTCGCCGTTCCAAAACACCCCAAGCAGCATCCATTCCATTGGATGGCGCAGAATGACTCGCGCGGAGACGCAGAGACATAGGGAAGGTTTGCGTCCGTCATCCGTACCAGATCACGAGCCGCATTGGCGGTGGTTCGCCCCGGATTTCCGACTCCCAACGCCAAGGGCGTTGAGCCCCGAAGCCCAGGGTTGGCCGAGGCACGAGGCCTACCCTGGGACCGCCACCCACCACCCAACCCAACCGCAACGCGGTTGTGGCCATACCCCGTTCCTTTCGGCACGCCCCCTCGCCTTTGCGGCTTTGAGGCTTCGCGGCTTTTCGGCTTCTTCCCTTTGCGGACAGAAAGCGAAAACAAAGCCTCGAAGATGGAGTAGCCGCAAAAATCGAAAGAAGACGCAGAGATGGCCCCCGCGGAAAGGCATCCGGCACGTTCCCCCGCCGCAACGCGGCGCACGGCGACGTGGTGCGAATCCTAGACCAGCCCCGGAAGGAACAGCGTGGCGACATCCTCCTCACCTTGGGAATGGCTTTCGAACGGCGACGAGGACGTCGCCACCCCGTTCCATGTGGGGCGGTGTCAAGATGCAGCCCGCGCCAAGCGCTCGCGGAAGTTCGGGTTGACTGTCATAGTGTCCTATGACAGTTTGAACGCCGTCACCCGATTCACACCATGACACCAGAACGGTTCAGAACATATGTCGTCATCCTCCTGGCTCTGTTCGTCGTCGGCACATTGGCAATCGGAGGGCGCATCGTCCGGAGCCTTGGGTACCTTGCTGAGAACGGGCGATTTGTTCAGCTGGATAGGTCCAAGGATTTCCACGATTTCGGCGGCACCTCCACCGGCGGACCGACCCAGATCATTGACACTCGGACGGGAGCCGTTCGTTCGACCGCATCCGCAAACCCATAAACGAGCCGACCAGGCCGCTCCACCGAATGCCGTTGTCGCTTACACCCTGACGGCCTCTGTGAGCTGATCGTTTCCCGATGATTGCGCACGTCAACTTCAAGTCCGGAGTCCCGGTTTACCTGCAGATCGTCCAGCAGGTGAAGGCGGCGGCGGCCAGCGGTTCCTTGCGTACCGGAGACGCCCTGCCCTCCGTGCGGGTGCTCGCCGAGGAACTCCGGATCAACCGCAACACGGCCGCCCGGGCCTACGCGGAACTGGAGGCGGAAGGGGTCATCGAAACCCGTCAGGGTGCCGGCTGCTTCCTGAAGGCGAATGGCACGTCACCCCTGCGCAAGGCGGTCCGTTCGGAGCGACTCGCGGAGGAGTTGGACGCCGTGATCATCCAGGCCCACCACCTCCAGATCTCGGACACGGAATTGACCGCACTGTTGGCCGAACGCCTCGAGGCCTTCCGCGAACGCCAGGGACTGAACGGTTCTTCCCGCCCCTGACACACCATGGACTCTTTCGTTTCCCTCCCGTCACTGACTTCCCCCCCATCCCCATGAGCACACCTGCCCTTGATATCCAGGACCTGGTCCTCCGCTATGGCCGCACGGAAGCGTTGCATGGCCTTTCGCTGACCGTGGAACCGGGCCAATGCTACGGATTCTTTGGTCGGAACGGCGCGGGCAAGACGACCACCATCAAATGCCTCCTGAACCTTCTGCGCCCGCAGGCCGGAAGCGTCCGCGTTTTCGGGTTGGACCCGCGGCTTCACGAAGCGGAGGTGAAGGCGCGGTTGGCCTACGTGCCGGACTTCGTGACGTTCTATCCGTGGATGAGCGTGCGCGAGGCACTGGATTATCAGGCGAGCTTCCGACCGAGATGGAACCGTGGCCTGGAGGCGTCCCTGCTTCGGCAGTTCCAGCTCATCGAGGACGCCCCCACCTCCGGGCTCAGCAAGGGCCAGCGAACACAACTGGCGCTCGTCGGTGCCATGGCCGCGGAACCGGAGCTTCTCGTGCTCGACGAACCCACCTCGGGCCTCGATCCCCTCGTGCGACGCGAATTCATCCAGACGGTGATCGGTGCCTATCAGGACGCCGCACCGGGCCGTCGGACCGTGTTCGTCTCCACGCATCTCATCAGTGAGTTTGAAGGACTGATCGACCGCTTCACGGTGCTGGACCAAGGCAAGGCCATCCTGACGGCCGATGCCGACGAAGCGCGGTCGAGGTTCCGTCGTCTGCGGGCGGAGTTTGCCGGGGAGGCACCGCCGGAGAGTGACTTCCCGAGCGCCAAGTCCGTGCGTCGCCAAGGCCGAACGCTGGAGCTGATCGTCAACGGCGACGGCGACCAGGTTCTCGAAGGACTCCGCAGCCGCCACCCCGTCCAACTGGCATCGGAATCCCTGACGCTGGAGGAGATCTTCCTGCACTCCGTCCACTGACAACCGGCCATGAACCTCACCCTGCCCCGCTACGGAAACCATTTCCACCCGGCTTGGCTGTTGCTGCCCCTGCCACCGTTGGTGGCCATCGCGCTCCAGTGGTCCAATGACAACGAAGCCGAATTCCTGATCCTCGGCCTGCGGGCGATCCTCCTCGGAGTCCTGGTCGGGGTGATGGCTGTCCTTCGCTTCCACGGCGGCGCAGGCCCGGGCCTGCGACTGCTCAAGGAACTGCGCCAACAGCTTCCGGGCGCGCTGCTGGCGCTGCTGGTGCCAGGTGTGTTTGCGTGGGGCGGAAGTGACTCCGCTGTTCCATGGGCCTTGGGCAGCTTCGCGCTGGGTTGTCTCCTGCTGGGAGCGAATGCGTTCGGCGCCGAGTTCGAACAGCGCACCCTGGCCGGCCTGTTGGCCCAGCCCATATCGAGAGCCCGACTGTATCTCGAGAAGCTGGGCGTGGCCGTCGTGCTGATCCTTCTCGCGACCCTTAATCTCGCGCTGGCACTGGCGCCCGAAGCCGGATTCGGATCTGCCCGGGGTGGGGTTCTCCAGGTGATGGTCGCGGCGTTGCTGGCGGTGGCCTCGGGTCCGCTCTTCAGCATGCTCGGCCGCAGCACGCTGGCGGGCGCGGTGTTCACGGCGACGGTTCCGCTCGTCCTGGCGCTTGGTTCGATCTTCCTGCTCGAGGTTTCCCATGAACTCGCGTTCCCCAACGAGACCATGCCTACGGTGTGGACCCTCCGACTCGTGGCGTGGGTGGCACCGATCTACCTGCTGACCACCGCGATCCTCGGCTGGCGCACGTTCGCCCGCCTGCAGGTCCACGACAGTGGTGGACGGACGACGCAGGCCTTGCATCCCCTGAGCCGACCTGTCGACGGATTGTTCCGTCGGCTCCTGCCGGAGCGCCATCCGATGGCGTCACTGCTCCGCAAGGAACTGCGGCTCCACGTGGCACCGTGGCTGGTGGCCGGCATCATGGTTTCCCTGGCGGTGCTGGTCTGGCTGTTGCGGAGTTGGGCAGATCCAGAATCAAGCCTGGCCCGAAGTCTGAATGACGCGAGCCTGCTGGGGGTCTTCGCGGGGCTGCTGGGGACGTTGGCGCTGGTCGTCGCGGGTGCGGCCAGTGTGGCGGAGGAACGCGAACTGGGGACCTTCGAGTGGCAGCTCACGCAACCCGTCACGCTGGCCCGTCAATGGCTCGTCAAACTCGGCGTGGCAACATTGGTTGCGTTGACACTCGGGGTCCTCCTTCCGGCCGGACTCATCTGGCTGAGCTTCGAACCTGAAACCTTCAGCCGGGCCTTCGGAGAAGTTCACCTGCTCGCAATCACGACCTACACGACCTGCTTCCTCCTGCTGTTCGTCGTCAGCGTCTACGCCTCCTCGATTTCGCGCAGCACCATGAGGGCGACCGCCTCCACGGTGTTCATCGCCGGCGGCATCAGCGCCTGGGTTTCGCTGT
Source organism: Verrucomicrobiales bacterium (assembly GCA_027489875.1). Classification (GTDB taxonomy): domain Bacteria; phylum Verrucomicrobiota; class Verrucomicrobiia; order Limisphaerales; family UBA9464; genus UBA6176. Next base: position 12,726 of record JAIXZE010000360.1, read on the forward strand.
TCTTCGTCGGCGCCGGCGAGTGGCTGGGTCAGCGGATGCGCGAACAACACGAGTCCTGGACAGGGCAGATCAACCCACCGGCATGGGCACCGTCGCCCGAACTGTTCTCCACCCTTGGCCTCTTTGCCGTTGTCGTGAACGGACTGCTCTTCGCCTTGCCGCTGCTGGCCTTCGCCGCTGCCAACGCACGCAGGCTGCGCGTGACTCCGGCAGCGGTGGCCCGACAACTCGGTGGATTGATTGCCGGGCTCACGCTTGTCCTGGCGGTGGAAATGGTCTTCCTGAGCCAGTTGGTCCTGCTGCGAACTCAGGCCGATCGCGCGACATCGCAGGCGGAACTGAAGGACGAAGCGATCCGCCAAATCCGCAAGGCGCAGGCCTCGGGGCATTTCACGCCTGAAATCGCCTCCCGCTTTTCGGCGGCACCCACAGATCCACCGGAAGCGATCGTCGCCAACCTGATCGGCCGCGAAGGCTTCGACGGGCTCGCCTCCGTCCAAACCCGCCTTCGTCCCACCCCACCAACGCCAGCCGAAGTTGGAGGTCCGTTCCGGATGAGACCCGGGATGGCAGGACGCTATGGCCTGCTTCCGCCTGTGTTCCAGACGAACGCGGCGTCTTCGAGGACCGGCAGCCTTCGCTCCAACCCCATCCCGGCCCCTTGATTGCACTGCAAACAAGCCCTCCCCAAAAGTCGTGTCGGGGCTTCACCATGACAGAGCTGCTCGTCGTCGTGGCCATCATCGGTGTGTTGCTCGGGTTGCTGCTTCCAGCCCTGGCTTACTCCCGTTTCCGGACCAAAGTCACCGTCTGCTCCAACAATTACCGTCAGTGGGGTGTTGCGGTCGCCCTCTATGCCTCCGATGACGGCAAGGGGCGGCTCCCATCCTATGCATTGCCCGTGGATCGGATGGCCCAGTACTCCAGCCTGGAACCGTGGTTCGTCGCGCAGTCGATGATCACCAACATGTCGGCGTACGGTGTGACGGTGCCCATGTGGTTCTGCCCAACGCGCGCCCGGAGTTTCCAGATGCACGGTGAGAACTTCCGTCTCCGGACCGGACGTGACCTGCGCACCCCTGCCGATCTGGTGAATGAATTCGCCGTCGGCCAAAGGATGGCCTTCGCCGGACCCGACCTGTTCTGGTGGGTGCCCCGTCGCCTGGGCGAATCGTCATTGGAGTTCCCGGATCCCAAGCTCCTGAAGACCCGCGTGGCCGACGCCTGGCCCAGCCGGATGGACGACGCAACCATCTCCACCTTGCCTATCCTTTCGGACTGGACGATGGGCGAGTGGGATGAAGCTCGGACGACAATCCAAATCACGGGTGGCGGACACGCCTGGCCGTCGATCGTGGGTCCGGTGAAAAGCAGCAACGCCGGCTTCGCGGATGGGCACGTCGAGACCCGGCCTCGGGACAAGCTTCAGTGGCAGGTCGAGGCTCGCGGCAGGCTCTACATGTATTGACGCGAGCCCCTGGCTCCAGCTCGTTCGCAAGGTGGGTGCATAGGAATCCCACCCCGCAAACTCCAAGGGGGCGCAATCAACACGGCCACGATTGGGAATGCTCTCGGGGAGGCGATGTCCTCATCGCCCTGAGGACGACTTTGGAGCGTCGACGAGGCCGTCGCCGCCCCATTCAGGACGGCAACAGTTTCTCAATGTGCAGTTGGCAGGAGAGCCGCACACGCGGATGATCTCCGCATTGTATGAACCCCCTGACTCCATCCCGACTGAGCCGGCGCCGTGCGCTCACGCGCATGGTGATGGCAGCCGGTGCAGCCACGATCCCCGGGCGGCAGGCGCTCCATGCGGCGGTTGGTGGGGCCGTCGATGTGACCTTCTATGTGGTCGCCGACCCGCAGATCCATCTGGAGAAGTGGGGCACGGCGGGAACGGAGGCAACGATCCGGACGATCAACGCGCTTCCCGGAAAGCCGTTTCCCCTGGGCGGCGTGGTCGAGGAACCCAAGGCCGTGCTGGTGGCAGGTGACCTCGTGGATGTCGTCGATGACCTGCGCCACTGGGAGGTGTACAAGTCCTTCTTCGATCCGAACGGGAAGGCGCGGATGCGATTCCGCGCGTTCGAGTGCATCGGCAACCATGACCTTTCGCCGGAGTCGGCCGAAGGATTCAGCGTGGTGCAACGGGAGTTCATCCAGCGGAACCGCAGCCGTCGTGGCGACGAACAATTTCATTACGACGCGAACGGATATCATTACTCCTGGGATTGGGGCCGCCTGCATCTGGTCAACCTGAACCTGTTCCCCGGAAACCAGCATCGGCCCGTCTACGATCGCGAAGCCCGATGGAACAACCCGGTGCGCAGCCTGGACTTCCTTCGCGAGGACCTGCGCCTGCGGGTCGGGGACAGTGGGCGTCCGGTGGTCCTGATGTGGCACTACGGGCTGCGCGGCTGGGGACTGGAGAAGTGGTGGCTACCCGAGGACCTCGTGGCGCTGCGAAAGGTCATCGCTCCCTACAATGTCGTGCTCATCCTGCATGGACACGAACACGCGTTCGCCCAGTACACGTGGGAGGGTTACCCGGTCTTCATGTGCCCCTCGCCCCAGCGGGACCGGAACCCGAAGACACCGGAGGTGCCGAGCACGCCCAAAGGATTCCTCGTGGTGCGCCTTCAGGGTGATGAACTCCAGTTGGCCCATCACACAGACACCGGCTGGGCGGAGACCTGGAGGCGGAGGGTGTGAGTATCGCTCGCTCGGCGCAGGGATTGCCGGCGAGCAGGAGGCGTCATCGGGAATTCACCACGTGTGCTCGATGTCCTCCGAAGATTTCCTGTCGGATTTCCGAATCGGGCGGCATCTAGAGGGTGAAAGTCATGCGAAATGACCCAGTTCACCTGAGAGAGTTCGTGGCTTCCCGATCCGAGCCGGCATTCGGCCGCCTGATGGCGGACCACCTGCCCTTGGTCCACGGCACTGCCATCCGCAGGGTCCACGGGGACAGCCACCTCGCCCAGGACATCACCCAGATGGTCTTCGTGGACCTCGCCACGAAAGCCGCCGGATTGCCCAACGACGTTCCCCTCGCCGGCTGGCTTTACCGGCACACCTGCTTCAAGGCCGCCGAGGTCCTTCGAGCCGCCCAGCGAAGACGCCATCGGGAGTTCGTCGCCGCGAATGATCGCGCCTTGCAGTCCACGGAAGCCGATCCGGACTGGTCGCGTCTCGCCCCGGTCCTGGACGAAGCCCTCGCCGACCTCAACCAAGCCGACCGGGATGTCCTCGTGCTCCGGTTCTTTGCCCAACGCTCGCTCCGCGACGTCGGGCTCGCCCTGGGACTGGGCGAGGATGCCGCCCAGAAGCGTGTATCCCGCGCTCTCGAACGGCTTCGACGCCTGCTCGAACGTCGCGGCATCGCCTCCACCGCCGCCGCCCTCGCAGCCACCATCGGCGCGCACGCCACCCCGGTCATCCCCGCCAGCCAGGCCGCCGCGATCACAGCCGCGGTCCTTCCCCATCTGGGTAGGGTGACATCTCCGGGATTCGTGGCCGCCGCGTGGCACTGGTGGCGGACCGGATCGATGCTGCGCCAGGCCTGCGTTGTGGCCCTCGTTGCCACCGCCCCTTTGCTGGTGCAACAGGTCCGGATTTCCGCAACACGGTCCAGACTCCTGCAACTCGAGCAGGACCGGGACCGTTTCGCTGACCAGACGGCCCACGCCAGCCGTCGCCTCCACGCGCTGGATCAGCAATGGGCTTCCCTCCAGCAACGCCAGTCGCGACTGGCGGCGTCCGTCGCCACTGCCGCCGCCGTTGCCGCTGAGCGAGCCCCTGCCGGCGACCCGGGACTCTACCAATGGGACCCCGAGAGCGAATGGGTCCGCCTGCCCAAGTCGATCCTCACCAACCTGCCCATCCGAGGCCGGATATCCCGTGGTGGCGACGGCTCACCGCGCGGCGCGACCGCCACCATCAGCCCCGACGGCAAGCCTTCTGCGGAACTCCTCGACGTGCTCGGCGTCGAAGCGGAGGCGCAACAGGATCTGAACCGCTTCTGCCAGGAGTTCTTCCAGGGTTATGAGAGCGATGCCGGTCGTCGTAGCCGCTTCCTTCGTTCGATTCCTGAGGACATGCCCCCCGAATGGATCAAGCCCCAGCCACCCCTTCACCTGCGCCTCACCCCAGCACTCGCTGCAACCGACTCCTCAGCGCTGCAGGAATACTTTCACACCGGCTTGCTGCAACGCCTCGGACCTGAACGGACGGCGGCGTTCCGTCACCAGATCTCCGAGGAACTCCTCGACCTGTGCGATGACTTCGGAACCGTGACCCGCCTGCTGGGAGTGCGGCCGTCTTCCGCTGGCTCGACGGACCCCAAAAGCATTCCGTCAGGGCGGCCCGACCAGGCATGGAACCTGATCCGCATCCATCGGCGGACCGAGGGCTGGCATTTCTACGGCGAAGACTGGGCCGGACTTCTCGATCGGCCGGCCCTCATCGCCGAAATCGCATCCGGCCCCGAAGTCTTGTTCACAAACCTTCCCTCCCGCACCCAACCATGAATCCCCTGCTTGCCTCCGGTCTTGTCCTGGCCACCGCTGGAGTCGTCTGGCTCCAACAACAAAACCGCCTCCATCGGTTCCAATCCTCTACCGCGGCAGTCGCCGCAGAGGTTTCGCTCGCACGGAGCGAGCTGGATCGAATCTCCACACGGCAGCAGGAGCTGGAGTCCGCCCTGCCCCGATTGCGCGAGGACCTCAAGGAGCATCAAGCGCTCCTGGTCGCGCCAACTCCCCCGCTCCGCGCGGCGGACCCGCTTCGATCCCCCCAGGTTGAAGGCCGCTTCCCAACCAACCAACCCTACTTCTACCTGCGGAAGGCGCGGCTCTCGAACTTCGACTTCGAACCGTTCGACTATGGCCAGCTTTCTGTCGCAGCAGCCGTCCTCTTTCAGATCACCGAACCCGAACGCCTCGCCATCGATGAGGCCAGTCAGGCCCGCGAGAATCGCGTCGTCGAACTCGAGTTGGCCAAGGTCGAACGACCCGATCCTCCCGAGCGGCTGCCCGACCCCGGATCGCCCGCCTTCGTCGTGGCCCGACTCCCATCACTGGCAGCCGAGTTCGCCGAGCTGAACTCGACCTTCCGCCAGACCGTTGTGGGCATCCTGGGCGAGGATCGTGCAATGCGCTTTCTCGAACACGCCGACGCCCAGGCTGCCGTCGACGGCCCAGCCCACCCACCCGCCGTCCGCGAGTACGTCCTCAGCATCCAACCCGACGCCTCCTCCACCATGACCATCCGATTCCGTCAGGGCGACCGGGTTTGGTGGCACGCCCATACCTATGTGCTCGCGTCCGCCTACGGGCTGAGCCCCTTCCGACACCTCTTCCGGGAGCCGATCCGGTTGCCAACCCCTTGAATTCCGTGAACCGGGAGTGTCATTCGCGATCCCGTCCGGAGGTTACGCAGAGATGGAACCCCACTCGAGGTTCGACGAGGGCCGGAAGGGTCCCCCGGAGCGATTCCTTGTGTAACCTTCGCTCACCGCTTCCTCAGGTAGCCGGTCATGAACACGACAGTTTCACGTTGTCCCCGCTGCAACGCCGTCATCCCGGCCGATGCCCCACTGGGCCTCTGCCCGACCTGCGTGCTTTCTGGTGCTGCCCTCGCCAGCGAAGCCGGTTCACGCCCGCGACCCGCCCTGGAAATCCCCCCGATCGAATCCGTCCGCGCCGCCTTCCCACAGCTCGAAATCCTCGAACTCGTCGGCTCGGGCGGCATGGGCGTTGTCTACCACGCACGCCAACCCCAGCTCGACCGCCACGTCGCCCTCAAGATCCTGCCCCAGTCTCTCGGCACCGACCCCGCGTTCGCCGAGCGCTTCAACCGCGAGGCCCGTTTCCTTGCCCGGCTCTCCCACCCGAACATCGTCGCCGTCCACGACTTCGGACAGTCCCACGGGTTCTGCTACCTCCTCATGGAGTTCGTCGACGGCGTGAACCTCCGCGAGGCGATGCGCTCCGGACGTTTCTCCCCGGCCGAAGCCCTCGCGCTCATCCCCGGGATCTGCGACGCCCTCCAATACGCCCACTCCCAGGGCGTCCTCCACCGCGACATCAAGCCCGAGAACCTGCTCCTCGACGCCCACGGCCGCATCCGGATCGTCGACTTCGGCGTCGCCAAACTGGTCGGCGAAGATGCCCGCGACATCACGCTGACCGTCCCCGGTGCCCGCGTCGGCACCCCGCACTACATGGCCCCGGAACAGGTGGAGAAGCCGTCCGATGTCGATCACCGCGCCGACATCTATTCCCTCGGGGTTGTCCTCTACGAACTCCTCACCGGCGAACTTCCCCTCGGCCGCTTCGCTGCGCCTTCGGCCAAGGCCTGGCTCGATGCCCGGGTCGACGCCATCGTGCTTCGCGCCCTCGCCAAGGAACGCGAGCTCCGCCAGCAAAGCGCCGACGAGGTGAAGTCCGATGTCGAAGGACTCGGCAAGGTGCGATCGGAACCACCCATGCCCTCCACGAAGCCTCAGTCCCGCTGGGGAAATGGACGGTTGCTTGGGATCACTGTCCTCCGCCCAGGAACGACGGGGCCGAAACTCGACTGGCCCGGATTGGGTACTGCATGGCTTGGACTCGCCGCCCTCCTGATGCCGTTGGGTTGGGGTCTGGTCATCACCCAGTTCGGCTCCATGCTGGCCCAGCGGTTGGTGCTCACGACCGGCCTGTTACTGGGACTCGTATGCCCAGCAATCCTGGCAGCCTTCGTCGCCGTCGAGGGCCAATTCCTCCGTCCCGCCGGAACCGCGGCAACCCCGATGACACAACCGCCCCCCGAATGGGCCCGACTCACGGGTTGGGCTCTTCTGCTCTGGGCGTTCGCCTGGACCGGGATTGGTCTGGTCACACTCCACGATCCGAATCCTGGGACCATCCGCCGGATCGACCTCGGCGGCGAATGGATGCTCCTTCCTGCCTGCATCGCCCTCTGGTCCGGTCACGCAGGCTGGCGGCGCCTCGCCACGATTCATGGGGCCCTTATCCTCGGCACGATGATCGTCGGCGGAATCTCCGCAGCACTGGTGCACCCAGCGTCTCCAGAAATGACCCCATCCTCCGCCCGCTCCATCGGCAACACCGTCGCCTTCGTTGGGTCGCTACTCGCACTGTGGGCTCCGGCTCTGTCTTCACGCTTCCTCCCAGCGAAACCTTGGATCCCCATCCCCTGGCGTCGACGCCTCTCCGTTGTGCTGCTGGTTCTTGCGTTTTGCCTCACAGCAGGCAGCGCCCTCCAGATCGCGTTTCAACGTCCCAGATACATCTCGACGGCCACTCTCGAATGGCGGTCCACGGACCCTTACGCGGACTGGATCGTGGCATCGGAGACCTGTATTCGGGATTTCCCGGCGACCACGGTGTCGTTGGAATTCGACCCGCCATCCCAGTCATCGACGAACGCTTCCATCCGACGCCGGATCAGTGCCAATGCGCCCACCCCCGATGAGGCCCTCAACGCCCTCAACGCGGTCCTGAAGGCATGGTGGGAGGCACCCGCCGGAGATGCTCCGCGCGTGCTGGAGGATCCCACCACTCCGATCGCCGCCCGCTCGCCATTCAAGATCCTGATCGCTGCAGTTTGGGCTGCACTGCTCCTCGGCCTGCCTGCCCTCTACCTCCGCCAACCCCATCCGATCCCACCGCAGCACATGTTCCGCACAACCGTCATCGCCTGCACCTTTGCAGTGCTCGTCGACGCCGCCCGCCAGATCCTCACCTGAACCCCCGCGTGCCCAACGACCTCTCCACGCCGCCCGCCACACCACCGCCCTCCGGCGGCGGTGGCTGGTTCCTGACAACCCAATGGACCCAGGTCACGCAGGCTGCCGGTTCCACCCCGGAAGCCCGGGCTGCCCTCTCCGATCTGTGCGCCCGCTACTGGGCTCCAGTCCATCGCTTCATCCTCCGCGAACGCCACGATCCCGACCTCGCCCGCGATCTCACCCAGGAGTTCTTTTCACGACTGCTGGCAGGCGCGGGCGTCACCGGGGCCTCCCCGCTCCACGGTCGGTTCCGGACCTACCTTCTCGGCGCGGTGAAGCATTTCCTCGCCGACGAACGCGACCGCACCTTCGCCGCCAAGCGCGGTTACGGCCTCCAACCCTCGTCGCTCTCCGCGCCGGGCTCCGACTCCTCCTCCGGTCTCCAGATCCCCGATCCGGCGGCAGCTCCCGACGACACCCGATTCGATCGCGAATGGGCCCTGCTCCTCCTCGACCGTGCCTGCGCCGCCCTTGCCAGCGAATGGGCTGCCGCGGGTCGCGCCCACGACTTCGAAGTCCTCAAACCCTGGCTCATCGGCGACACCGATTCCCTCTCTCAGGCCGACGCCGCCCGCGAACTCGGCATGCGAGAAGGCGCCGTCAAGGTCGCCATCCACCGCCTCCGCAAGCGCCTCCGCCAGATCCTCCGGGAGGCCATTACCCAGACGGTCACCTCCCCATCCGAGGTGGACGAGGAGTTGAGATACTTCGTCCGCGTGCTTTCCGATTCAGGCCACGGATGACCCTTCGGATCCCCGTTTTTGGGCCCTTTGGCGCCTCCGTTTGGTTCGCGACCAGTCCTACCCTTGTCCCGCACGGGATCCCGACTACTGTCCGTGTTCATGGACTGGCGCGATTTCACACTGACAGACGTCTCCGCGGTCGAGCAGTCGCTGGGACTGTATCCGCCGCCCATCCGCGAGAAGGGCGAGGAGGTCTATCGCCGGGGCAGCGTGCAGAACATCCGCTGCCTCGACCCGCACCAATCCTTCGCTGGAAGCGTGGGCGGCGTGCGCGCGTGCGAGGTCGGCCTGCGGTTTGTGGCCTCGGACAATGGCTGGCGTTCGGAATGCACCTGCCCTGAAGGCCCGCTCTGTGAGCATGCCTACGCCCTCACCCGGCATCTGCTGACGCGTCACCAACTGATCGAAGGCAACAATCCGAAGCCCGCGACAAAGAAGGCGCCCACGCGCAAGGCCGCCTCCGTCCCTGCCACAGGCAAGACCGTCCAGGCGGTTGCGGCGGATCCCGCCGTTCCAGCGACTCCCCGGGTCGCAGCGTCAGCAACCCCTTCGCCCAAGGCATCCGCCCCGCCCTCCGCAAAGCCCGGTCCCCTCGAAGAACGCCTGATCGCCCGCGGGATCACGCCCACGGCCGAACATCGTGCGTTCCTGGCGCAGGTCAGCGACCTGTTCCGACGCTTCGGCAAGCGTCCGGCCATCCCCCGACTGGAGCTCGAACAGCTCAAGCTCGCCAAGCCCACCGGCTCCACCACCAACTTCGACGGCATCCAGCTCTGGCGCTCCCTCCCGGCCGACGAGTACGAGTTCTGGCTCCATCTCGCTCTGCACGCCGAGGACAAGGGCACGGGCATCCCCGACTTCCTCAAGCCCATCTCCGACCTCGAAGCCCTCCGACGCCGCATCGCCCACGAACGACGTCAGCAGGAGATCGAACACTGGCGACAGGTCCTGTCGACCTGGGGAATTCCGTCTACGGACGACGCGACTGCCGTCGGCTCCACGGACCTGCGGATCCGGTTCACGAACGGCGAGGCGCTGCTCGAATGGCGTCGCGGTTCCACCGACGACTTCGAGACGATGAAGGCGCACCAGTTCGAGCGCTTCAGCCAGACGCATGTCGGCCGTGGCATGGTCGCGCCCGAAGGCCTCCTGCTGTGGCACGCCTTCCAGCAGTGCCTCGCGGTGAACGGATACAAGAAGCCCGTGCTGAACCCCTCCGAACCGACGGCGCGGCGCACCCTTTCCTTCCTGTTCCGGCAACCGGGCCTGGCCAGCCGCCTCGTCAGCAGCGAGGGCGAACCCCTCATCCGACCCAACCAACCGCTCCGCTGGAGCCTGACGCCCCCGGACGACGTCCAGGGCGACTACCGACTCCGCCTCCTCCAACCGGACGGTTCCCCTGCCCCCGCGGTCCACGCCAGTTTCCCCGGCGATCCCACCCTTTTCCTGACGGATGATTCAGTGTTCACCGGCCCCGCGGTCGATGACCGCCTGATGGCCATCAACACCGAAACCACCGTCCCGGCCGCCGCCGTGGAATCCCGGGGCGGGGTCCGGTTCCTCCGGAACCTGGGACTCGACCTGCCGCCGCGCTTGGTCGATCGCGTCCGACTGATTCCCCTGCGTCCCTTGCTGCGGCTCGACCTCCGGCAGCTCACGCATGGTTCCGAAGCCGAGCACTGCACCCTCGAAGTCCTCGGCGTCTCCCCCGATGCCACCACCGTGGAACGCTGGAATGGACTCCAGTGGCAGGACCCCGCCGCACCCCGCCCTGGGGACGCACCCGCGCCTGCGCCGCCGCCGCCGGCCGACGACCGCATCGTCACGGTCGATCGCACGCACCTCGCCGGGATCCACGCCCACGTGGAGGCCGGAGGTTTCCGCTGGGATTTCGCCCGACAGCTGTGGGTGCTGCGGGTCACGCGCGTGTTCCCGGAGAAATTCGTCCCGTGGCTGCAATCACTGCCCAAGGAGATCGACATCGAACTGCGCGGCGAACTGGCCTCCTTCACGCACGCCGAGGTCAGCGGTCATGTCCGCCTGGCGGTCGCCGAGACCGATTCCATCGACTGGTTCAACCTGCGTGTCGTGCTCGATGTCAGTGACACGACGCTGACGAAGGAGGAACTGAAGCTGCTGCTCGAAGCCCGCGGACGCTGGGTGCGTCTCGCCAACAAGGGCTGGCGCCGACTCGAATTCCAACTGACGGCCGCCGAGGACGAGCAACTCGCCCGGCTCGGACTCAGCCCACACGATCTCTCCACCGAGACCCAGCGGCTGCACGTGGTCCAGATCGACACCGACGCCGCCCGAGGCCTCCTGCCGGAGGAAACCCTGCTGCGCATCCGCATCCGCACGGAACAGATCCGGACCCAGGTCCATCCACCGCGTCCCGAATCCGTCCACGCCGAGCTCCGGCCTTATCAGCTCGAAGGCTTCCATTACCTCGCCTATCTCGCGACCAACGGTTTTGGCGGCGTCCTCGCCGACGACATGGGCCTTGGAAAAACGTTGCAGACGCTGACGTGGATCGCATGGATCCGCGAGGAATCCTCGGCCGGCCGGCTTCCCTCGAAGACCTTTGAAAACACCCGCGAACGCAAGCCACGAACCCTGACCACCGGCATCCCGCCCGTGCTGGTCGTCTGCCCGAAATCCGTGTGTGACAACTGGCGCGCCGAGGCCACGCGCTTCACGCCCGACCTCCGCGTCCGCGCCTGGAAGGGCGCCGAACTGGACTCCATGCCCCATCGCCTCCACGAGGCCGACATCCACATCCTGAACTACAACCAGCTCCGGATGATCGGCGAGGCGCTCGCGGAACAGCACTTCCTCGCGGCCGTCCTCGACGAAGGCCAGTACATCAAGAATCCCTCGTCGGTCACCGCCATGATCGCGAAGACCCTGCGCGCCGATCACCGCCTGGTGCTCAGCGGCACGCCCATCGAAAACCGCCTTCTGGACCTCTGGAGCCTCATGTCGTTCGCCATGCCCGGCGTCCTCGGCAACCGCGGGACCTTCCAGAAGCAGTTTGATTCCGCCCAGGATCCCCTGGCCCGACGACGCCTCTCGGCGCGCGTACGTCCCTTCCTCCTCCGCCGCACGAAATCCCAGGTCGCCCGCGACCTTCCCGACCGCATCGAGGAGGACCTCTTCTGCGACCTCGAAGGCGA
>JAIXZE010000273.1 GCA_027489875.1 Verrucomicrobiales bacterium
CCGTAAATTCCCCTATGCGGGAACACAATCCGGTTTGGGTTCTTCAAGGTCCGCCGCGTGGGGGCACGCGGCCTACAAAGGGAGTTGCCTGGGCTGGAGGCCGGGTGCCCTCACCCGGCGTTGTTCAAGGTCCGCCGCGTGGGGGCACGCGGCCTACAGAGGCGAGGCCCCAAAGAAAAAGGGCCGCCGATGTGGATCGGCGGCCCCTGCATGAAGGAGGTGGGCGTGGCGCAGGGTTCAGGCTCCGGCGGTCTGACCGGCAGCGCCGGGCTGCTGCTGCACCTGGAATACGGGAATGGCGTAGCGGAGCTTCATGACGTCATCGACGAGGACCTCGACCCAGTAGGGTCCGGGTTCCTTGAAGGTGAGGTTCTGGATGCCGACAACGGTCGTGGCGGAGAAAACGGGGTCGTTCAGCTGGAACTTGGAGTCGGACTTGGTGAGGACCGTGGAGGAGTCGGAGCTCAACACGCGCACGGACTGGGTGAAGTTGCCCTTGCCGGCAGTCCAGCGGTTGACGATCAGCAATTGCTGGGCGGTGATCGGGAACTGGGGCGACAGGACCTGGCTGAGAACCCCCAGCATGATCAGGTTGCCATTGGCTTCCTGGCGGATGTTGTCACAGACCAGCGAGCTCTGGAGATCGGGAAGGATGCGATTCGGCGTCATTGATGACCCGCAACAAAACAGGCGCGGGGCAAGGGGTCAAGGCCGTGGATTCAGAACTTGGCCGCCGACGCCAAATCGGAACAAACGCCAACCGCACCTGTCCAGCGTTCCCTCCGTCGCCTTCAACCGGTCTCACCGCACTGCGCGTGCATGGCCGGATCATCGCCTGTGGCGGCATCTCCTCCTGCAAGTACGAGAATCCAAAGCCGGGTCCCGCCAATCTCTTCAGCAGGACGAACGGGCCGATGGCGGTGGGCGCATCTTGACACTCCACCCTTTTGGAGAGGATTCGGGGCGGCGATGTCCTCATCGCCATTGGGAATGGCTCTGGAACGGCGACGAGGACGTCGCCACCCCGTTCCCTAGAGGGGCAGTGTCAAGATGCGCCCGATGGCGGTCACGGCAGCCGAACCCAGCTGACAGAAACGGTCGCTACCAAGTAAACAAGAGCCATGACCACCCAACAAATTCGCGATCACCGGAAGGAAGTCCCGGCCTGGTCGATCCGTGCCAAGAGTCTACATCGGACCTTTGAGTTCCAAAGCTTCCTGGACAGCGTCAAATTCGTCAGACAGATCGCCACGAAGGCGGAGAAGCTCAACCACCATCCCGACATCGACATCCGTTTCGACAAAGTCACCCTGACGTTGACGACGCACGATGAGGGAGGGATTACCGAAAAGGATTTCGCGTTGGCGAAGCAGTGCGATGCGGTCTTCGCCAAATCCTTTGAGCCCTGATTCACGTTCATCCAAACGCTGCCGAACCATCGAGGAGATGGCCCCCCTCTTTCCCTACGGCCCGAAGCAGTAGACGGAGCCGTCGTCGCTGCCGATGAGGAGGCGGTTGTCGACGATGGCGGGGGAGCTTTGGATGGGTTGGCCGATCTCGTACTTCCAGAGTTCGGAGCCGTCGGCGAGGGAGACGACGTACAGGCGGCCGTCGTCGGATCCGAAGAAGACCTTGCCGTCGGCCACGACCGGGGAGCTTTCGACCTTGCCCTTCGTTGCGAAGGTCCAGACGGGCTTGCCATCGGCGCGTTGGACGCAGTGCAGGCGTTTGTCGCGCCCGCCGAAGAGGACGCGGTCCGCGGTGATGGCGGGGGAGGTGGCGTAGGGAAAGGCGCGGTCGCGGTAACGCCAGTCGATCTTTCCGCTGGTGAGGTCGATGCAGAGGAACTCGTTTTCGTAATGGCCGACGTAGGCCTTGCCGCCGGCGATGGCGGCGGAACCGATGATGGGGGCACCGGCCTCGACTTCGCGGGCCTTGGTCCCGGTGGCCAGGTTGAGGACGTGAACGATGGTGTCGCATCCGCCGAACGCCGTGACGCCATCCGAGATGGCGGGGGAACCGTTGATGTAGTTGCCGGTTTCGTAGACCCAGTTGGTCTTACCGGTGTCGGCGTTGAGGGAGTAGAGCTTGAAGTCGTAGGAGCCCACGAGGATCGCCTTGGGTTGTCCGGGGGCGGGGATGTACCAGGAGGCGCTGCTGCGGATCTTCTCCTCGAATCCCTGGGACCAGACCTTCGCGCCGGTGTCGGCGTTGAGGGCGTAGAAGTTCGTGTTGACGTCGCCGATGTAGAGGCGGCCGTCGAGGAGCAGGGGCGAGGCCTCGATGGGGCCACTGGCTTCGAAGGCCCAGCGTCGGGTGCCGTCCTTCAGGTTGAGGCAGTAGACGTTGGAATCAGCGGAGCCGAAGAACACACGGTCGCCGACGATGGCGGGCGAGGACATCACCGAACCGCCGGACTTGAAGGTCCAGAGCAGCTTGAGGGGGGCCTGGATCTTGGCGGTGGAGACGCCGGTGAGGGCGGGATTCCCGCGGAACATGGGCCAGTCGGGTCCGGCCTGGACATCGGCCACGCTGGCGAGGAGGGCCAGTGCGGCGGGGAACGGAAGGCTGCGCAGGAATGGGTTCATGGCGCGTGTGGGACGAGGGTCCGTCGTTGATCAGTCGTTGAACAGGAACTGGAAGTCTTCGAGCGAGAGATTATTCGCGAAGGTTTCCTCGCCGAGGATGTCGTCGGCGAGTGCCTTCTTCTGTTTCTGGAGGGCGCGGATCTTCTCCTCGAGGGAGTCCTTGATGAGGAGCCGGTAGGCAATGACCTTCTGGGTCTGGCCGATGCGGTGGGAGCGGTCGATGGCCTGGGCCTCGACGGCGGGATTCCACCACGGATCGAAGAGGACGACGTAGGAGGCGGCCGTGAGGTTGAGGCCGAATCCACCGGCCTTGAGCGAGATCAGGAAGACGGCATTGCCTTCGGCGGCTTGGAATTCGCGGACCAATGCGCCGCGGTCCTCGGTCTCGCCGGCGAGGAAGAAGCTGTTCCACTGGCGGGCGTGCATCTCGGACTGGAGGATTTCGAGGAGCGACACGAACTGCGAGAAGATGAGGACCTTCTGGCCCTGTTCCATCAGCGGTTCGAGCTGTTCGATGAGGGCCTCCACCTTCGCGCTGGGCGCGGCGGATTCCGGTTGGACCAGTTTCGGATGGCAGCAGATCTGGCGGAGTCGCAGCAGCGAGGTGAGCAGGTTGAAGCGTTCCTGTTGCAGCTGCTTCGAGGTGCCGACGCGCAGGAGGACCTGTTGGGCGCGCTTGAGCTCGGCCCGGTAGAGCGTGAGTTGGTCGCCTTCGAGGTCGCAGAAGAGGTCCTCCTCGATGCGGTCGGGAAGGTCGCGGGCGACCTGGGATTTCGTGCGGCGGAGGAGGAAGGGACGTACGCGCGCCGAGAGGCGTCGTCGGGC
>JAIXZE010000081.1 GCA_027489875.1 Verrucomicrobiales bacterium
CGGATCCTTCACCAACGCCGGGTGAGGTCACCCGGCCTTCAGCCAAGAATCTTCAAACTTCAAACTCCGCCCCAGTAATACCGCACGATGTGGAAGAAGACCGGGGCGGCGAAGCAGATGGAATCGATGCGGTCCATGACGCCGCCGTGGCCCTCGATCAACGCGCCGTAATCCTTCACGCCGCGGTCGCGCTTGATGGCGGACATCACCAGTCCGCCCGCGAATCCCATGAAGCAGATCCCGAGGCTGACCAGACCGGACTGCCACCACAGGAAGGGAGTCGCCCACCACAGCGCGGCACCCAGGGCGGAAGCCGTCAGGATGCCCCCGATGAATCCCTCCCAGGTCTTGTTCGGGCTCACCGTGGGCGCGATCGGATGCCGCCCCAGCGTCTTGCCCCAGACGTATTGGAAGACATCGCTCAACTGCACGACGAGGATCATGTAGAGCAGCAGGGCCAGCGGACTCCCCTTGTACCCCGGCAACTCCAGCGTGAGGAGCATCGGTGCGTGACTCACGCAGTACACGCAGATCATCAGGGCCCATTGGATCTTGGCGGTGCGCTCAAGGAATCCGGTGCAATCGCCGGCGACCGCACTCCGCAGCGGCACGAACAGGAACGCGTACACCGGGATCAGCAGCACGAACATGCCGTACCACTCCTTCCAGACGATCACGTACTGCAACGGCGTGATCACGAAGAAGACCCAGAACAGCGTCCGATGATCGCCCCGCCGCGTCGGCGTGAGCGTGACGAACTCGCGCAAGGCGAGGAACGACAGCAACCCGAACAGGATCACCGTTCCCAACCGCCCGGCGAACAGGGCGAACGAAACCACCGCCACCATCACCCACCACGCGCGCGTTCGGGCGTTGAGGTTGTCCACCGTCGCCCGACCGCGTTCGGTCGTCGCGCGTCGCGCCAGGATCCACCCGGCCACGGAGGCCACCACCAGCAGTCCGAAGACCCCGGCGAGCAATCGGACCAGCATCGGATCGAGATTCATGCCTCACCTCCCAGCGCCCACACCGCCTGACGTGCGCGTTCGAGGAACACAGGCTTGGTCTCGCCTTCCTCCACGCGGATCGGGGTCCCGAACGTCACGCCGCCCAGCATCGGGACCGGCAGGAATTCCCCCTTCGGCAGGATGCGGTTCATGTTCTCGATATAGCACGGGACCAATTCCACATCGGGACGCTGCACCGCGAGGTGATGCAACCCGCCCTTGAACGGCCCCGGTTCGGGCCCCGGGAAGCGTCCGCCTTCAGGAAAGAGGATCAGCGAATGGCGATCCCCCATCGCCTCCAGCATGTCGACCAACGGATTGTCATGCGCCGTGGGCTTCTTCCGTTCGATCAGAACCGCGCGGAACACCTCGTTCGCGAGCCAGGGCCGGATCCAACCGCCGGTCCAGTAATCGCGGGCGGCCACCGGACGCGTCCGTTCCCGGACGGCGGCGGGGAGGATCGACCAGATCACGAGGGCATCGAGATTCGAGGTGTGGTTGGCAAAGTAGATGCGTTGTCGGGTATCGGGCGCGCACCCCTTCCAGTGTGCACGGGCACCGGTGAACAGACGGCCGAGGAAGGACACGGTCGCGCTGCTCATCGGGCCTCCAGTTCGCGGATGATCGCCAGGGTCCGACGCACGACGGTCAGCGCGCTGCCGAGGGCCACGATCCACAGTGCCCAGGTCATCACCGGCCAGGAGACACCCGCGATTCCTGATCCGGCGGCAACCACCGCCGCGGCGGTCATCACCGCCATGCGGTGCTGCTTCGCCATCGGACCTTCGAAATGCTGCGAGGCCTTCGCCGACGCGCCCAACGCCCGCACATAGGCGGTCAGGATCGCCAGCAGCGCACAGGCCCATCCGAGAACGACGCCATGCGGACCGGCTCCCACCGCGTATCCGGCACCGAGCAACACGGCCCAGTCCGCGAAGCGGTCCGGAAGTTCATTGAAGATCTCGCCGGACTTCGTCCGCAGCCCGCCTTCCACGGCCACCATGCCGTCGAACAGATTGCAGAGCAGACGCGCCTGGATCCCGGCGGCGGCACCCAGGAACAACAAGGCCCGTGCGACGCCCTCGGTCTGCGACGTCCCCCAGAACGCCGCCCCGGCGAGCACGCCGAATCCGACGCTCGTCACCGAGATCCCGTTGGGTGTTGCTCCGGACCGCGTCAACCACCGTGCGCACGCCGACGCCCACCGCGTGTCCCGCGCCGAGATCGGCCGCCGTTGTGCGTCTGCCTGTGTTCCAGCCATGGGAGCAGGATGCCCTCCGCACCGGAATGGGAGGAATAGGTCCTTGGGCGGATGGGGCGCATCTGGACACTGCCCCCTTTTGGAAGGGATTCGGGGCGGCGACGTCCTCGTCGCCGTTCCAAAAGCCTTTCCCACGGCGATGAGGACATCGCCTCCCCGTCGCAGGCGGGGGCAGCGTCAGGATGCACCCGGGCGGATGTGGAACGCCGGCCCGCGCCTACCGCCCTCGCTGCGCGAGGAGGTAGGCGAGCAGGTTGAGGAAGTCGGGCTCCGGGATGGCGTCGCCGAAGTTGTCGGGCATCAGTGACAGGTCGCTTTCGCGGCGTTCGGCAATCTCCGCACGGACCACGGACACCTCGGCACCGGCGGCATTCGCGAGGATCAACTGGGCGCCGTCGTCCCGACGGAACAATCCGGACAACGTATCCCCGGACTTCAACGTGATCAGGGTCTGGCGGAAGGCGTGGTCGACGTTGCGATTGGGATCGAGGACATCCTCGCAGAGGCGTTCCGCGCCGCGGTTGCCGATGCCGGTCAATTGCGGTCCCACCAATCCACCCTTGCCGTTCAACTGATGGCAGGCGGCGCACTGCTGCTGGTAGACGCGCTCGCCGTCCGCCACGACCGCGCTGGCACCCTTGGACTCCCAGAGTTGGCGTCGGGCCACGACGAGCTTCTCGCGCGCTTCGTCCGCTGGAGGCAGATCGGCCACGACCTTCCGGATCCGTTCCTCCACTTCAGGAATGCGTGCGGCGATCAACCGGCTCCGGATCCCGGATCCCAGCAGCAGGCGCGCCGGTGCGCGACCGGACTCCGCCGCGGACAGCAGGGCCATCGCGCCTTCCGGAGTGGAGACGAGCACTCCGGCCCAACGCTGTTGGAGGCGTTGCGGGACCGATTTCATCGCCAGGAGGACGGCATCGCGTGCGGCAGCGGTCCGCTGGCCGGCGAGGACGTCACCCAACTTCTCGGCGTAGGCGGCGGGTTCCTGCGGATCGAGAAGGCGCTCGGCGATGGCTGGCGCACTCGCTCCCTCCGAAAGCGCCATCGAAGCCCGGGCAGCCGCCAGGCGTACGTCCGGATCCTGCATACGATCCAGCGCCGCGCGCCGCAATACTGGTTCCTGTTCCTTCAATCCCAGGCGGGCGGAGAGATCGGCCGCGGCCGCCCGTCGTTCGGTAGCGGCACGCAGGCCGACGCTCGGGAGCTTCAGCACCGCGGGTTCGAAACGCGCCACGGCAATCCACGCGTACGCCCCGGCCGTATCGCCATCCGTCACCTCGAACACCACCGACTTGCCCACGTGCGCCGACAGGTCCCATTCGATCTTCCGCGCGGTGTCGTCGCGGGGCGGAACTGCGGTCGCCAGCACGGCTCCGGAGACCGCATCGCGGATCCGGGCTCCATTCAATCCCTGCACCGGCTTGTCCGGGTAACCGTCGTGTCCGCACATCCAGAAGGTGAAACGCGGGGGTGCGGGAAAGGCCGCGGAACGGAGCGTCCCTGTCAGCGGTTCGCCACGGGGAAAACTGGACAACACCGGTCCCGCGGTGCCGTCGGCGAACCTCCGCTCCTGCAAGTCCCACGGATTCGCCGTGGGTGCGCCTGCTAGGGGCAGGTTGCTCCATCCCGCGGTGGGATCGCCGGCGCCGAGCAGTTCGGTGGCGAGGGACGCGCCCCAGTCCCGAACCACCAGCGGCAACGCGACCCCGCGTTGTTGCAATCCTTGCTCGACCGATTGGAACAGCCCGAACTGAACCGCGGAATCGCCCGCGTGCTGCTGGCGCGCCAAGGCAACCAAGCCGGCCAACCCACTCTCTGGCGCGTGACGCGCGGCATGCCGCAACACCTCCGCGGACGAGGGGCCACCGTTCTGCGAGAAGCGCGGAAGCTCGCGCATCAGGAAGGCGCTGGCCTCGGTCGAGGCCACGGCAATCGCCACGTTCGCCAAGGCGCGCACGTCGGCATCCGACCAGTCGCGCCGCGCGAGCACCGCATTGATGCCGGCCTTCAAGCGAAGCTGGTCGCGGATCGCCTTGCGCAACACATAGACGAGGTGCGTGTCCGCCGGTTGGGCGCTGGCCAGGGCTTTGAGCAGCGGTTCGACGTTCGGTTCCGTGCCCATTCCCAAGACTTCGGCGGCGCAGCGACGCACCAATGCGTCCGCATCCCCCAGGCCTTGCAGCGCCAACTCACGGGCCGCCGACACCAGGGCCGGAGCCACGGCCTCCTTGCGACCGGCGCGATACTGGAGGTCCGCGGCCATGCGCTGCACATGGGTGCGCACGAGGGTATCGGAACTGGCGGCTGCCGCGCGGAGCGCTCCCGCATCCTGCACGCCGAGCCGCTGCTGCATCCACAGCGCGTGCACCCGTTGATGGCTGTTCGCGGGTGCCTGCGCTGCCTTCCGCACGGCCGGAGCCGCGGCGGCCGCGAACCGGTCCTCCAATTCCTCCATCGCCAACAACCGCCGCGCCAGGCTTGGCGACGCCAACTCGCCCACCAACCCATCGACGTCCTTCGCCAATGCCCCGGGCCGCAAGCGCGCCTTTCCGTCCTCCCCGGTGTACACCACGCGCCAGAGACGGCCCCGTTCGCGGTCGCGTCCGGGGTGCTGCAAAGGCACCTCATAGTGCCCGATGATCCGGTTGTAGAAGTCGGCGATGTACAACGCCCCATCGGGCGCGAGACAGACATCGACCGGCCGGAACCACGGATCGTCGCAGGTGAGGAAGTCCTTCAACTCGATCGCCCGGGGCGAGGACCCGGTGAACTCGATGCGATCCCGGTTGAGCCGGCTGGTCATGACGTTTCCGATGAACAGGTTGTCCTGATACTCCGCCGGCCAGAGGTCATCGGTGTAATAGCAGGCCCCGTCGATGGCGGTGCTTCCGTGGGCGTGCTCCATCAGCGTGGGCGCGAACCCAAGGCCGTCGTGGGGTTTTCCGAAGCTCGGATAGTATCCGCCCGCAAGGAGCTGGTAGAGCGGCGCGCTGTGGCAGTCGGACGAATACAGGTTGCCCCGCGCATCCCAGCTCAGGCCGAAGGGGTTCACCTGGCCCCACGTGTGGTGTTCGATGCGGGAACCGTCGAGGCGCACCCGATAGGTGTTGCCGGAGTTCAGATCGACCCGATTGCCGTCCCGACTGGTGACGTGCGAGTCGTTGTTGAATCCATGCGTCGCGTACAGCCATCCGTCGAACCCGCGCCGGAACGACGCCTGGTTGCCGTGCGTGTCCCGCGTGTGATCAAACGGTCCGTAGTAAATTTCCCGCCGGTCGGCCCTTCCGTCGCCGTCCGTGTCCTCCAGCAACCAGATGTTCGGGATCGACCACACCAGCGCCTTCCACGTTTCCCGTCCGTCCTTCCCGGGGCTGCGGAAGGGGTGCACCCCGATCGGGATGTTCAAGCCGTCCGCGAATTCCGTCGCCTTGCGCGCCCGACCATCCGGGCCGAAGTCCTCGAAGATCATCACGCGATCGCGCGCCGGACGGTTCGTGGGGGCGGCGAATGGGTACTCGATCGACGTCGTCACCCACAGGCGTCCGAGGGCGTCGAAGGCCATGTTCATGGGCTTGTGGATGGAGGGTTCCTCCGCCACCAACTGGATGGTGAACCCGGGTGGCAACCGGAAGGCCGCCTGCTGCTGCGCGGGTGTCCGCGGATCGGTCGTGCGCACGCCGAGGGCCAACTCTTCTTCAGCGGCGCCCAACCGGGCCGTCGCCACCAAAAACGACACAACCGCCGACACGGCCGCCTGCCTCTTCCATGACATGGGATTCACCGACGCGAACACTACCGGGCCGGATTCATCGCGGGAAGGGCGAGGTCGTGGTGGAGAGTGCATCTCGGCATTACCCCCATGGCAAGAATGGCTGCGGGGCGGCGATGTCCTCATCGCCATTGGGAAGGGCTTTGGAACGGCGACGGGGACGTCGCCACCCCGTTCGAGGTGAGGGGCGCGCAAGGATGCGCCCGGAACTCTGGGCTCCCCTTTTGAGATGCATCCCGTCACTTTCCGTGGCGGCTCAGTCTTCCTGCGCCAACAAACGAAATCGAATCACTCAGACAATGTTTCCTGGAATCCTTGCCCAAGCCGCCGACGGAACCACCGATCTGGTCGCCCAGACCATGAATCGAGGCGAAGCCCTGCTGCAATCCGCCTATCAATGGCTGACCGAGAACGGACTGCGGTTCGTCACCAGCCTGATTGCGGCGCTGCTCATCTATTTCATCGGCAGCTGGATCGCCGGTCTTGTCCGGAAGATGCTGCTGCGCGTCATGGGAGCCCGTGGGCTGGACGCCACCTTCTCGGGTTATCTGGCGAACGTTCTTCACGGCATCCTGATCGTGCTGGTGATCATCTCGGCGCTGGGACAGGTCGGGATTCCCACGGCCCAGTTTGCCGCCCTGATCGCCGCCGCGGGTCTCGCCATCGGCCTCGCGTTGCAGGGGAACCTGTCCAACTTCGCCTCGGGATTCCTCCTCGTGTTCTTCCGTCCGTTCAAGCGCGGTGACTACCTGACGGCCGGTGGTGCCGAAGGCTCGGTGGAAGAGATCGGGATCTTCACGACCACCCTGCACACCATGGACAACCGGAAGGTCGTCGTCCCGAACTCGAGCATCACCGGCGGCAACATCACGAACTTCTCGAGCAACCCGCAGCGCGGTCTCGCGGTCGCCTGCACGGTCGGCGGCGGCAACACGATGGCGGCGGTGCGTGCAGCCCTCCTTGAATCCGTGAAGGGCAACACGCTCGTCCTGGCCGAGCCAGCGCCGGTCGTGGTCCTCACCCAACTGGGCGAAAACAAGTTCACGGTTGAACTGCGCGCATCGTGTGCGGCGGCGAAATACTGGGACGCGCTCTTCAGCATGAATGAAGCCGCCAAGGCCGCGCTGGAGAAGCACCAGATCGCTGGCCCGCTTCCGGCCATGCGCGTGATTCAGGCTTGAGGGTCGCAGGCTCCTGTCACTGCCCGCTTTGGGATAGGATTCGGGGTGGCGATGTCCTCATCGCCATTGGGATTGGCTTTGGAACGGCGACGAGGACGTCGCCACCCCGTTCCAGCAGCGGGTCGCGCGAGGATGGCCGCATCTTCACACTGCCCGCTTTGGGATAGGATTCGGGGGCGGCGATGTCCTCATCGCCATTGGGAATGGCTTTGGAACGGCGACGAGGACGTCGCCACCCCGTTCGAGGTGCGGGGCGCGTGGCGCCTTACAGCTTCTGCATCGCCTGCGTGAGGCGCTGGCTCAGCTCGCGGGCGGGATTGATGCCGTTCAATCGGAGCTTCGTCTGGAACGCCGCGACCTCGACCAACCGCGCGAGGTCGCGGCCGGGACGCACGGGGATCTCCATGTGGGGAACCTTCGCCCCCAGGAATTCGGTGTACCGCTCCTCCATCCCGAGCCGGTCGACCTCTTCCATCTGCTCCCACGACTTCAGGGTCACCACCAGATCCACCTGCTTCTCGGGTCGGATCGAGGCGACGCCGAACATGGCGGCCACGTCGATGATCCCGATACCGCGGACCTCCATGAGGTTCCGGGTGATCTCCTTTCCGCTGCCGATCAGCTTGCGTCCGTCGACGAGCGTCAGCCGGGTGATGTCATCGGTGACCATGCTGTGGCCGCGTTCGAGGAGACCGAGGACGGCCTCACTTTTTCCGATGCCGCTTTCGCCCTGGATGATCACACCGACGCCCTGGATATCGACCATGCTGCCGTGGACCTGGGTGCGCGGCGCGAACAGGACTTCCAGCGCGATCGTGGCCAGGTTGATGAACTTCATCGTCAACAACGAGGTCTGGAACACGGGGGTATCCGCGGCCTCGGCAGCCTTGAGCAGGTCCTTGTCCGGCTTGATCCCACGGCACAACACGACACACGGCACGCGCCACTTGAAGAGCTCTGCGTACCGTTGCCGGCGGAGCACCGGCTCCAGTGAACGCAGGTAGGCGGTCTCGACGTTTCCGATCACCTGCATGCGGCGCGGCGCGAAGTATTTCTTGAAGCCCGCCAGTGCCAGTCCGGGCCGATTCACCGTCGGTTCGCGGATGACGCGATTCAATCCCGTGGCACCCGCCACCAGATGCAATCCGAGTGCCGACATCTGCTCGGTGTAGAACTTGTGGACGGTGACCGGTGCAGCGTTCATGGAAGCTGGGGTGGCCGGACTAGAGGTTGAAGTCCGGACCAAGATAGATTTCGCGGGCCTTCGGATCGTTCACCAACTTGTCCGCCGGTCCCTCGTAGACCACCCGCCCCTGATGGATCAGGTAGGCGCGGTCCACGAGCTTGAGGGTTTCGCGGACGTTGTGATCCGTGATCAGGATGCCCAGGCCACGATCGCGCAACCGACGCACGATCTTCTGCACCTCGTACACCGCGATCGGATCGATGCCGGCGAACGGTTCGTCCATCAGCAGGAGCTTCGGGCTGGTGACCAGAGCGCGGGTGATCTCGAGCCGGCGCTTCTCGCCGCCGCTCAGCTGGTACGCCTGGCTCTTGGCCAGACGCGCCAGGTCGAGCTCATCCAACAGGAGCTTCAACCGGGTCGCCTGTTCGCTCCGCGGACAGTCAACCGTCTCCAGGATCGCCCGCAGGTTGTCCTCCACCGACAGCTTCCGGAAAACGCTCGGCTCCTGCGTCAGGTATCCCACACCACGCCGCGCGCGTGTGTGCATCGCCAGCCGTGTCACGTCCTCGCCCAGGAATTGCACCCGGCCTTCATCCGGCCGGATCAACCCGACGACCATGTTGAACGAGGTGGTCTTCCCCGCACCATTCGGCCCGAGCAATCCAACGATCTCGCCCGCCTGGACGTGGATCGAGACCCCGTTCACGACC
This sequence comes from Verrucomicrobiales bacterium, assembly GCA_027489875.1. GTDB lineage: Bacteria > Verrucomicrobiota > Verrucomicrobiia > Limisphaerales > UBA9464 > UBA6176. Next base: position 9,118 of record JAIXZE010000081.1, read on the forward strand.
CGCCGGCCGCGATACTCCTTCACCAGTCCGTCGACCGTCAGCAGCCGGGTGCCGGCGGCCCCGGTGGCGGGCGAACTCGGTTCAGTCTCGGTCTTCATCCGGATTCAGGATCAACCGGCGTGGGCCAACACTACTTCGGCGATCCACCCGCCGGTGCATTGGTGGGGCGACGGAACAATCCACTGTTCTTGAAAAGCTCCGCGCTCAACTCGGTGACCTTGTGCCGCGGGATGCGGACCCGGTTGTTGACGACGTCATAGACGATCTCGTGCCCGCGGATCGTGCCGCTGGGATCCACGATCCGGGTGTCCGCCCCGGTCAGGGTGACGACCTCGTTGGTGGCGGTGTAGACCGCGCGATCGCCGTAGGCGCGCATCACGATGGGGGCGTCGCCGGGGTTGCGCCCCTGGCGCTGGATCTCGATGACGACGTTAGTGGTGGCGATGAGGGAATCGAGGCGGTTGGTATCCTTCTGAGGCTGCGCCAGAAGGTCGCCGCAGGTGAGCTTGAGGAGGCCGGGGACGTCCACGCGGACGTTGCCGGAGTAGTGGTACACGCCCGCCTTCAGGTCCATCTCCGCCCAGTCGCTCTCGATCGGTGCCCGGGCTTCCTGCGCCAGCAGCGGCGAGAACGCCAGTCCAAGGCCCGCGACCCAGTTCAGAATCTTCATCGGCTTCGTTTCGTTCATCCGCGCTCAGTTCTCCCGCCCCGCCTTCGGCAACGGCACCACCAGGATCGTCCGCACCTTGTTGGAAACCACCAACCGCTGGGCCCCGTGATCCCAGTGAAATCCCTCACCCGTCAACTCGAGTCGGCCGTCCGACTGCACCACCCGCAACGCGCCGGGCGACGTGACGATGAAGCTCGAATTCGACAGCACGACGCGGCAGGCCGGCGATTCCGCGGTCATCTGCGGCTGGCCATCGGTCCCGAAGGTGTCCACGTGGAACTCCTCAACGTCGAAAGCCATCAGGCCGGCGATGGTCGAAGGAACCGCCCGACCGCCATGGAACAGCCCATGCGTGCGCCCGTCCTTCTTCAGGGTGAAGTTCCAGTTGCGGACCGCCGAGGTCACCGGCGCGGCCGCCGGCGTCTGGGCCAACGCCCAGCCCGCCGCGATGACCGCGACACACACTCCCACACCGATTCTGGATCCCGGAACGCGCAAGTGCCGGGAGCATGGAAGCCCCCCCGGGCCTTAGGAAGTGAATTTCTCGATCATGGCCGCCCATCGGCCCTGCGCCTTCAACACCAGATCAACCACCTCCCGCACCGCACCACATCCTCCGTTCAACCGGCACACATAGTGCCCCAGCGCCCGGGCCTCATGGATGCCGTCCGCCGGCACCGCCGCAAACCCCGCGCGTTTCAACGCGGCCAGATCCACCACGTCGTCGCCCATGTACAGTGTTTCGTCCCACCCGATGCCCAATTCCCGCTGGATCTCCTCGATGACCCCGACCTTCGGTGCCGGGGACTGCCGCACGTAATCGACCTTGAGATCGTTTGCCCGCTCCGTGGTGGCATCGGACGGCCGGGCGCTGACCCAGGCCACCTTCAGGCCCTCCGCCTGCAACAACCGCAAGCCCAGGCCGTCACGGATATGGAAGGTCTTCCGCTCGCCAATCCCTCCCCCCATCTCGATCCGTGCCTCCGTCAGGACGCCATCCACGTCACAGACGAACAGCTTCACCCGCTTCAATCGCTCGACCAATACGCCCGGTATGTCCATGCGGGCGGAGTTTAACTGCACCACGACGATCCGTCCCGAGTGAAGTTCCCAGTTTCCTTCACACTTCAACCTCCCCCCCATTGCGGAAACCCTGTTTCGCGCGCAACTGTATGCGCGTTGCGGCATCGAACGTCCGCCACTGAATCGCGTCCAACCGTCGTCATGAAACCTTCCAGCATTCCACACGCCCCTGTCGGCGGCGCGGTCGCCGGCCTGGGTTCCACAGGGGTCCGCCGCCTTGGCACCCTTGGCCTGACGCTGTTCTTCCTCCTCCAGCTTTCACTCCTGGCCGCCCTCAACGCCCCGGCCGCCCTCGACGAGGACGACACCCGTTTCGAGCTTGTGGGACAGGGGGCCTTCCGATGGAAACGCGTCATCCACGCCTACGACGCCTCCCTCCACGCCGGCAAGGATTCGACCCGGGCCAGCCTCCTCACCGGTGCGCCGCTCCGCCTGGAGATCCATTACCGCCGGGAGTTTTCCGCCGCTGACATCGTCTCGGGTGGGGACGCCCTGCTCCGGCGGAATGTCTCCGCCGAAGCGTGGAAATCCCTGCAGGACCGCCTCGCCAAGCTCAACCGGGCCTATGTCGACGTGAAACCAGGCGACCGCTACACCCTGACGTATGTGCCCGGGAAGGGCACCACCCTCCGCCTGAACGGCAACCCGCTCGTGACCATCGAAGGGGCCGACTTCGCCGCGGCCTACTTCCGCATCTGGCTCGGCGAAGATCCCATCAGCCCGCAACTGCGGGATCTCCTGCTGGGCAAGGGCCGCCCGGCCACACCGAATCCATGATCGTCTTCCTCCGACTCCTCTTCCTCACCGTCCTTGGCGTCATGACGTGGGGCACCCTGCGAGCCTCCATGGCCCAGGGCATGTTCGACATCCCGTC
>JAIXZE010000181.1 GCA_027489875.1 Verrucomicrobiales bacterium
GTCGCGCCGTCGCTCTGGGCGGAGCCGTTCGGCCTCGTCGCGCCCGAAGCCATCCTCCGCGGCATCCCCGTCGTGTGCAGCCGCACCGGTGGGCTCGCCGAATCCGTTGTCCAGGGCGAGAGCGGTCTCCTCTTCGACAACGGGAACGCCGACCAACTGCTCGCCCACCTGAACACCATCGCCAACCGTCGCGTGTTCCCACGCCAGCAGTGCAGCGCTGACGCCGTCCGCTCCCTCCGTGAGCGTCACGACCCGGACCAGCATCTCACACGACTGACCGACCTTTACCGTGCGGTCTCCGCCGGGACCGGCGGCTGATCCCCGGTTCCGTGCGCGAGGCTGCCGCGGCCAAACCGGGCCGCGAGATGGCACCACCAGAAGTCAGGCCGTCGAAAGGCGTCGTGCTGCCAGATGGTGTTCCTCTCCAACACGGACAGATCGGCCTTAGCCTTCAATGACAGCACCCGCCCCCATTCGCCGTAGAACCCCTTCCACTGCCGCAGCGGCGGTTCCACCGCCTTGACCCGATACATCACCGGGACGGGGTCCAGGGCCGCGCCGCCCGCCATCAGCCACAGGGACCCGGCCACCACCGGTGCCCAGATCCACCGCGCCCAACCCGGTTGCGGCCACGGGACCCACGGCCACGCCAACCCCAGAAATCCCACCGTGTAGAGAAGGTATCGCGATCCAAAACTGACCCCGGATCCAAAGCGCATCAGGGACAAGAATCCGATCCCGCCTGCCAGCATCGCCATCGCCACGACCGCATCGTTGCGCCGATGCCGCCACAACCCAGCGAACCCCGCCACAAGCACCGCCAACGGCACGAGGTTGTACGGCACGAACCCATACGAGGAAGAAAACAGGACCTCCCAAAACCGCACGGCCGGATCGGACCGCACGACTTCTTCGACTCCCGCCATCCCCGGGTGCTTCTCCAGAAACATCCCGCCGAACCGCGCCCAATTGAACGCCAAACGCAAAACCACTGCCGGAACCATCCCGGCAACCAACCAACCGATGCGCCAGGAACTCCCCCGCCGCCAAGCGTCCACCGTAGCCAACAGAACAAGGACCGGCACCACCGAGTCGGCCTGCCGTCGGCTCACCAACGCCGCTCCCAACCAAAGCCCACCCAACAGGGCGTCCCTGCCCCCAGAACCACGGGTCCAGTGAAACCAGGCCCCGAAGACCGCCAAGGCCAGCAGACTGTCGCTGAACGGCAGCTTCGAGTACGGCCAAACCATGGAACACAGTCCAAACAACCCCACCCCAACCGCCACCCGCGCCTCCGTCGCCCCCATGCGTCGCCACGCAGCCACCAGATACGCCATCAATCCAGCGATCACGGGCACGTTCGAGAAACTCACCACGAACTCCTCCCACATCGCCAAGGGAAGCTTCGGAACCACCTTCGCCGCCACACGACCCGCTTCCAGGTACGGCACCAGATAGAGGCTGTGCCCGACTCCATACGGACTGGTCCGGATTCCGTCGTGCCCCCGCACCGATCCCGCCATTTTCTCGGGGAATTCCACCCGGCCTTCGACCATCGCGCGCGACATGGCCAGCGTGACCTCCACATCCTGGTTTCCCACGCGCCCCGACACCGTCAGCACGTAAGCCACCCAAAGCACCCAGAGCGCCGGAGGAATCCCAAACGGGCCTCGCCCGAGCATGGAATGTGGCCGCAATGACGCGGCTACTCCGTCACTCCCCGATTTGTCGGCGGTCTTCAATGTGGGATCATCTTCCGTGGCCTCGTCCTCAATGCTTGCAATGACGCGGCCCCCATTCCAACCCTAGACAAGTTCCGTAATGGTTCCAAGGACACCAAGGACTCCTGAACCCCAAGTGACCGCTGCCCTGTGATCGCCCCACCCCCTGCGATTGTCCCAGACAGCACGCCCGAAGCCCGGCCCCTCCAAGGCCCGCGTCGAGTGGCACTCATCATGCCTACCCACGGTCCTCTGGGGCTTTCCATAACGGCCCTCGCCGCCCTCCGAAACCTCGCTCCTCTCCCGGACCAACTCATCGTGGTCACGGATTCGCCGCTCACTCCCGACGACCAGGAAGTCCTTCCCGCCTCAACCATCCTCGTCCACGTCCCCTTCCGTTCCGGACCCGCGATCGCCCGGAACCACGGCGCAACCCTCGCCACCACCGACCTTCTCCTCTTCGTCGACTCCGATGTCGTCGTCCGCCCCGATCTCATCCAGCGCGTCCGCTCGATCTTCGAAGACAATCCCGGTCTCTCCGCTGCCTTCGGCTCCTATGATGCCAATCCGGGCGACCCTGGATTCCTCTCCCAGTACCGGAACCTGTTGCACCATTACGTGCACCAGCAGGGCAAGGAGCGCGCCTCCACCTTCTGGGCCGGCCTGGGTGCCATCCGCGTCGATGCGTTTCGGGCCATGAACGGTTTCGACACCTCCTACGCGGTGCCTTCCATCGAGGACATCGAACTGGGCTGCCGCCTCACCGCCGCCGGCTACACAATCCGCCTCGTCAAGGACCTGCAGGCACAACACCTCAAACGGTGGACCGCGATCCAGATGCTGCGGACGGACCTGCTCTGCCGCGGCATCCCATGGACCCGCCTGGTCCTGAGCCGGCGCGGCCTCATCAATGACCTCAGCCTCGACCGCATCGCACGGCTCAGCACGCTTGCCTGCGGTGTGGGGCTGGCATCACTCGCGGTCGTCCCCCGCTTTCCCATCGCCCTCGCGGCGGCCTCCGCAGCGCTGGCTTTCCTGATCGCAATGAACCACCGATTCTACGCCTTCCTCTCGCGGATCCGCGGGCCTGGATTCGCCCTCAGGGCAATTCCCTGGCATGCCCTCTTTTACACCGTGTGCGGCTTCGCGGCCCTCATCGGAGCCATCCTCCACTGCGAAGCCCGCCTGCTGGGTCCTCGCCATTCCCAGTCATGAGCCAGCACCCTTATCCTCCCGGACTCGTGGTCGTCGGCGGGGGCCCCGCGGGCCTCACCGCCGCTTTTGAAGCCGCCCGCAATGGCATTCGCCCTCTCGTCCTCGAGGCCGGAGAACGCGTCGGTGGCATCGCACGCACCGAAGTCCACAAGGGCTACCGCTTCGACATCGGCGGGCACCGGTTCTACACAAAGGTTCCAGAGGTCCAGTCCCTCTGGGAGGAAACCCTCGGACCCGAATTCCGCCTGACTCCCCGGCTCTCCCGGATCTTCTACAACCAGCGCTTCTACCAGTACCCCCTCGACGTCTGGGAAACCCTCCGCAACCTCGGACCGGTCCAAAGCTCCGCCGCCATCCTCAGCTTCACCGGCGCACGCCTCCGTCCGAACACCCGCGAGGAATCCTTCGAAGACTGGGTCACCAATCGCTTTGGCCGCCAGCTCTTCAACACCTTCTTCAAGACATACACCGAGAAGGTCTGGGGCATCCCCTGCCACGAGATCCGCGCCGAATGGGCCGCCCAGCGCATCAAGGACCTGTCCTTCGGTTCCGCCGTACGCCAGGCCCTCTTCCCCAAACGGAACGCCGGTCCCAAATCCCTCATCAGCGAATTCCACTACCCCCGCCTCGGCCCCGGAATGATGTGGGAGATGCTGCAGGACCGCATCGCGCTGCTCGGCGGATCCGTCCGCACCCGCGAGGAGGTCACCGAGGTCCACCACGACGGCCAACTCGTCACCCACGTCGTCACCCGTTCCGGCAACAACCGCACCGCCGACATCCACGCGCCCCAGTTCATCAGCACCATGGCGCTCGATGACCTCATCGCCCGTCTCCGCCCCGCTCCCCCCGCCGAAGTCCTCCACGCCGCCGCCTCCCTTCGGTACCGCGACTTCGTCCTCGTCGGCCTCGTCGTCCGCCGCACCGGTCTCTTCGCGGACAACTGGCTCTACATCCACAGCCCAAACGTCCGCGTCGGACGCATCCAGAACTTCGGCAACTGGAGCGCCGATCTCGTTCCCGAACCCGGCACCTCCTCCATCGGCATGGAGTATTTCTGCAATCGTGGCGACAGCACCTGGACCCAACCCGACGACGAATTCGTGCGTCTCGCCTCGAAGGAACTGGAGCAACTCGGCCTCGCGAAAGCCTCCGATGTCGCGTGGGGCGTCGTCATCCGCCAACCCAAGGCGTATCCGGTCTATGACACCACGTACCGACGCCACCTCGACGTGCTGCGTGGCTGGCTTCCAAAGCTCTCCAATTTCCAGACGATCGGCCGCAACGGCCAGCACCGGTACAACAACCAGGACCACTCCATGCTCACCGGACTCGCCGCCGTCCACCGCATCATGGGCGAATCCGCGGATCCCTGGGAGGTCAACACCGAGCGTTCCTACTACGAAGAACAACGCGTCAACCGCAGCGCCCCGCTGAACACATCCCGATGATCACGTACCGCATCCCTCCAACCGACGTCAGCGCCGAGGCCTTCGATCAGGAGGTCCTCGCGATCAATCTCAAGTCCGGCCAGTACCACAGCCTGCGCGAGGCTGCAGTCCCACTCTGGAACCTCCTGACCACCGGCCACTCCATCGAGTCCGCCGCCACCGCCCTGTCCAACGCCACCGGAACCCCGCTGGACACCGTCCTCGCCGACGCACGTCCGTTCGTGGATTCCCTGCTGTCCCACGGCCTCCTGGTCGCCGTCGAATCCTCCGGTCCTCCTTCCGCTTCCACCGTGGCTTCCAGCCGCTACGTCGCGCCGGTGCTCGAAAACTATTCGGACATGCAGGAACTCCTCCTCATTGATCCGGTCCACGAAGTCGCCGTGTCCGGCTGGCCCCACCAACCGGAACCCGGACCATCGACGCCGGCGAAGTAACCCACGCCATGCACGACGCCGCCGCCCTCCTGCGTCTCCATCTCGACCAGGTCTTCGACCGATTCGAAACCCAGGTCCTCCCCAATCATCCCGTCCACGAACTCCAACTGGATCTCGGCGGCCATGCCATCCGCATCCGCTCCGCCGGCGGCCCGCTCCACGCGTCCTTCAGCCCCGCCCTCGCCCACCTGGTTTCCCAAACACGCCCGGGTGGTTCCCTGACGCTCGACCTCGTTGCCTGGGATGAGGCCACCACCGGGATTCCATTCCCTTCCGCACCCTGGTCCCTTCCCAGCCTCACCCCCGGCACACGCCTGACCTCCCCGCCGGACAGCCGCGGTTTCCGACTCGCCGGTGCCACCCCCGCCGATGGCATCCACCTCTTCGACCCGGATTCACGCCGCGCTGCGTGGCTCCTTCCCGACGCCCGCCATCTCCCCAACGTCCACCACGGCCTCCCGCTGCTCACCACCTTCAAATGGTGGGCTCCCACGGTCGGCCTCCGACTGCTCCATGCCGGGTGCGTCGGACTCGCCGATCGTGCCGCGCTGCTCGTCGGCACCGGTGGCTCCGGCAAGTCCACCACGTCGCTCCTCTGCGCCCTGGCCGGGCTCGACTTCCTCTCCGACGACATCTGCCTCCTGAAGCCCGCTTCCCCGCCGATCGCCCTCAGCCTCTACAACAGCGGCAAACTCCACCGCGATCACCTTCAACGGTTCCCGGATCTCGCCTCCCGCGCCGTGGATCCGGAACCCGCTCCCGGCGAAAAACCCGTTGTCTTCATCCACCACCACTTCCCGGAACGCGTCGTCCTCCACCGCCCCGTGCGCGTCCTCCTCGCACCCCGCGTCTCCGGCAAACCCGAGACCACCCTCGAACCCATCGCCCCGGGTGAAGCCCTCCGCGCCCTCGCCCCGTCCACCTTCGTCCAACTTTCCCCGGACGACGCTTCCACCTTCCGGGACCTCGCCAGCCTCGTCCGCCAAGTCCCCTCCTTCCGCGTCCATCTCGGCACCCGCACGGACGAAATCCCGCCCATCATCCGTGGCCTCCTGAAGTCCCTCGAATGAAGCGGATCCTGCATTGGACGGATGGCTTTGCGCCGGCGATCGGGGGAACCGAATTGCTCGTGCTGGAACTCGCCAAGGCCCAGGCGCGCGCCGGCCATGAGGTCCACGTCGTCGCGGAATCCCTCCCGAATTGCCCGGACGAGGAAGTCTTCGAAGGCATCCCCGTCCATCGTTTCCCGTTCACACCGACCCTCCTCGCGCGAACGCCCGCCGCGCTTCGCGAACTCATCGACCATCTCGTGGCCATCCGGTCACGGCTTCAACCGGACCACGTCCATGTCCATTTCAACGGGGCTGCCGCATGGTTCGAACAGCTCAGCCGTGCCTCGGGCCCCCTTCCGATCCTGACGGTCCATTCCCCTCCGGATTGCCTCCGCGTCCCTGTCCCGCTCCGACGCCACATCCTCCGTTCGGCAGGATGGGTCGTCGCGGTCTCACGCGCCCAGGAGGCCGAATTCGCCGCCTTCGAACCCGGCCTTCACGACTCACTCACCTGCGTCCCCAACGGCTTCCCGATCCCGCCAATCCCTCCCGGCGAAAGGTCGCGTCGGGAATCCAAGCCCTTCCGATTCGCCGGCCTTGGGCGTCTCGTCGAAACCAAGGGTTTCCATGTCGCCCTGCAGGCCTTCGCCCGCGTCCAAGCGCTGCACCCGGATTCCTGTGAACTGTGGATCGCCGGGGATGGCACCGAACGTCCGCGCCTCCTCGCCCAGGCCGAAGCGCTCGGCCCTGCGTCCCGGCACATCACCTTCCCCGGCTGGATCGCGCCCCACGACGTCCACGCGTGGCTTCAGGAAGCCGACGCCCTCCTGGTCCCATCCACCTGGCAGGAACCTTTCGGCCTGGTCGCCGTGCAAGCCGCGTTCGCAGCACGTCCCGTCATCGCAAGCAACGCGGGCGGACTGGCCGAGATCGTCCGGCACGGGGAAACCGGCTGGCTGATCCCGCATTCCGATGCCGATGCCCTTGCGACTGCGATGGCCGCCTGCATGGCAGCACCGAAAGCAGCGCGAAGCCTCGGGACGAACGCGCGCCAACAGGCCCTCGCCCACTTTTCCATCGAACGTTGCCGCGCCGACTACGAACGGTTGTACAACTCGCCTCGCCCAACCCCGGGCTCCTCCCCGACGCATGAGAATCCTCTTCTGGTCTGAGAACTACCAACCGCTGATCGGAGGGGTCGAAGTCTTCGCCCGCAACCTGGCCCTTGGCCTCGTCCAACGTGGACACGAGTGCCATATCATCACCAATCTCCTTGACCCGTCCCACCCCGTCACCGAACCGGACCACGGCACCACCATCCACCGTATCCCGATCCTCGAAGCCATTCACCGCAACGACCTCAAGGCCCTCGTCCAAGCGAGGCGCACCATCCAGGAGATCCGCACCCGATTCCAACCCGACGTCGAACACGTCCACTTCAATGGCCCCATTTTCCGCATCCAGCAGATGCCTTCCCCGGCCGTCGCCCCTCGACTCGTCGCCACGCTGCATCTCCTCTTCGAACAGGTGACCGGAAGCCCTGCCGTCCGACAAAGCCTCCGGAGTTCCGGTGCCCGCCTGGTCGCCCTTTCCCGAACCGGGTTCGAATTCCTTCGGACCCACGCCCCGGACCTCGCCCCCCAACTGCACTGCATCGGCAACTCGGTTCCACCACCGACGCTTGCCCCAGCTCCGCTCCCCTGGAATCCACCCTCCTTCCTCGCCCGCGGACGCCTTGTTCACGACAAGGGTTTCGACGTCGCCCTCCGGGCATTCGCACGCGTCATTTCCCATCCCACCGATCCCCGGCTCACCCTCACCAGCGATGGCCCCGAGCGCGCCAAACTCGAAGCCCTTTCAGACGAACTCGGCCTCCACCACCGCGTCCGGTTCACCGGCTGGACACCCGCGGAGGAAGTTCCCCAACGCCTCAACGAATCCACCATCGCGATCGTGCCCTCCCGTCTGAAGGAACCCTTCGGCCTCGTCGCCCTCGAAGCCGCACAGATGGGGCGTCCCGTCATCGCCTCCCGCACCGGGGGGCTTCCCGACATCATCACCGATTCGGTCAC
>JAIXZE010000099.1 GCA_027489875.1 Verrucomicrobiales bacterium
CCTGGATGCATCGCGACACTGCCCCTATCTGGAACGGGGTGGGGACGTCCACGTCACCGTTCCAGAGCCAGCCCTCGCCGCAACGCGGCGCACGGCGACAGCCCGGGGTGGACCGGAGCGGAACCCTGGGTCACCCCGCCCCATGACATCTCGCCCCAACGGGGCGAACGGTGACCCCACGCACCCTGTTCCATGTGCCCTTTCAGGGCACAGAGCACTGTGTGTGGCGTGGTCCCCGGGGTTCCACCCCGTATTGGCTTTCACCGGTTGCAGGCAACCCGGAACTGGAGTCTGGGAACTGGGTGCTGGATCCGCCGCGTGAGGGCACGCGGCCTGCAGGGGAAGTTGCCGGGACTTCAACCTTGAAACTGAAAACTTCAAACTCCGTGTCCCCCCGCTTGCCCCCTCCGGCACGGCTCGCATAGTCGTCCGCATGCCGAGTGATTTCGTCCATCTGCACCTGCACACCGAGTACTCGTTGCTCGATGCGTGCTGCAAACTGGACAAGCTGATGGCCAAGGCGGCCAAGCTGGAGTTTCCCGCGATCGCGATGACCGATCACGGAGTGATGTATGGTGCCGTTGAGTTCCATCAGGCCGCGAAGAAGGCGGGCGTGAAGCCCATCCTGGGGTGCGAGGTCTACGTCGCGCCCGGCTCACGCCTTGAAAAGAAATCCTCGTCCGGAGGACGCGACGTCTACAACCACCTCATCCTGCTCGCGCGCAACGAGGCCGGTTACAAGAACCTGGTGAAGCTCGTCACCGCCGGACACCTCGACGGCTTCTACTACAAGCCGCGCATCGACAAGGAACTGCTCGCCGCCCATTCCGAGGGCCTCCTTGGCCTCTCCGGTTGCCTCGCCAGCGAAATCCCGGAATCCATCGTCAAGGGCGACGACAAGCGCGCCCGCAACGCCATCGACTGGTTCAAGCAGGTTCTCGGACCCGAGAACTTTTACCTCGAACTCCAGAACCACGGCATCCCCGACCAGGCCAAGGTCAACCGTGCCCTGCTGGCGTACGCGAAGGAATTCGGCCTGAAGACGGTCTGCACCAACGACGTTCACTACGTCGAGAAGGACAACTGGCGCGCCCACGACTGCCTCATCTGCATCGGCAATCAGGCCCAACTGAGCGACTCCAAGCGCATGCGCTACCAGGAGGCACAGTTCTACCTCCGGTCCGCCGACGAGATGAAACGCCTCTTCGCCGAGGTGCCCGAATCCGTCCTCAACACCGTCGAGGTTGCCGAGAAGTGCAACGTCGACATCCGCTTCGGGAAGGGCGCCGAGCACTACCCCGTCTTCGTCCCGCCCGATTCCTGGACCCGCGAAGGCTACCTCCGGAAACTGCTCTGCGACGGCCTCCACACTCGCTACGGCATCACCGCCCATGTCGAGGGTTCGAAGATCGTCGTCGATGCCCTCAAGGACGCCGTCCGTCTCGCCTTCCTGTTTCCACCGCCAGTCGAGGGCGAAGCCCCGGTCGATCCCACCACCGCCACCCTCGCGTCGCCGGCCGTCCAGCACGCGATCACCACCCTGCTCCACCGGCTCGACCTGGAACTCGGCGTCATCGAGAAGACCGGTTACGTCTCCTACTTCCTCATCGTCGGCGACTTCGTCCGCCACGGTCGTTCCATGGGTGTTTCCTGCGTGGCGCGCGGTTCCGCCGCAGGCTCGATGGTCACGTACCTCCTCGAGATCGCCAACGTCGACCCCCTCCGCTACGGCCTCCTCTTCGAACGGTTCCTCAACCCGGAACGCGTCAGCCCGCCCGACATCGACATCGACTTCGCCGACGACCGCCGCCAGGACGTCATCGAATACGTCCGCAAGAAGTACGGCTCCGACGCCGTCGCGCAGATCATCACCTTCGGTACGATGGGCGCGAAGTCGGTCATCCGCGACGTCGGCCGCGTCATGGGCATGGGCTTCGGCGACACCGACCGCCTCGCCAAGATGATCACGGACATGAAGTGGTCGCTGAAGGACGCGCTGGAGAAGAGCGCCGACTTCAAGCGCGCCTACGATTCCGAGGAAGCCACTCGCGAACTCGTCGAGTACGCGCTCGTCCTCGAAGACCAGGCCCGCTCCTCGGGTGTCCACGCCGCCGGCGTCGTCATCGGGGCCCAACCCCTCGTCAATCTGCTGCCCCTCAAGGCCGATGACGACGGTGGCGTCGTCACCCAGTACGCGATGGGACCCGTCGGCGACCTCGGGTTGCTGAAGATGGACTTCCTTGGGCTGAAGACGCTGACCGTCATCCGCAACACCTGCGAGTTGGTAAAGAAGACCTCGGGCATCGACATCCTCATCGACGAGCTGCCCCTCGACGACGCGAAGACGTACGCCCTCCTCAACAACGCCCAGACGCTCGGCGTGTTCCAGCTGGAATCCGGCGGCATGCGCGATCTCTGCCGCAAGTTCCAGATCGCCTCCGTCGAGCACATCACCGCGCTCGTGTCGCTCTACCGGCCGGGTCCCATGGACCTGATCCCGGACTTCATCGAACGCCGCCATGGCCGCAAGGAGATCGAGTACCCGCACCCGCTCCTGGAGAAGATCTCCAAGGAAACCTATGGCGTGCTCATCTATCAGGAGCAGGTCATGCAGGCCGCCCAGATCCTCGGTGGCTATACCCTCGGCGGCGCCGACCTCCTCCGCCGCGCGATGGGCAAGAAGAAGCTTGAGGAAATGGCCAAGCAGCGCGAGGCCTTCGTCAAGGGCTGCCGCGAGACCAACAATATTCCCGAGGGCAAGGCCAACGAGGTCTTCGACATCCTCGAAAAGTTCGCCGGCTACGGCTTCAACAAGTCGCACGCCGCCGCCTATGCCGTCGTCGCCTACCAGACCGCGTACCTGAAGGCCAACCACCCGGTTGAGTTCCTGTGCGCGATGATGACGAACGATCAGGCCGATCTCGCCAAGCTCGCCCAGTTCATCGCCGAGGCCCGCGGCTTCGGCATCGAGGTCCTCGGACCCGACGTCAACGAATCCGACGTCGCCTTCGCCCCCGCCGGTTCCCATGGCGAGGACGGCCAGCGCGTCATCCGCTTCGGTCTCGCCGCCATCAAGGGCGTCGGCGAGGTCGCCGTGCAAAGCATCCTCGATGCACGCCCGAAGGGACGTTTCACCTCGCTCGCCGACATGTGCGAGCGCGTCGACATCCGCACCGTCAACCGCAAGGTCCTCGAATGCCTCATCAAGGCCGGAGCCTGCGATTCCCTCGGCTCCAACCGCGCCACGCTCTGGTCCCAGATCGATTCCGCCATCGGTCTCGCCTCGGCCATTGCGGCCGACCGCGCCCGCGGGCAGGTCAGCTTCTTCGACGCGCTCGAAGCCGCACCGAAGAAGGGCAAGACCGCGAAGCCTGAAGTCGTTGTCGAACTCCCCGAATGGCCCACCTCCGAGCGGCTCGCCCACGAGAAGGAACTCCTCGGGTTCTACGTCAGCGGCCACCCGCTCCAGCCCTACGAGCGACTCCTCCAGCGCTACACCCTCCACGCCATCGAGGACCTCGCCTCGCTCCCCAACCGTTCCATGGCGCGCGTCGGCGGACTCGTCGCCGCGGTCCAGCAGGGTGTCTCCAAGAAGTCCGGCAAACCCTACGCGATGGTCACCCTCGAGGACCTCACCGGCACCGTGACCCTCCTCGCCATGAACGAATCCTACGACAAGTTCCGCGAACTCTTCGTCGCCAACCTGCCCCTCCTCGTCGTTGGTGAGGTCTCCACCGGCGAGGACAAGCCCAAGATCTTCCCCACCGACATCCTGCGTCTCGACGACGCCCCCCGTCGTCTCACCAAGCAGGTCCAGCTCCGCATCCCCTCGGCCACCGCGACGCCGGAACGTCTCCAGTCCGTCCGCGGCATCCTCGAGACCCACGCCGGCCGGCTGCCCTTCTACCTCTGCATCCAGATGCCCACCGGCGTCTCCGTCTTCATCGAGCCCTCCGACCGCTACACCGTCGCCGCCTCCGTCGAACTCGAAACCGCGCTCGAATCCGTCTGCGGCAACGGCACCGTCTTCATGAGCGCCGATAAATCCCTCCCCGAACGCCAGCTCCGCAAATGGGAGAAGAAATCCGACAGCGGCGGCGGGGACGAATAGCGGGGGGAGGGAGGGAGTTGGAAGTTTTCAGTTTCAAGCCACCTCCCCCTTGAAGGCCGGGTGCCCTCACCCGGCGCATGCATTGAAGACCGCCAGTTCATTGCTGCAAAACACCCTTTCCGCAGAGGGTCGGTTCTTCGCGTGATCCCCATTTCCCCTTCTCAAAATCCTCACGCGAAGCCGCGAAGGGGGAAGGAAAGAACCCAGTCCACGGCATGACCTCCCCGGAGCCGTGGCGACAGGTGCGGAGCACCGGAAGACGATAGCCCAGCGCGTGAGCGCTGGGTTGCGTCCCCAAAGGAATATCTAGCCCCAGCTGGGGCGACAGAACGCCTCTGCCCACCCCTGCGGTTCGCGTGTGGCCACTTCTCCCTCTGATCCACCGAACCGGCACCTCCCCATTGAAGGCCGGGTGCCCTCACCCGGCGCTCCGCGCACGACGGTCAGGGACAGTTGACAAGGGTGAATCGAAAGGTTCCGAAATGAAGGCAATGGGGTCGAAATGAAGGCAATGGGGTCGCGTCTATAAATTGTACATTTCAAACCTTCGGCTCACGCGCCTCCAGGTGCATCGTCGGCAAATGTATAATCTTTAGACGCGACCCCATTGACTCCCCACGACCCCATCGACTCTCCATCAGATGGAAAAGGTCGGCCCGACAGAGATGCAGGAATAGATCCACCGGGACCTGCGCTCGGACAGTTCCGCAGCAGGCCGCCCGTCGCGCAAGGCCTCGATGGCGGTGATCCATTCAGTCCAGGATGCCGGTACGGACGCTTCCGTGAAGAGTCGGTGCCAGTCCGACCACGGCACGGGGATGCCGCTGCGCCGCATGAGTGCACACCAGCGCGAACGTTGGGTCCAGGGATAGTGGGACACCGTTGCGGGCAGTTCGCGGATCCACCGGGCGAGGAGGGGTTGAGCTTCCGCCCAGCGCCCTTCCCAGACCACCAGACCCGCTTCCAGCAAGGTGGCCGATGGCCGCGCACGATCCGAGACCGACAAACTTGCCAATGCCTCCCGAGCCGCCGTGATGTCATCGCGCGATTGGAGCGCCACCCAGCCGATCCCCACGGTGTTTTCGAGTTCGCCCGGTCGGCATCGAAGCCCTTCCCGAAAAGAGCGCTCGGCTCCATTCAGATCAACCGATTCCTCCAGATACAGGCCTCGGGTTTCGCGACAGTCAGAGTTGTCGGGCGCAAGTTCGATCGCCCGCTCGATGGCCTCCCCCGCCTCCCGCCATCGGCCCAGGTGAAATTGGTAGAGCAGGCAAAGAGCGTTGTGCGGATGGGCATTCTTCGGATCCAACTCGATCGCCTTCCGATACGCCGCCTCCGCCTCCTCGTACCGGCCAGAGTGAAACTGCAGCAGGTTCCCGAGTCCGCCGTACGGACGGGCATACTTCGGATCCAACTCGATCGCCTTCCGGTACGCCGCCTCCGCCTCCTCGTACCGGCCAGAGTGAAACTGCAGCAGGTTCCCGAGTCCGCCATACGGACGGGCATACTTCGGATCCAACTCGATCGCCTTCCGGTACGCCGCCTCCGCCTCCTCGTAACGGCCAAGACGATGCTGCAACAGGTTCCCAAGTCCGTTGTGCGAATTGGCATCCATCGGATCCAACTCCAACGCCTTCCGGTACGCCGCCTCCGCTTCCTCGTAACGGCCCAGCCGATACTGCAACAGGTCCCCGAGTCCGCGGTGCGGATAGGCATCCCTCGGATCCAGCTCCATCGCCTTCCGATACACCGCCTCCGCCTCCTCGCAACGGCCAAGCCGATGGTGCAACAGGTTCCCGAGTACGTCGTGCGGATAGGCATCCGTTGGATCCAGATCCATCGCCCTGCGGTACGCCGCCTCCGCCTCCTCGTAACGGCCAAGGTGAAACTGCAACAGGTCTCCGAGTCTGCGATGTGCACAGGCGTACTCCGGATCCAACTCCAACGCCTTCCGGTACGCCGCCTCCGCATCCGCATACCGTCCAAGCCGCTCTTCGAGGCCGAGGCCCAGCCTGTACATCAAGTAGGTACTGCTTCGGCCCAGGCGGATTGACATCTGGTAGGCCTCGACAGATTCCACGCCATACTGGCATGGAACGTCGAAGTCCGGATCCAAGACGTCACCAAAGCCCTCGCATCTGTACGCCACTTCTTCCCGGCGGGGAACCCGTTCGACTCCGAATTGATTGATGGCAACACGCAACCGCTCCCATCGTTGATGCGCTTCGGCTGCGGGCAGAGTCCAAAGGCGAGGTCCCAACAACACAGCCATCAAATCGAGGGCGGCCAATTCTTCCCGGCTCCAGCCTCCACCTCGCCGGGCCTGCGCCTCCAGCCAGGGGACCCATCGGGTCAAGTCACCACCCACACTTGTTTCCGAATCCTTGTCCTGAGTGGTGGGAGGCATCTCCACGTCTCCCGACATCGCAGCCTCTGGCGATTCCCGGATCTGCGATTCGAGGGCTTGGGTCGGATGTTCGTAAACCCAGGCAAGGGTCAGGGCACGGGCGAGGCCATCGATCGTCACGGTCGGAGGTTCCCCCCGGAAGGCCAGGTTCCAAGTTCAAAGTGGGTGACGCGATCAGGGCGCAACGCGCGCTTCCTGAGACCCTGACTGGCGAAGCGGGGAGTTCCCGCGCAGAGGCGCTGGGGCGCACGTGGAACGAAACGCCTCATAGCCGCCTTCTTCGCGGCTTGGCGGCTTGGCGGCTTTTCCTTTCCTTGTCCTTTCACGGCCCAAGGCAGCGGAAGCAAAGCCGCGAAGCCTCAAAGCCGCAAAGGGGACGAACGGATTCGGGTGAATCGAAAAGTTCCGAAAGGTTCCTCACTGCAAGCCGCTCGTGATCCTGAGCCGCCCTTCCCCCTTTGCGTCTTTGCGTCTCCTGACTAACACACTCGCCTCATGAAGCCGCGGGAAGGAGTTGCATCCCCATCGCTGCGGCTTGTTCCTGCAGGCGCTTAAGCCGTTTGGCTTGCGA
>JAIXZE010000165.1 GCA_027489875.1 Verrucomicrobiales bacterium
CCACCGATGCAGCAGATCCTCCTGCTGGGTGCGGTGGCGCGGTTGGACGTGCAGGCCACGGGCTCTGAGCCGTTGACCTATCAGTGGTACGCCAATGGCCGCCTCCAGACGGGGCAGACGGGACCGGTCCTGGATCTCGGCACCGCTGATTTCGGAGACGAGGGTTCGTACCTCGTGGAAGTGTCGAATGCTGCGGGGCGGATCGTCTCGGATGTCGTTTCTGTCCGCATCGCGGAAGGGCAGGTCCCCCTCGCGAGTGCTGCCCGCACCAACCTTCCCAGCATTGGTGGCGATGGCGTCCGGATCGAGGTGTTCAACGGCATCGGCGGTGGACCGGCTCCGCAGAATGCCAACCTGCAAGGATTGGCGGCGAACGCGCAGTTGATCTCGCCGGTCATCGATTTCCCGCGGCCCGGGGCATCCATCGGCGTGGGGCAGAGCTTCGAGACCTTCTTCGCCAACACGGTGGTGCCCCCGGACAGTGTGCGCGCGCTCGCCGCCAGCAATTTCATCCTCCGGCATACCTTCTTCCTCCGCGCGGGTCCCGAACAGGATCTCAATCCCGCAACGCCGGCGATCGAGATGCGCCTCGGCGTGGGATCGGACGACGGCTTCCTGCTGGAGATTGGCGGCGTGACGCTGGGATCGATTGGTGACCGGGGCTTCTCGGTGAGCTGGATGGATGTCGTGTTCGAGGGGCCGGGGCTGTACCCGGTGAACCTGTTGTTCGCGGCGAACAGCGTGGGCTTCTCAGGTCTGGAATGGCTGCGCGTACGGCGCGATGGCCTGGTGGAAGTGGTGCCGCAGGAGGAATTGTACACGTCCCCCAGCCTGGGTGATCGGCAGATCACCTTCGAGGAACTGACTCCCGGGACGGTCGTCTCGAACCAGTTCAGGAACCTCGGCGTGGTCTTCACCACCACGGCGGGCATCCGCGTGACGCAGGATCGTCCGACCCGTTTTGTGCCAGTCTCGGCGAGTTCCGTGCTGGGTGATCCCACCGAATCCGGCGCGGCGGCTGGCGTGGTGGAATTGCGATTCGTGGTGCCGGGGACGGATGCCGGAGCCGTGACGGATTTCGTCAGTCTCTACGTGATCGATGCCGAGGCCGAAGGGGCCGTCGTCGAAGCCCTCGATGCGGACGGTGGCGTGCTGGAATCACGGGAACTCCGGGGCGGCGGTGGAGCGCAGGAACGCGTCGTGTTTTCGCGGGCGGGGATTTCCCGTATCCGGGCGAGCCTGGGACGCAACGCGGACACGGCCGCCATCGACCAGATCCAGTTCACGTTGCCGGTGGAGTTCAACCGGGCACCGGTGATCACCGATCCCGTGGCAGTGGCGGTCAATGAAGGCAGCCCGGTGGACGTGGTCGTGCTGGCGCGCGATCCGGACCTTGGGCAGTCGGTCATCTATGCGCTGGTGCCGCCGGTGCCCCGCGGCGCGGCGATCCATCCGACGACCGGGCGGTTCACCTGGACACCGCTCGAAGCCGACGGTCCCGCCGTGTTCGACGTGCGGATCCGGGCGACGGACAGCGGCCTGAACCCGCTGGCGGACGAAGCCGTGCTGCGGATCGATGTCCGCGAGGTGAACCAGTTGCCCACCTTGCTGAGCCGTTCGGACCGCTTTGTGGAAGCCGGGCGAACCTACTCGGAAGCCTTGGTGGCGTCCGATCCCGACGTGCCGGTGCAGACGTTGCGGTACGTGCTCGTGAATGGGCCGGCCGGGGCCACGCTGAGCGAATCTGGACTCTTCACATGGGCCGTGCCGCCGACTTTGGCGGGGGCCGTTCCGGTGACTGTGAGGGTGGAGGACGGCGCGGGCGGTTCGGACGAAGCGACGTTCCAACTGCGCCTGCCGACGCCGCTGCCGAACCTGCTGCTGACCCAGTTGGACGCGCCGGCGACCGCCGACACGGGCGCACCGTTCCTGGTCAGCGTGCGGGAGGCGAACCTTGGAACCTTGCCCGCGACCGGGTCGTGGCGGATGCGGGTCTGGCTGTCCGGGGACGCATTGCTCGACGGCGGCGACACGCTGCTGGGTGAGTATCCGTTCAACGGGGAGATGCTGCCGACGCAGTTCATCGGTCGCACCCTCCAGTTCCGCGCGCCGGGCGCGGCGGGTGAGTATTACGTCATCGCCGAGGCGGACGTGGAGAACGCGATCGTCGAAGGTTCGGAGACGGACAACCGACGGGTGTCGCGCCCCATCGTGGTGACGTCGGCGTACCAGGCTATGGTGTCGACGGATTTCACCACGGGATTGGTGGGCACGCCGATCCCGATGGTGGGCACGGCGACGCGGCGGAGTGGGGCCCCCGCGGCGTTCGAGTTGGTGAACATCCACATCCAGGTGCGCGGAATGCGCCGGGTGGTGTCGGCGCTGACGGATGCCAACGGTCGGTTTGAACTGACGTTCCGACCGCTGCCGGGCGAGGCGGGTGATTACACGATTGGTGCGGCGCATCCGGGCGAGCCTTCGGCTCCGGTGCAGGACACGTTCCGGTTGCTGGGATTGCGCGCGGAACCGGACCTGCTGGCCTTTGACCTGCCGGCGCTTTCGACGTCGAGCAACCGCTTCGAACTGGTGAATCTCAGCGCCGGGCCGCTCACGGGTTTGACCGTGGAGACGGAGTCCGTGCCTGACGGCGTGACGGTTTCCGCCGTGGCTCCCTCGGGCCTCGCCGGGGACGCACGCGCGGAGGTCTGGGTGGTGGTGACCTCGACGGCGGATGTGGACGTCGACAGCGAGGCGCGGTTGCGCGTCCGTTCTTCCGAGGGACCGCAGGCGTCGGTGTTGCTGCCGTTGCGGGTCCGGTCGGCGCGGCCGCAACTGGTCTTTGATCCGGCGGTGATTTCGGTGGGTGCGCTGGGCGGCGACCAGACGATCGTGCCGGTGACGGTCCGCAACGACGGCGGACGTCCGACCGGGCCGCTGCAATTGGCGCTGCCGGCAGTGGATTGGTTCACCGCCGCGGAAGAGCAGCCGATGCCCGCGCTGGCACCGGGCGAAAGCCGTGAGATCCATCTGATCCTGCGGCCGCCGGCGGAACTGCCGTTGACCGAGCAATCCGGCACGGTCGGGATCGGGGACGGTTCCGCGTCGACGACGCTGCGCTTCTCGATCGCGATCCTCTCGGATGCGGTGGGCAGCCTGAATGTCGAGACGGTGGACGAATACACCTATTACGCCGACGGCGCGCCGCGCGTCGCGGGTGCCCGGGTGCGGGTGGTGCGTCAGGACGGCAGCGGAGTCACGGTGGAGGGGACATCGGATGCGAATGGGCGCACGACGTTCCCGGCGTTGCGCGAAGGCTGGTACGAAGTCACGGCCACGGCGGATGGCCATCAGACGGGGCGGAGCGTGCTGCTGGTGCGCGGCGGCCCCGCGACGGAAGCATCGGTATTCCTGCCGCGGATTGCGGTGCAGTACTTCTTCACGGTGGACGAGATCAGCATCGAGGATCGCACCCGGGTGACGATCGAGACCGTGTTCGAGACGGCAGTGCCGATGCCGGTGGTGACGGTGGAGCCGACGATGATCGACCTGGAAGAGATCACGCAGGATCGGACGGAGTTCGAGTTCACGATCACGAACCATGGATTGATCGCGGCGAAGGCCATGCGGCTGGGATTCTCAAACTCGGAAGGGTGGCGGTTCACGGCCTTGCAGACGGATCTCGGTGATCTGCCCGCGCGGAGTTCAGTGACGGTTCCGGTGGTTCTGGAGCGGCTTTCCGGTGCGCGGAGTGCGGGTCCCGCTGCTGGGGGGGGATGTCCAGGGGCGCGGGTCCTCTGGGAACTGGTGTGCGGCAACAAGACCAACACGTACTCCGGTAGCGTCGGTGTCCAGGGTGGAAACTGTGGCGGCAGCGGCGGTGGCGTCTGGGGCGGGGGCGCAGGCGGGGGCGGAACGATCGTGGGTTCCGTTGTGGCTTCGTCGCTGGGATCCTGCGATCCGTGCACGGATGAAATGGCGGGCGCACTGCTGGAATGCGCGATCGGGTTCATCCCGCTGGGCGACATCCCTGGGTGCTTGAAGGACACCTATGACTGCCTCTCGGATCCGGATATCCTCGGCTGTCTGGCGGCGCTGGTCAGCTGCCTCGAAGCAGCGGGCAAGGAGATCCCGTTCCTCGGTGATATCCTCAGCGTGCTGGATTGCCTCAAGACCTTGAAGGACGCCGCGGACAAATGCGCCGCCGGTGGTGCCGGCGGCGGAGGAGGAGGTGGGGGCGGCGGTGGTGGCGGAGGAGGCGGGGGCGGGGGCGGGAGCAACCCGGGCGGGAACCGCACCGGATTGCGTGGGATCGCCGGTTTGGCGAACACGATCAGCCCGATCATTCCAGGGTTGGAAGGCGTGAACGAACAGCGGTTGAGGTTGGAAGCGATCATCGAACCGCTGGTTGTGCTCGTGGGCAATCGCCAGTTGCTGATGCCCGTGGGCGGAGCCACCGGTGAGACCTTCCTCCAGATCTTCATCCGGGCCGCGTCACCCGCGGGCGACGGCGGAACGACGATCACCGATGCGGAGATCGCTGCGTTGCGCGCGGCACCCCGGCCTTCATCTGTGGGCCCAGAGGCCGTCGATGCGGCCATTGAGCGTTGGAACCGCACCATGGCGTACCACGCCCGTGGCATCCAGTTCCGGACCCAGGTGCCGGCGGGCGAAAGCACGGATTTCATCGATCGCGAGTTGCTCACCCGCGTGCTCGGTGCCGCCGCGGTTGGAATCACCGCGAACGAGGCGGCGGGTTTCCGCGAACCGATGAACGCCGTCTTGTCGGCGATCGACCGCATGAAGGCGGGGATCCAGTCGGGCGGTGGGGCGATCTGTGCGCGGGTGCGGTTGCGCCTGGAACAGGACGTCGTGCAGGCCCGTCAGGGCTTCCAGGCGTCGCTGGAGTTGGTCAACAACTCCGATGCCGCGCTGGAGGGCGTGAAGGTCGATCTCACGATGACCGATGAGAACGGCGTACCGACGACCGCACAGTTCGGTCGGTTGGCTCCGGTGCTGAGTGCCATCGGTGCCGTGGACGGCACCGGCAAGGTCGACGCTGGAACGACCGGCAAGGCCTCGTGGGTCTTGATTCCCGGACCGGAAGCGGCTCCCACGGCCGAGGCCGTGCGTCACTTCGTGGCGGGAACCATCGAATATCGGCAAGGCGGCCTGACGGTTCGCCAGCCCATCGCGCCGGTGGCCATCACCGTGCTGCCGATCCCGCAATTGGTGCTCCAGTACTTCCACGAACGCGACGTGCGTTCCGACGATCCGTTCACGGTCCCGATCGAGCCGAGCATTCCGTACTCGCTCGCCGTGCTCGTGAACAATCGCGGCGCGGGAACTGCCCGAAGCCTCGCCATCACCTCTTCACAGCCGAAGATCATCGAGAACGAGAAGGGCTTGCTGATCGACTTCGACCTGATCGCGACCGAGGTGGCCGGCGAGAACCTGGTGCCGTCGATGACCGCCGCGTTCGGTGACCTGCCTTCCGGCGAGACGCGCGTGGGACGATGGCTCTTCCAGTCGACGTTGCAGGGCCAGTTCATCGAGTACAGCGCCACCTTCGAGCACACCGGGCCGTTCAGTGGGTTGCCGGAGTTGGCCTCCGTGCGCGATGTGTCGATCCACGAGATGATCCACCTCGTCCTGGCCGATCGCGGGTTCGGGGATGGGAAGCCGGACTTCCTCGTGAACGACGTGCTGGACGACGATTTCCTGCCCGACACGCTCTACCTGAGCAATGGCAGTACCAACCGGGTCTCCGTGGTCCGCGAGGGGGCCATCGATGGGCCCGCCACGACGGCCGACCGTGAGGTGCGGTTGACCGTGACGGTGCCGGACGGCTGGACCTACGTGCGGGTTCCGGATCCGTCGGGTGGCGACCTGCCACTCGCGCGGGTGCTGAGGGCGGACGGCAGCGAGGTTCCGTTCGGATGGAACGTGTGGACAACCGACCGGACCTTCATCGCGGGCGGGCGTCGTCCGATCTACGAGGACATGCTGCATCTGCTGGACCACACGGCTGCGGGCACCGTGGTGTACACGTTGATCTACGCGGAACCGATCCCGCCGGACACCACGGCTCCGGTCAGCCAGGTCGCAGCGTTGCCGCCGGAAAGCCGGGCGCAATTCCAGGTCCAGTGGTCGGGCTCCGATGCTGGCTCGGGCGTCCGGTCGTTCGATGTGTTCGTTTCGACCGACGGCGGACCGTTCACGGTCTGGCGTTCGGCAACGCGGGACACCGCCGGGCTCTTCACCGGCGAGATGGGGCGCACCTACGCGTTCCAATCGGTGGCGGTGGATGAAGCCGGGAATCGCGAAGTGCCGCCCGCTGCCGCCGATGCGACAACGCGGGTGTCGCTGGTGAACCGTGCGCCGGTCTTCGGCGCTGCGTTGAATGTCGAGGTGGCGGAAGGCTCTGTGCTCGAAGCACAGGTTCGTGCCGTCGACGCGGATGTTCCGGCGGATGGCGTGGTGCACCGGCTGGGTACAGGCGCTCCCGCAGGCATGCGGATCGATCCGATCTCAGGACGGATCGTCTGGCCGACGGGTGAAGGCAGTGGACCGCTCCAGTTCACCGTCGAGGTGATTGCGAGCGACGATGGCCTTCCGTCGCAGGGCGCGACCAATCGGGTTACGGTCAGCGTGATCGAGGACAACGACGCTCCAATATTGTTGCCGGTGCGGGACCAGGTCGTGGCCGAGAGCCAGTTGTTGGAGTTGTCCTTGCCGGCGGTCGATGTCGACCTGCCCGCCCAGACCCTGACCTTCCGCTGGGTGGGAACGGTGCCGGCGGGTGCGAGCCTGGATCCAGTCACAGGCCTGTTCCGCTGGCGTCCGAGTCCGACGCAGGGCCCGAGCACGAACGATCTGGCCTATGCGGTGTCCGACGGCATCGAGGAATCGCAACGCGCGTTCCGGGTCGTTGTTCGCGATACGGAAGCTGACTTCAAGTTCCGCATCGGGGAGGCCCTGGTGAACGTCGGTGAGGCCGGTGCCGTGGATCTCACGCTCCTTTCGGAGTTGGAGCTTTCGACCATCGCAGCGCGGATCACGCTGGGGACCGACGGTCTGACCCAGTTGACGATCGCCGACCTCAGCAGCCAGGTGGGGCAGGCGACGCTCGAGCCCGTCGGCCCGCGTGAGTATGCATTGTCCATCCAGGCCGGGATCGGCCAGTCCCTGCGCATGCAGGGCCTCGTTGGACGGTTGCGGTTTGGCACGGATCCGCTGGCTTCGTCGGCGTTCATCCGGGTCGTGCCGGAATCACTCACCGGCGGTTTGGGCACGGAAACCCTCAGCCGCGCCCGCGGCACGGCTGGACGCGTCATCCTGCTGGGAGCGGAACCGCTCATGGAAGCCATGGGGGATCGCACCGGACGCCTCTACGGGTTGCCCGGAGTCCGGTACCGGCTCGAAACCTCGCCCGTGCTGGATGGCGCGGGTTGGCTGCCATGGCGCGAGGAGCTCCTCCAGGGTTCCATCGGCATCCTCCCCGAAGTGCCCGCGGGAGACCGCTTCGTGCGTGCGATCCGACTGCCCTAGCGGTCAACCCACGTGGCAGCAACCACACCGGCGCAAATCGCTGCGGGGTGTCGTCCCGGACAGGTTTCGGGCCGACCCACGTGGCTATGGCTGCCCTGACCGTGAGGTGGGGGCGCATCTTGACACTGCCCCCTTTTGGAAGGAATTCGGGGTGGCGACGTCCTCATCGCCTTGGGAATGGCTTTGGAACGGCGACGAGGACGTCGCCACCCCGTTCCTCGCGGGGGCAGTGTCGAGATGCGCCCGTGAAGTGGATCTGGGCGGCACAGCGGTGGACGAGCGAGGGATTTCCATGGTGGGGTAGGGAAGGAACGGGACGAACTCATGGACATCGTGCGACTCAGGGTGGCCGGCGGTTGGATGGGAGCGATGCTGGCAGCATGGCTGCTGGTTGTGGGCGGTTGGGGAAGGGTGCGGGGCGAGGAGGTTCCCGACGGTGCGGTCATGCCGCGTGAGTTGTCGGCGATGCTGTTCGTGGACGTGGGGAATCCGGATTGTTCCGGGCTGCTGGAGGAGTTGGAGACGTTTGCCAAGGTGCGCGGATTGCGGTTGGAGGTTTCGGTGAAGCACGCACCGGCGGTGGTCGAACGGATCGAGGCGCACGAGGCCCTGGAGGCGGCCCGGGAGGCGGGGAAGTTCCGGGAGATGCTGGCGGTGTTGCTTCGGAATCCGGGCGTGCGCGGGAGCGGCCTGGTCCGGTTGGCGGGGGAGTTGGGCCTCGACGTGGCCGGATTTGAAATGGCGATGGACAACCGGATGCATCGACGCGCCGTGATGCGGGATCTGGCGGAGGCCAGGGGACTGGGGGTTCAGTCGGCACCGGTCCTGTTTGCCAACGGGGCGAGGATGGACGGCGGTGAGGCCATCCGGAAGGCGTTACGGACGCCGTTGCCGAAGCCGCCGCCATCGTGGGCGGAGATGCCGGTGGAGATCCTGGATCTCGACCTTCGGACAGCACCCGCCCGTGGTCCGGTGGAGGCACCTGTGACGATCATCGAGTTCACAGACTTCCGGTGCGGGTTCTGCCGCATCCATTCCCGGACCTTGTCGGAACTGGAGGCGGCGTTTCCCGGAAGGGTGCGTCGGGTGTTCAAGAACTACCCGTTGTCGCAGGAACCGGAGGCGATGCTGCCGCATCTGGCCGGCATGGCGGCGATGGACCAAGGAAAGTTCTGGGAGCTTCACCATTCGATCATGAACCGACCGATGGAAGGGGAGGGAGACCTGCTCGGGCGAGCGGCGCAGCTTGGGATGGATACGAACCGGTTGGCGCTGCGGTGGGCGGATGCGGGTGTCGCGGCGAGGGTGTATCGCGATGGCCAGGAAGGGCAGCGGCTGGGAATCCAGGCGACCCCCACGACGTTCATCAACGGGCGTCGGGTGACGGGACGGCATTCGATCGAAACCTTGAAGGGATACGTGCGCGGGGCGCTGGGGTTGGGGGCCGAGGTGGCGACGGGAGGGGTGCCGGGACTGGAGCCGGACAGCACGAGCCTGGGCCCCAAGGATGGGGCGGTGTACGTCGAGGTGTTCGTGGATCTGTCGGAGAAGGCCAGCGGCCCGTTGTTGGCGCGGGTGCGGGAGTTTGCGCGGGAGCGGCCGTCGGTCCGGGTGGAGTTCCGGAGCGTGGTCCGGACGAACGTGCCGGGGTCGATGATCTTGCAGGAGTCGGCGCTGGCGGCGGCCGAGCAGGGGCGTTTCTGGGAGTGGTGCGGCGTGCTGGCGCAGGAGGAGGGCGTGCCGGGACCGACGCGGTGGAGCGAGTTGGCGCGGGGGGTGGGGATGGACGCGGTGAAGTTGGAGCAATCGATGCGGGAACATCGGCATCGCGCGCGGATCGAGGGGGATGCGGCGGAAGCGTTGGAGCGCGGGCTTGCGGCGGGGGCGGTGGTGATGAACGGGACCGTGTTCCGGGGCGAACCGACGCTGGAGAACCTGGCGCGGCACATGGATGAGAATGCCTGCTGTGGGAAGGCGTTGGACTTCGAGAGGCCGAAGGTTTTGCCGGGGAGGTAGGGGAGAGTGTTAAAGCGTCCAGCTTCTCCCAGCCTCCTGACGTTGGCTACGTCGGGGCGCATCTTGACACTGCCCACGCATGCAACGGGGTGGCGACGTCCTCGTCGCCGTTCCGAAGCCATTCCCAATGGCGATGAGGACATCGCCGCCCCGAATCCTTTCCAAAAGGGGGCAGTGTCCAGATGCGCCCGCTACGTCGAAGAGGGGTAGAACGGCCTTGCGGGAAGGAGCGGGGAAGCGGGAGTATATGAATCATGGTTGGAATGAACCGGCGGATGTTTCGCGGGTGGCTGGCACTGGCACTGGGACTGGCATGCGGGTGCGTGGGCCGCGGATGGGCGCAGGGATTCCGGATCACCGGAATCGACGCAAGAGACGGGCGCATCGCGGTCCGTCATGAGGCGAGCGGCGGGTTCCATCACCTGCTCCAGCGCGTGGACCTGCGGACCGGGGCGCAGACGGTGGTCGGGGTGGGGGCGACTATTTCGGGCACCGGTTTGCTGGAGGATCTGAAGCCGCTGGCGGAAGCCGGCTACTACCGGGTGACCCGGGTGCCGAACGACGGGCCGGGCGATTCGGATGGTGACGGGATCGACGACCTCTATGAGGTGGGTCGGCCAGGATACAATCCGCTGGATCCGAGTGATGCGTCGCAGGTTTCCAGTCAGACGGGTCGCACGCGGTTGGAGGATTACCTGAGGGACGAGACGAACCTCGCGTTGTATCCCTATCTGGTGGGGCGTGGGATCCACGACGTGACAGGACCGGCGGCGGACGGCGGGATGATGGGCTATGCGGACGGCGACCAGCGATCCGAGGGAATCCATGACCGTCAATGGGCACGGGCCTTCATTGCGGCAGGGCGTGGGGAGGACGCTGCACGAGTGGCGTTCGTGGTGGTGGACGCGGGGCAGGTGTTCCATTCGATCACCCAGGGAGTGCACGAACGGTTGCAGGCGGACGATGAGCTGAAGAAGTTCTACTCGTATGCGAACATCGTGTTGAGCGCGACGCACACGCACGGCGGAGCGGGTGGGCATTCGCATCATGTGCTGTACAACGCGACGATCGGTGGGTTCTCGTGGCAGACGCAGGACGCGTTGGTGCACGGGATTTACATGGCGATCAAGAAGGCGCATCGGAACCTCGCGCCCGGGCGGATCCTGATGACGGAGGGGAAGCTCGAGAATGCGAACGAGAACCGGCAGGTGGAAGGCTTCAAGCAGAACCCGGAGGTGACCTCGCCGGCATTGACGAATCCGTTCGGGAAGGACAACCGGGACACGACGATGGTGTGCCTTCGGTTCGAGCATTCAAACCGGCGCGAGATCGCGATGTTCAACTGGTTCCCGGTGCATGGCGTTTCGTTCTCCAAGCAGAACCGGATGCTGACGGGCGACAACAAGGGGTATGCGGCCTACCTGTTCGAGCAGGCGAAGGGGGCGTTGTATCCGGGACATGGACGCTATGCGGCTTCGACGGGATTTGTGGCGGGATTCGCGAATTCGAATCCGGGGGACCTGACGGCGAACCTGCGGAGCACCGAGCCGGGCGGTTGGCCGGAGCACGGGAAGGACGACGAGAAGCGCGCGACCACCATCGGCCGGCGACAGCATGAAAAGGCGATGGCGCTGTATCAGGGCGCGTCCACGCGGGTGACGGGTCCGGTCGACCATCGGCACATGTATGTCGACATGACCTCGGTGGAGGTGAATCCGCCCGAGTTGTTCCCCTACAACCAGCCGGAGGTTGGGTTCGCAGGAGACAAGGAACGCCCGCCCTGGTCGACGTACACCGGAGCCTTGGGCGTGGATTTCGCGCGCGGAACGTTGGACGGCGAGGCGATGTCGCAGGAGTTGATCGATGCGTTCCGGGTGGCGAACGGGATTTTTGAGGACCCGATCACCGACGAATTCGAACGGCGGCATTTTCCCAAGGAAGTGCTGTTGACGACGGGGACAACGGCCGTGGAGGGGATGACGTGGACACCACAGACGCTTCCGGTATCGATCCTGCGGATTGGCAATTTCGCCATCCTGGCGGTGCCCGCGGAATTGACGGGAATGGCGGGATACCGTCTGCGGCAGACGGTGGAATCGATCCTGCCGCCGGGAACGCGGACGGTGGTGGCCGGGTTGGCGAACGACTACTCGGGGTACGTCGTGACGTACGAGGAGTACATGCACGAGACGCGGAGTGCGGCAGGGTTGCCGGTGCAGAGCTATGAGTCGGCGTCGACGCAGTTCGGGGCGTTCACGCTGGCGGCGTACCAGACGAAGTTTTCGGAGATGGCGAACGCGATGATGAACGGAGGCGGGATGGCATCCGCACCGATGCCACGGACACAGGAGCCTGTGGGGATCCTGTTGCGGGCGATTGATCCGATCCTGGACTTGCCGCCGTTGCCGCAGGCGCGGCCTGCGGAACTGAAGGGCAAGGCCGGCTGTCCGGAGGGACAGTTCTGGGATGTCGGGACGGGCTACTGCTGGAGTTGTCCGCCGGAGTACAAGAGGACTGTTTTCAGCGTGGAGGGGGGGACGGCGTGCGAGCTTCCGGCGCGATCCGAATTCAGCGGAGCGACGCGGCATGGACAGCCAGGGTGCGGTCCAGGCCAGTTCTTCGACCTCGGTACAGGCTACTGCTGGCAGTGTCCGTCGGGATACGATCGGACGATCTTCCCGGTGACCGCCGGGAATGCGTGTGAGAGGCCGGCGAGGTCGCTTTTCGCGGGGGCGACGCGGCACGGGAATGCGGGGTGTGCCCAAGGACAGTTCTTCGACCTCTTTACCGGGGCTTGCTGGAGTTGTCCGTCCGGATACGACCGGACCATCTTCAGCGTGGAGGGGGGCACGGCTTGCGAGCGCGCGGCGTATTCGGAGTTCGTAGGGGCCCAGAGCGCGAATGCCACGGGATTCTTCGGGACGGATTGTCCGAGCGGCTACGTGTACGACTTCGTCATCCGGAGCTGTTTCCGTTGTCCGTCAGGCAGTGCGAAACTCGTGTTCCGTGCGTGGAACGATCCTGCCGGCGCGTGCGAGCGGGTGGTGCCCGCGGCGTATTCGGGTGCGACGCGTTTCAACGGGCTTTGTCCGTCGGGACAGTTCTGGGACATCGGTACGGGTGGGTGCTGGAGTTGTCCTGGGGGGTACAACCGGACGGTGTTTGCCGTGACGGCAGGCAATGCCTGCGAACAGGTGATCCCGGCGGCGTTCTCGGGTGCGACGCGGTTCAACGGGCTCTGTCCATCGGGGCAGTTCTGGGACCTGTTGACCGGTGCCTGCTGGAGTTGTCCAGCGCAGTTCAACCGGACGGTGTTCACGGTGACCGGGGGGACGGCATGTGAGCGCGTGATCGCGGCAGTATTGGCGCGTGCTTCGAGGCACGATCCGTATGCGTGCGAGGCGCGGGGAGCGGGGTGGTTCCTCGATATCGGGCGCAACGAATGCTGGTCGTGCAACGGTTGGGTCCGGAACCTCAATCCGGTCACAAGTGCGGAGGCGTGCACGGGGCCGCTGGCGGCGTTCGGGGATCTCGTGGTCGATCCGGTGTGGCTGCGTCCCGTGGGCGAACGGGTGTATGGGATTGGGCAGCGGGTGCAGGTGAGTTTCTGGGGCGGGCATCCGAAGAACGTCTTCGGGACGGTCGGGGCGCGTCGGGTGGATCAGTTGCCCACGTTCCTGGACGTGCAGCGATGGACGGGAGTGTTGTGGGAGACGGTGCGCACGGATGCGGACTGGGACACGACGTTCCGGTGGGAACGGGTGGGGGTGGCGGCGTCGAAGCTGACGGTCGGGTGGTTACCGGGGCCAGGGACGGAACCGGGGACGTATCGGATCCTGCACCGAGGGGTTGCGCTGAAGGAGGGCGGGGTGCTGGAACCGTACCAAGGACAATCCCCGACGTTTGAGGTGCGGCAATGAAGGGGAAGCGGCGGGTAGGGCGGGTGGTGCTGGGGATTGTGGTATTGACGGGCTGGGGTTGGGTCCGGACGGGGATGCTGGCCCACCCGGGACATGATCCGCGTCTGGCACCGGTACCGACGGAGGCGGTGGCCGTGGTGTTCGCGGACTTCCACGAGCCTGCGTGCGCCAAGGTGAACGCGTTGCTGGACCAGGTGGCGGAGGCCCGGCACCTGCAATTGCAGCGGGTGTTCAAGCATGCGCCCGTGAAACCGGAGTCGTGGCCGGCGCACGAGGCGGTGATGGCGGCGGGGGCCCAAGGAAAGTTCATGGGCATGCACAACGCGCTGTTTGCCCGGGAGCGTCCGAGCGGCGAGTTGCTGGACACGTTGGCACGGGAACTCGGGTTGGACGTCGATCGCTTCGCCCGGGACCTGAAGGAGCATCGGTTCGAGGCCGCGGTGCGTCGCGATCTGATGGAGGTGCGGGCGATTGGCGTGACGACGGTACCGACGATCTTCCTCAACGGGGTGCGTTTGGACGGGATTGAGAAACTGGAGGCGTATGTGAAGGCGGTCTCGCAGGTGCCAGTGGAGAGGCCTGCCGACTCCCCCGGGCCTGCGAAGCAGGCAGAAAAGCCGGTTGACCGGATTTAGGCCTTCCTGGCGGTTGGTGGGGACGCTTGGTCGAGAGAGCGTCTACAGGCTTCCATGCATGCGCCGGGTGAGGGCACCCGGCCTGCATGGAGAGTCTCCAGTTCCCAGATGCCAGTTCCCAGTTCAGTGCGGGGCGGCGATGTCGGCATCGCCTTCGGAATGACTTTGGAACGGCGACGAGGACGTCGTCACCCCGTTGCATGCGGGGCAGTGTCAAGGTGCGCTCGGTGATGGGTGCCCCTGAAAAACGGAGTTCACATCGGACGGGAAAAGAACATCCTGCCAAAAAGGGAAAGCTGCCAGGGCTGGCGCAGGCGTTGGTGGCGACTTCCTTTCCATCGTTACACCAACTCCACGTTCCATGAAATCCTCCCTCCTCTGGCGGGCATCCTGCCTTTTTGTGTACCTGTGGTTGGGTATTCGGTCGCTGGGGCAAGGCCTGCCGGAGCCCACGATCCGGTGGACCGGATTGGAGGACGTGCGGTGGGCCAACCCGGCGAACTGGTCGCCCGCGCGGATTCCCAACGCTACCGATCATGTGGTGGTGGAGGCACCGTCCGGGACCGCCATCAACCTCACCGGGACCCAATCGATCGGCAGTCTCCGGTTGGGAACCGAGGCGGGCAGTCGTGTGACGTTGAACGTGCAGGGCACGTTGGTACTGGCGAGTGGTGGTGAAGTGGGCGGCGGCGGACGCGTTGTCCAGACGGGCAGCCTTTCCGGCGCCGCGCTGGAGGTTGTCGGGGAGTATGAGTGGCGCACCGGTCGTCTCTTCGGCGTGCTGCGGATTGCTTCCGCGGGTCGGTTGTTGTTGCCGGATCTGGCGGGGCGGGATCTTTCGAGTGGGAACGGTGGCATTCCTGCGCGGATCGAAAACGAGGGACAGGTGCGCTGGCTGGGCGGGGAGATCCGGTCGTGGGACGGTTCGCAGATCCTCAACCGGGCCGCATGGCAGATGGAGGGGACGGGACCGTTGTTCGGGTACTGTTGCGGTGGCGGAAGGGCTTTGTTCGCGAATGAAGGCACCGTGTCCAAGGCGGTGGGCACGGGCGACGCAGACTTCGGTGATGCAACCTTGAACAGTTCCGGGACCCTCCGGGTGGATGCCGGGGCGCTGGTGGTCACGGGAAATGCGAACTGGACGGGAACCAATCGGGTAGCCGGTACCGGGCGCCTGAAGCTCGTCGGTGGCTCGCACACCTGGGCAGGCGCCGTCCAGGCCGACGGCACATTGGAAATCGCCGGGGGCAATCATGGGGGCGCGCTCATGATCTCGGGCCCGGTGCCGGTGGAGTGGACCGGTGGACGCCTTTACGGAAGTGTGGAGATCGGGGAGGGATCACGGTTGCACATCCAGGGACCTGTGGCGAAGTCGATGTCCTCGGGCAACGGTGCCTTTCCGGCGACGATCCTGAACCGGGGGACGGTCGCGTGGCAGGGGGGCGGGATCACGGGATGGGACGCGTCGCGCTTGGTCAACGCCGGCCGTTGGGAACTGGCGCAGGATGGCGAGATGTTGGGCTATTGCTGCGGCGGTGGCCGGGCAACGTTCGTGAACAATGGAACCCTTGCGAAGACCGGCGGGGTTGGGGCATCGATCTTCAACGACCTGAACGTGGACAACACCGGTACGGTGGAAGTGGGTGCCGGGGTGATCGATGTCCGCTCGACGGCGAATTGGCGGGAAGGATCGCGCGTGACGGGACCGGGAACGCTGCGGCTCACGGGTGGCAACTCCGAATGGGAGGGCCGGATGATCCTCGGTGGCGAGGTTGATCTTGCGGGAGCCAACGTTGTGGGAAATCCGCGATTCGTGGGACCGGTGCCGGTGCTTTGGACAGCGGGCCGCATCTTCGGCGGGGTGACGGTGGACGAGGGGGTGGTGATGAACATCGAGGGGTTGGCGGGTAAGTCGCTTTCCTCCGGGAATCCTGGCTTTCCGGCGAGGCTGCTGAACCGTGGGACGATCGCGTGGTCTGGGGCTGCGATCACCGCGTGGGATTCGTCGACTCTGACAAACGTGGGTGTCTGGCGCCTGGACTCCGGCGGGCCCATGGTGCGCTACTGCTGCGGCGGCGGGGTTTCCACCCTGGTCAATGAGGGCACGCTGCTGTCGACCGTTCCTGAAACGGTCGATTTCGAGACCGTGCGCTTCTTCAATCGCGGCCTGGTGCAATCGGGTTCGGGTCCGATGCGGTTCCTGCATGAGAGCACGTGGCGCGACGGGAGTCAGATTGCGGGGGGTGGTTCGGTGGCGCTCACGGGCACGGCAACGTTCGATGGGGTGGTGCTCTTGAACGGGCAGATGGTGTGGCAAGGCGTGGCCGTGTACGGCAGCGGGCGCTTCCGCGGACCGGTGCCTCTGGTGTGGAATGATGGTCGGGTGCTGGGAGATGTGCAGGTGGATCCGGGGACGCGTGTGAACGTGCGCTCCCTGGGCGGGCATTCCCTTTCCTCGGGCAATTCCGAGGCACCGGCTTCCCTGACAAACCGGGGTACTATCAGCATCGAAGGCACGCAGATCACCGCGTGGAATTCCTCTCGGATCAGCAACGAGGGGACCTTCCGGTTCGAGTCGGACGGGACGATGATCGACTACTGTTGCGGTGGGGGCGTGGGGCAATGGGTGAACCACGGGGTGCTGACGAAGACCGGCGGGACCGGCGTGAGCCGTGTGGGATCGGTGGATGTGTATCAGCGGGGCGTGGTGTCGGCGGTCTCGGGTGAACTGCAGTTCAGCTACAACTCGTGGTGGTCCGCCGGCAGTCGGGTGGAAGGTCTTGGAACAGTCGCGATGACCGGCGGCACGATGAACTCGGCCGGCTTGGTCACCTTGAGTGCGCCGCTGGTCTTGGCCGGAGCCAATATCGCGGGGGATCTTGCCGTGGTGGGGGCTGCCCCATTGCGTTGGCAGGCAGGTCGACTCTTCAACGGGCTGCGCGTGGAATCGGGCGGCCGGATGGAGATCACGGGCGCTGTGGCCTTCAGCTCAGGGAACAGCGATATTCCGGCCACACTCACGAACCGCGGCACGCTCCGGATGCTCCCGGGCGGAGGAATGACTGCCTGGAGTTCCTCGCGGATTGAGAACGCTGGGCAATGGTCGTTGGAAGCGGACGGCACCGCGGTGTCCTACTGCTGCGGCGGAGGACGGGCGCAGTTCTCGAACAGCGGAAATCTTGCCAAGACGGCGGGCGCAGGGATCACGGCCATCGATGCCTCCCCATTCGCCAGCACGGGTGAGGTTCGGGTGGAGACCGGCACGCTGGCGCTTTCGACTTCGTCGACGTTGTCCGGTCGGACGCTGGTGCGGCCACCGGCGGCCATCACGGGGTCGCAGTTCCTGTCCGTGGGAGGTTCCTTCACACTGCTCCCGCCAGCGGATCCCCAGCCCGGTCCGGGCAGTGGGTGGACGGTGATCAGCGCGCCGGTGCGTGTCGGGCAGTTTGCGGACGTGACTGTCCCGGAGCATCCCGAGGGCTGGACGTGGTCGATCGATTATGCGCCGACGTTGGTGCGGGCGGTGGTGCTCGAGGACGCATGTCTGGCGGGGAGTCTTGCAGGGTGGTGGCCGGGTGAGGGCAGCACGGTGGACCTGGCGGGCAAACAGCCGGGATCGGCCGTCGGGGCCCTGACCTATGCGCCGGGTGTGGTCGGGCAGGCATTCCGGTTCACGGGACAGAACGAGGGGGTGAGCCTGGGAGGCTGGGCCCCGGGCAACGAATGGACGACAGAGCTGTGGGTCCAGTTGGAATCCGTGCAGACGGGGCGGCGGGTCCTGATGGCGGGAATCGGTGCCTGCCGCGACTGGGGGTTGATTGTCGCGGACGGCAAGCTGGGCGCGGTGATCCGTCCGACGTCCGGGTGTTCGGATTGGGTGCTGGCTGCCGAGCCAGCGACACCGGGCCTCTGGTACCACGTGGCAGCGACCTGTGATGGCAGCACGGTGAGGTTTTATCTGGATGGCCAACTGGTCGGTGCGAAGGCGGTGGATCCCGGCTACGTCCCGGTGGCCAACCCGACGATCGGCCGGGCGGCGGGGGGCGGTGAGAGTTTCAATGGGTTGATCGACGAGCCGGCGATCTACCAGCGTACGCTGGGGGCGGCGGAAATCGCGGCGATCTACGAGGCGGCGACGCGCGGGCGTTGTGCACGGAGCGCGTTGGCGGTGACCCGGGTCGAACCGAGCGGGCCCATCCAGACCAACGTGGCGCGGGTGCAGGTACGCTTTAATCAGCCCATCCAGTCCGACACGTTCACCGCGGCCGACGTGCGGCTTTCGGGGCCGACCGGAGCCGTGGACCTCCAGTCGATGACGATCGAAGCCACATCGGATCCGCGCGGGTACGCCCTGGTGTTGCCTGCGACGTTGTCGGGCGAGGGCGACTACACCCTGGTGATCGGGCCGAACATCCTCGATGCCGGCGGCCAGGCGTTCGCGGGTGGATTGGCGCACACGAACCGGTTCCAGATCGATCGTTCTGGCCCGCGCGTGGTTTCGCTGACGCCCGCCTCGCCAGCGTCGGGGCGGGTGACGTTCTGGGATCTGACCTTCAGCACGCCCGTGGTGGCCTCGAGCTTCACGGCGTCGGACGTGAAGGTCACAGGAACCGGGTTCCCCGGGATCCGGTCGGTGACGCTGCTGTCGAATGCGGTCTGGCGCGTCACGTTTTCGCGACCATTGCCGGCGGCCGACTACGACGTGGTCGTGGGACCGGAGGTGGTGGATGCCGCAGGCAACCGGATGGACCAGGACGCCGACGGCATCGCGGGTGAAGCGGTGGAAGATGCGTATCGCACCACGTATCAGGTGCTGGGATCGGACCTCGCGGTGGTGTCGGTGGTGGGACCGCCGTCGGGGTTGCTCGGGCAGTCGGTGCCGGTGGTGCTGACGGTGACCAACCGGGGGCCATCGACGGCCGTCGGCCCGTGGAATCATCGGATCCTGGTGGCGACCGATGCGACGGGGACGTCGCCGTTACGGCTCGGCGAGGGAACCTTCGAGGGGACGTTGGCGGCGGGCAGTACGTTGGTGGTGACCCAGCAGGTCATCCTCGGGAACGGAAGCGCGGGAACGCGCTACCTGATGGTGGTGGTGGATCCCGAGGAACGGACGATTGATCCGGATCGCTCGAACAACACCGGCGTGGCCGTGGTGCCGACGGTGGTCCATGCGGCGGACCTGCGCGTGACCGGGTTGCAGGCGACGAATCAGGTCGCGCTGGGCGGTGGCGTGGAGGTGCGGTGGCGTACGACGAATCCCGGAGGCAGTGGGACAACCGTGGCCGGGCGGGATGCGGTCTTCCTGAGTCCGACGGCGGGCTCCCTTGTGGGGGCCGTGCTGCTGGGAAGTTTTCCGGGCAACACCGTGGCCACGGGCGGCGGGTATGACCGGACCGTGACGGTGACGGTGCCCTTGCGCCCGGATCAGATCGCGGTGGGCCCGGCGTTCCTGGTGGTGGTGACGGACGTGGATAATGCGCAACCGGAAGCGGACGAAGGCAACAACCGGGCGAGCGTGGCGGTCACGGTGGTGGCACCGCCGTTGCCGGACCTGACGGTGGACAACGTGGAGGTTCCGCAGTTCTCCGGGGGCGGCGTGGAAACGGAGTTGCGGTGGACGGTGCGCAACACGGGAACGGCGGGCATCGAAGGCGCGTGGGACGAACGCTGGGTGATGCAGGTGCCGGGCGCGTCGCCGCTCACGCTGTCGGTTTTCCGGTTCACCAACAGCCTCCCGGCAGGAGGTTCGATTTCGCGAACGCAATTCGTGGTGTTGCCGCCGAATCTCACCGCGGGTGCGTACACGATGACGGCGACGGTGGATTCACGGTTCGAGATGATCGAAGCGAGCGTGGCGAACAATGCGGGGACGTCGACGACGCGCTTGGTGATCCCGGCGGCGCTGACGCTGGAGGGACCGGAATTCTCGCTGGTCGAAGGGGCCCCGGCGCAGATGTTCCGGGTCCTCAGGAATTCCGACCTTTCGGTTCCGCTGACGGTCGTGTTGACCAACCCGGTGCCCTCCGAGATCGAGTTGCCGGAAAGCGTGCTGATTCCGGCGGGCCAATCCGTGGCCGAGTTTCCGGTGAAGGCGTTGGTGGATGGAGTCACCGATGGTGCGCGCCTGGTGATGATCGGGGCCTCGGCTCCCGGCCATGCCGCCGCGCCGCTCGCGGTGCCGACCGAAGACATCGATCGGCCCCGGCTGACCCTGGAGACGACGCCGGATCGCGTCCTCGAAGGCCGCACGTTACCGGTGACCCTCCGGCGCAGCGGGCCGATTGGATCGGACGCGTTGGTGCTGTTGCGCTCGACGGATTCGACACGGATCACGCTCCCGACGGAGGTGACCATTCCGGCGGGTTCGGCCCTGATCAGTTTTGCTGCGCTCACGGTGGACGACAACGTCCTCCAGTTGCCCGCCGCGGTGGACCTGGTGGCGATCTCCGGCGGCTATGTCGGGGATACGAACCGCATCACCGTGGACGACGACGACATCCCGCAGATCACGGCGACGGTGTCCTCGGGGGAATTGAACGAGGCCGCGG
Organism: Verrucomicrobiales bacterium; assembly: GCA_027489875.1. Classification (GTDB taxonomy): domain Bacteria; phylum Verrucomicrobiota; class Verrucomicrobiia; order Limisphaerales; family UBA9464; genus UBA6176. The sequence continues at coordinate 20,671 of JAIXZE010000165.1, forward strand.
GACCGCAGGCGGGTTTCGTGACGTTCCGGCGGACAGGGCCGCTGGATCGTCCCCTGGTGATGGATCTGGTGGTCACCGTGGACGACCTGCTGCTGGTGGCACCGACGGCGACGTTCGAGGCGGGATCGGACGCGGCGACCGTGTCGATCGGCGTGGTGAACGACAACCTGCTGAACGGACGGCGGCAGGCGGCGCTGCGGGTGTTCCTGCGGGCCACGGGGCGTTTGGACACGGTCGCCGAGGCGGCTCCGGTGGAGTTGGCGGTGATCGACGACGAAGGGCCGACGTTGACGCTGAGCCTCGGATCGGACGTGGCGGGGGAAGGACGGAATCCCGCATTCTCGGGAACCGTGCGGCGCAATACGGGAACGAACACTGCGCTGACGGTGACGTTGCGCTCGGCAGACGTCACGGAGGCGACGGTGCCGTCCACGGTGGTGATCCCGGTGGGAGCCGCGAGCGTGACCTTCCCGGTGACGACGGTGGACGACGGGGTCGCCGATGGCAGCCAGACGGTCGCGATCGAAGCGAGCGCCTCGGGTTTCACCGGTTCGACGGTGTCGTTCGTGGTCTCGGACACGAGCCTTCCCGATCTTTCGGTGACGCGTGTGCAGGTGCCGGTAACGGGCGATTCGGAATCGGCGTTCAACGTGACCTATCGCGTGGAGAACCGCGGCAACATCGCAACCGAAAAGGGATTCGTGACGCGCGTGCTGTTGAGTGCGGATCCGGTGCCGGGCGGGGACACGTTGCTTGGCCAATACTTCTTTGAGGGATCGATCCCGAAGGGCCAGTTCTTCGAGCAGACGTCGCAGTTCCGGTTGCCGCGTCAGACGGGTCGTTACTGGGTGATCGTGGTGACGGATGCGACAGGCGTGGTGGGCGAATTGCGCGAGGACAACAACACGACCGTCGCCACCGTGCCGATCGAGGTGAAGCCAAGCTACGTGGCGACGGTTTCGACGGATGTGGATCGGGCGATGCCGGGAACGCCGATCCCGCTGCGTGGGCGCGCCGTGCGGAGCGGATCCGAGCAGGGGGTTCCGAACGTGGTGGTCAACGTCCATGTGGAGGTGCGGGGGACGCGTCGGATGGTCACGGCGTTGACGGATGCCACCGGGACGTTCGAGGCGGTCTTCCGTCCGCTGCCGAACGAGGCGGGGCGGTACACGATCGGAGCGGCGCATCCGGGTGAATCCACGGCACCGGTGCAGGACCGGTTCAGCCTGATTGGGTTTGCCACGGAGCCGAAGGAGCTCGCGGTCGAACTGTCGGTGGGTGGATCGGACATCGTGGTGGTAGATCTCGTGAACCTGAGCGAGGTGCCGTTGACGGGGCTGCGCGTGGAACCGGTGGCGTTGCCCTCGCACCTGGGCGTCCAGGCTAACCTGAACCTCACGACGTTGGGTGGCGACAGTACCAACTCAATGATCGTGCGCGTGGAGGCAACGGGTGCCGCGACGACCTTCGGGAGGTTCGGCCTGCGCGTGACCTCGACCGAAGGAACCACGGTGGAGATCCCGGTGACCTATTCGATCCGGGTTCCGCGGCCGTTGCTGGTCGTACGTCCAGGTTCGCTGGTGGCGGGAATGGTGCGGGGACGCCAGACGGCGGTTGGTTTTGATATCGTGAACCTCGGTGCCGTGGCGACGGAGCCGCTGGTGTTGTCGTTGCCGGATTTTGCCTGGGTGGCAGTCGCCGGGGAGAATCCGATTCCCGCCATCCCGCCTGGCGGGACGAACCATGTGACACTGCTGCTGACGCCGCCTGCGGACCTGGCGTTGGGAGCGTATGCGGGGGCGATGGCGCTCAACTCCGCGACGGCGGGAGCGAGCCTTCCGTTCGAGTTCCGCGCGTTGTCGGACGCCAAGGGAACCCTGCTGGTGCAGGTCGAGGATGAGTTCACCTATTACGCCGAGGGCAATCCGCGGGTGACGAACGCCACGGTGGTGGTGCGCGACCTGTTGTCCGGCGTGGTGGTGACGAACGGTGTGACGGATGCGCGTGGTGAGTTCGTTGTGCGGGACATTCCCGAGGCGTACTACGACGTGCAGATCAGCGCGGACAAGCACACCAGTGAACGCCTGAATCCGCTGGTGGCCGCGGGGCAAACGAACCTGGTGACCGCGTTCCTGTCGCGCCAGACGGTCGAGTACAACTGGACGGTGGTCCCGACGGAGATCGAGGACCGGACGTTGATCGTCATCGAGACCTTGTTCGAGACGGTCGTGCCGGTGCCGGTGGTGACCGTGGAACCGTCGTTCATCGATCTGTTGGATTTCACCGGGGACGAGATGCAGGTGGACATCGCGATTTCCAACCATGGCCTGATCGCAGCGCAAGATGTC
>JAIXZE010000284.1 GCA_027489875.1 Verrucomicrobiales bacterium
GCGGGTCGCGGAGGAGGCGGAAGAGGAGGATGGGGGCGTCCGGTTCGGGGAGGTTGAAATCGAGCACAGGACCTTTGGCAAGACGCGGGGGACCGCTGTTGATCCATGGGTCCGAGGGATTGCCGGACCAGGTCTGGAGTTGGTGCAGGCGTCCGGGTATGGCGGTGCTGCGTACCTGCCATTGGCCGGTTGGCAGGAGCTGTGGGGTGTCGAGGATCGGACGGGGAAGGAGACCGAGGAAGTCCAGCGCATCGGCCATAAGCCGGGCACGGTCTCGAGTGGTGGCGAGGGTTTCGAACGGAAAACCGAGCAACAGGGTGCGTCCACCGCCACGGGTGCCGTCGTAGGCGATCGCGGCGGCACCGGCGCGGCCACCGACGTATTCGAGGACGGTGGAAGCGCCGTTGCCTTCGGGGGTGAGGACGTCCGGGAAGCGGACGGCGTATCGGCCGCCGGCTTCGGTGCCGAAGCGGAGTTCGGATAGCCGACGGAAGGGGCCGGTTGCCGTGGGACGGAACCGGTCGGTACCCGCATCGTCGTCGGCATCGGAGCGGAGTGCGGCATGCAGCACGGATGCGAGGAACTGACGTTCTGCGGCCGTGGGGCCACTGGCCTTGCCGAGGTGCCAGGCGATCTCGGCACCGGAGACGAGGAGTGCGCCGCCTGCCTGTTGGAATGCCGCGACGCGGGAGCGTTCGCTGGCGGAGAAGGTTTCGTCGGCGGTGGATTCGTTCCCTGCCGCCCAGACGATTCCGTCGTACGCGGCCAAGGAGACGCGGCCGTTGCCGACTGCATGGGAATGGCTGGAATCGAAGGCCACGCCGGACGCGGCGAGCGCAAGGGCGTGTTCGACGAGGGAATCGCGGCCGTTGGAGCGCGCGGGTTGGACCCGTTCGATGACTGGGCCTTGTAGGACCTGTCGGGGATTGAGGAAACGATCCTGTCGGTCGAAGGCGTCGACGAGCAGGACGCGTGGGGCTTCCGGATCCCAGCGGCAGGCGACAACGGCGGAGGGAGCGGATTCGCCGCCGGCGTTGACGGCGACGATGCGGAAGAAGGCGGTGGATCCGGCGGGGACGTCGGTGAGAAGGAAATCGAGCGCGTTGGTGACGGCGAGGGGATGGCCGAAGCCGCGGCCGTCGGTGGAGCGCTGGACGACGTAATGCGTGGGCGTGAACCCGTTCGTGGCGGCATTCCACGCGACGCGGATTCCGTCGGGATGGGCAATCGCGCGGACTTGGATGGGCGGGCTGGGAGGAAATCCGATCGGACCGGCACCGACGGTGGCGAAGTGTCGGATCAATCCGTTCAACGTGGCACGCGCCATCGCGTCGCGGACGATGGGGGAACGGAGCAGGAGGGCATCCTCAACGCTGTCATGGAAGGCGCACTCGACGATCGTGGCGTCCATTTCGCCGCCGAGGACATCGTTGCGGATCTCGCCGAAGGCGAAGTCGGTGCGGGCAAAAGTGAGTGCCGAACGGGAGCGGGTGAACCACGGGGTTTCGAGGCGACCTGCGGCCTGGAGTTCCTGCATGGCGGACTGGATCTCGGAGGCCAGGCCGAGGGCGAGGTCGCGTTGGTTGGCGGTTCCGGTGCCGGGGAAGCGGGTGTTGTCGTTCCAGAGGCCAAGGACGCCGCGGCCGCCACCGGCGTTGCTGTGGAAGCTCACGTAGACGCGATCGGAGGTCGTGCCGGAGACCTCGCGGTTCATCTCGCGGACGAGTCGGATGGGCGCGCCGACGTTGTCATCGCCGTCATCAATCCCGGGCCGGTCGAAGAGGGCGGTTGATTGCCCCTGACCGAGTCCGGCCTCGATCCAGTAACGCGCTGCTTCTTCCTCGCGGGGAAAGCCGCTGACGCGCGGGGCCGCGTCGCCGCTGTCTGGTCCGCGGGCGATGCTTCCCATGCCATTGCCGAAGCGGAGGGCGTCCGCGACGACGATGGCGGTTGGGGAAGCGCCGGGCGGGGATTGGTTGCTGATGACAACGCTTCCGGATTCGGGGTGGGTGCCGGCGTTGAAGTGGAAGTTCCCGAGCCAGACCCAACCCTTGCCGACGCGGTGGTGGGGGATGCGGACGTGGGTTTCGCCGCCGGAATGCAGGATTCGGTAAAGCTGGGCGACCCGATTGCCGCCGTGGGCGACCCACGTATAGACCGGGTAGAGTCCGGTGGCGGGAAGGGTTGGGGTATAAGTCGCGGTGGCGGTTTCGGTGGAGGCAACGGCGGCGAAGCGATAGGCGGGGGTGCCGGCCTCCCCGTAGAAGATCGGGCCGATGGAGGTGGACCACGCGCCGGCGAATCGGACGGAGGGGGATGTGTTGTCCAGGACGACCTCGTTGGTCTGGAAGCCCAGGGGACGCGTGGGGACGACGGTGGCACCGGCCCGCCAGAGGTGGTCGGCGAACAGGTTCATCTGATCGAGGTTCCCGTAATCCTCGACCATGCCGTTGGCCACGGCGCGTTGCGTGTACCAACGGGGGGAGGTGGATTCGTTGGCGAAGGTCCACCCGTGTCCGGCCCCGATGAACACGATCCGCCCGCTCAGCGCTCCCGCTGGTTGGGTCGTCGGCTGGGCCGCGAGCGGCGCGGCCAGAACGAGCAGCAGAAGGAGGAAACGGACGCGCATCGGGACGAGTGTTGGGTAGAGCGAGGGGTGAGGGAAGTAGGGAGTCTGGGCCGCCGCGTGCGGGCACGCGGCCTACAGGGGGAGTTGCCAGTTCCTGCGCTTGCCCTTGCTGCAACGCGGCGCACGGCGATAGCCCAGGGTGAAGCGGAGCGGAACCCTGGGGCATCCCACCCCATGACACCTCGCCCCAGCGGGGCGAACGGTGACCCCACGCACCCTGGCCCGTGTGCCCTTTCAGGGCACAGAGGGCGTTGTGTGGCGTGGTCCCCGGGGTTCCACCCCGTATTGGCTTTCACCGGTTGCCCCTTCGGGGCAGGAATCTGGGGATTAGGAACTTCCTTTGGGCCGCCGCGTGGGGGCACGCGGCCTGCACCGGGAGTTGCCAGTTTCGTGTCAGTTACTGCGTCAGGGCTTCGGCGAGGAGGGGATGCCAGCGGTCGAGGGCGCGTTCGAGGTCGGCTTTGCGGACGGGTTTGACGATGACGTCGTTCATGCCGGCTTCGAGACAGCGGACACGGTCCTCGGGGAGGGCGGAAGCGGTGAGCGCGAGGATGGGGAGGGTGCCGGGGGCCTGACCGCGCTGGGCTTCGAGGGCACGGATGCGTCGGGTGGCCTCGTATCCGTCCATCCGGGGGAGTTGGCAATCCATGAGGATGACGTCGTAGCGGGTATCGGTAGCCCGTTCGACGGCCTGGAGACCGTCCTCGGCGAGGTCGACGCTGCAACCGAGGCGTTCGAGGATCTGGATGGCGAGCTTCTGGTTGACCAGGGTGTCCTCGACGAGGAGGAGGTGGCGACGGGCTGGCTGGGAGATTCGGGTGGACGAAGGCGTGGCGGAGGAAGGCCTGGGGTGCGTCGATGCAGCGGAGGACTCGGAGGCCTGGACGGCGGATGCGGGGGTGAGCGGCGTGGAAAGCGTGGCCCGCAGCTGGGCGGGACGGGTGAAGGGGCGCGGAAGGACGCCGCCGAATCCATCGGCGAGGTAGCGGGCGGACTCGGAGCGGAGGGCTCCGGGAAGCAGGAGGACGGTGCGCGGGGCTTCGGCGAGCAGCGTGGGAACGAGTTGTTCGAAGCCGAGGAGTTGGGCGTGGTCGAGGAGGACGGTGTGGAACGGTTCGTCGGCTTCGCGGGCCGTGCGGAGGGTCTCGAAGGCGGCGGCGATGCCTTCGACACGGGCGTGCTGGATTTTCCAGGTGTCGAGGGCGAAGGACAGGGCTTCGACCTCGGCCGGGGAGCTGCCAACGATCAGGACGCGACATTCATCGGGAAGGGGGGATGGTTCGACGGGCAGATCGGCAGGGTTGGGACCGGCGGAAACAACGGGGACGGTGAAATGGAAGGCGGAGCCGCGGCCAGGAAGGCTTTCCACCTCGATGGTGCCGCCCATGAGTTCGACGAGCTGCCGACTGATCGCGAGGCCGAGTCCGGTGCCGCCGAAGCGGCGCGAGGTGGAGGAATCGGTCTGGCTGAACTTGTGGAAGAGGAGGTCGAGCTTGTCGGTGGGGATGCCGATGCCGGAGTCGATCACGTCGATGCGCGCCGCGGAGGCGCTGGTGTCGCCGGGGCGGAGGATGCCGGAGATGCGGACGGTGACATGGCCGTGGGAGGTGAACTTGAGGGCGTTCCCGAGGAGGTTGAGGAGGACCTGGCGGACGCGGCTGGGGTCGCCGGTGAGGTGCCGGGGAGCCAGCGGGTGGATGCACAGGTTGAAGTCGAGACCCTTGGCTTCGGCCTGGTTGTGGAGGAGTTCGACGCATTCGGCGGCGGTCTCGGCGAGGTCGTAGGGGATCGATTCGAGAGTGATGCGGCCGGCCTCGATCTTGGAGTAGTCGAGGATGTCGTTGATGAGGTTGAGGAGGTTCTGACCGGAGGAGTGGATGGTCTGGACGAAGTCGCGTTGTTCCTCGTTGAGGGGGGTGTCGGCGAGGAGGGTTGTGAACCCGATGACGCCGTTCATGGGCGTGCGGATTTCGTGGCTCATGGTGGCGAGGAACTCGCTCTTGGCGCGGCTGGCGGCCTCGGCGGCGTTGCGGAGGCGGACGAGTTCCTGCTCGCGCAGGTGTTCGATGGTGATGTCCTGGGTGAACATCATCAGCCCGCCGACGGCTCCGGAGGCATCGTGCCAGGGGCGGATCTCCCAGCGGAGGAACTGGTCGTGATCCCATCCGGGCGGGCGCCAGGAGTCGACGTCGGACGTCTCGACGGCGCCGGCGAGGCAGCGCTGGTGGATGGCCCGCCACGACTCGGGCAGGTTGGGGAAGACGTCATAATGGAGGCGTCCGGTGATGTCCTGGTTGGGGATGCCGTACTCCGTGAGCCAGCGCCGGCTGGTGGCGATGTAGCGCAGGTCGCGGTCGAGCATGGCGACGGCGGCCGGTGCATGCTCGACGAAGGTCTGGAGCCGTTTCTCGGCGGCGCGCCGGGCGGTGACATCGGCGGCCAGGGCGAGGAATCCGGTGATGGCACCGCGGTCGTCGGTCAGCGTGGTGATGGCGAGGAGGACGCGACGGCGTTCGCGGTCGCGACGGACCAGGGTCCACTCGTGTTCGTTGGGGCGGCCGGCAACGGCGTTGGCGGAAAGGGTGTCGAAGCCGGCCTGGATGGGGGAGCCGAGGGCGCGGGAGAAATCGCGGGCGCGGGCCTGGAGTTCGGCGGGATCGAGGAAGAAGTCGAGGGAGGTGGTCCCGTGCAGGTCCTGGAGGCGGGTGCCGAGGAGGGCTTCTGCAGCGGGATTGAGCTGCTGGAGGATGCCGCGGGGATCGGTGACGATGATCCCATGGGCGGCGGAATCGAAGATCGCGGCCTGGAGCCGGGTGAGTTGGCGGAGGGACCGTTCGGCGTCCTGACGTTCGATGACCTCGTGGCGGAGGTCGCTGGTCATCTCGCCGGCGAGGTTGATGGCGCGGGTACGGGAGCTCCCGAGGGACCAGGCCAGCATCGACGCGAGCAGGCTGACGACCAGTCCGCTGCCAAGGACGAGGGTGGCGAGATGGCTGTCGCCCGAGGCGTTGAAGGTCGGGGTGGTGGAAAGGGAGAGGACCCAGGGACGGCTGCCGGGCTGGATGGAGAGCGAGCGGTGATGGCGTCGACCGCTGAAGGCCACGGTGTCAACGCGGCGATCGTTGCGGGCGAGGAGATGGCCGTCGGCGTCAAAGAGAAGGCGGTCGCGCTCGGCCTGTTCGCCATCGAAGACCTCCAGGTCGAGCTGGTGGCCGGTGACCTCGGCGATTCCCGACATCAGTTCATCGATGCGGAGCGGGGCGAACGACCAGCCGATGAGGGCGGCCCAGCGTTCCTGCGGGGTATTGATGGGAAGCGAGCGGCGGTAGATGGGATGGACGAGGAGGAACCCGATGGACTTCCGGTTGTCCTGGGGGAGGCGGAGCGGTGCGCTGAGCGTGGGTGCGTTGAGTTCGATGGAGCGGGTGAAGGCGTCGCGCGCGGCGGGGTCCGCGGCGAGATCGAGCGCCAGCGCGGCGGCGTTGCGCTGGGCGGGTTCGATGATCTCAACGATGAAGTGGTTGGAGGTGCGTGCGGGCGGTGGGAACTGGAAACCAGCGGGCAATTCGGGCCGCAGTTGGGCCTGGTAGGCGGCGAGTTGATCGTTGGGGACGCGGCGGACGAATCCATACCCCAGGGTTCCGGGGTGGTTCACGATCGAGACGGCCGTGAGGTACTCCCGCCACTGGCTTCGCCGGACCTGGTCGCTGGTGGCGACGAGGCCGGTCAATCCTTCGAGGACCTGCTTGTGGCTCTGGAAGCGGGCGAGGAGGCGGTCGCGGACGAGTTCACCGAGGCGGTCGAAGCGGTTGTGGTCGACCTGCTGAACCTGCCGGCGGACGAGGGCCCATGCGGAAAGGGCAATCAGGAGACACGCGGCAAAAACACCGACGGCCAGTACACGGTGGCTGCGACGGATGACGGGAACACGGGGGAGTGTCGTCGTTGGAACCGGGGTCATTTGCTGGGACGCCTCCAGCCGATGGAGAGAGGACCATCGTCGGGCGGGCGTGCGTGGGGGAATCTACCGGGGGTACTGATCTTGGCTAGACTTGTTTCATGGCGGCGGAACCGGGATTTGGGCTGATTTCTGGAATTCGGATTCGGCCTGGACCGCCGGGTGAGGGCACCCGGCCTTCACTGGGGATGGACACTGCCAACTCCCCATCCGGGTCGGCACTCGCCCTGTGGGTTGGCGGTGGTCTAGGGTTTGCGCGTGAAACGCATCGAGGCTTGGTTTCCCACCCACATTTACGCGGCCGTGCTGCAACCGCGGTGGCAGGCATTGAACCGTGAGTTGCTGGCGGAGTGCCGTCAGCTCCGGGACTTTGACGAGGCTGGCCGGAAGTGGTCCGCGAAGAACTATCCGGGCGGGTACACGTCGTATGGATCGCTGGACAAGGTCCACCGGATGTCGAGCACGTTCATGGAGTTGCAGGCGCGCATCGACCGGCACGTGAAGGCGTATGCGAAGATCCTGGATTTCGACCTGTCGGAGCGGACGCTCGAGATGACGGATTGCTGGATCAACATCATGCCGCGTCAGGTGGCCCACAGCCTGCACCTGCACCCGAACTCGGTGATCAGCGGGACGTATTACGTGGCGACGCCGCGTGGGTGTGCGGGATTGAAGTTCGAGGATCCGCGCCTGAGCCGGTTCATGGCTGCGCCGCCGCGTGTTCCGAAGGTGCGCCGGGAGAACCAGACCTTCGTGACCTACCCGGCGCGTGCGGGGCATGTGACGCTCTTCGAGAGCTGGCTGCGTCACGAGGTGGTGGCCAATCCCGTCGAGGCCGAGCGCATCAGCATCAGCTTCAACTACGCTTGAGCGGTTTCTGAGGATCTTCCACGGCGACGGGGACGTCGCCTCCCCGTTCGTGATCGGAGCGGCGATGTCTTCATCGTCATGAAGAGGGCTTTGGGAAGGGCGACGAGGACGTCGCCTCCCCGTTCGTGATCAGGATGAATTCTTCGGCCGGTAAAGGATGTCGACGACGTTGCGGATGTATTGTTCGTCGGTGAGGGATTCGCTGATCTCGGGCGGGTAGGGAACGGTGGCGCGGAAGCCGTCGGCGAGATCGCGGAAGAGGGCGAGGCGCGCGGCGGGGTCGAGCTCGTCGCGTCGGGTGAGGGCCTGGAGGGCGATGGCGGCCTCGGCGGCGTGGATGCGTTGGCGGAGACGTGCGGCGAGATGGGGCTGGGCGCGGAGGGAGTTGAAGCGGCTGCCGAGGATGGGTTCGAGATCGGGGGTGGCGAAGCGCTGGATGCGGACGACGACGGTGCCGGCGGCGAGGTCGCCGAGGCGTTGGCCCTTGCGGTTGAGGAGCGTGGTGATGCCGCCGACGAGGTAGAAGAGCGGGAGGAAATCGACGGCGCGGAGGAGGTTCCGGAGGATGATCTGGGCGGGGCGGAGCTTGAGGCCCTCGGCATCGATCACGCGGAGGTTGAAGACGCGTTTGCCAAGGGTCTGACCGCGCAGCAGCCATTCGCATCCGACGCCGTAGGCGATGGGGAGGACGAAGAACCCGACCTGGAGCAGGGCTTCGCTGAGATCGCGCGCGACGATGGAGGCATAGCTGAGGACGATGGACAGGAGGATGTTGAAGGCCATCACCAGGACGAAGTCGACCAGGTAGGCCAGTGCCCGGGAGACCGGGCCGGCGATCGGGAGGGCGAACTCGACGCCCTCCGGGGTGCGGATGCGGAGGTGGGTCATGGGGCCGTGGAATCGGTTCCGGGATCGTTCGATTCGGTGGAACGGCCGGCGAAGGTGAGGAAGAGGACGAGGCCGGCGAGTTCCACGAGGCCGAAGGCGATCTTCAGCGAGTACGGGACGACCGGTTCGTGATACTGGGACAGGAAGCTCTCGATGATGCCGGCGTACACGAGCAGCAGGGCCACGCCGCCGATCAGCGTGACGAGGTCGGGGGCGACGGCGCGGAGGCGTCGGCCGAGGGGCAGGTTGGAACGTCGGCCGAAGAGGGTGTGGGCGAGCACGAGCCCGGCCTGGCCGGCGATGAAGATGGCGGGGAGTTCGATGGAGCCGTGGGGCAGCAGCCATGCGGCGAGGAACCCGCCCTGGCCGTCGGTGATGTAGTCCGTGCCGATGGCACCGAGGACGACGCCGTTGTAGAAGAGCAGGATGATGGTGCCGATGCCCCAGGTCATGCCGAAGGCGAGCGTGCCGATCGAGACCTGCGTGTTGTGGGTCATCAGTTGGCCGGAGAAGGACGCATGCTGGCTGTGGACGGCGGCCTTTTCCCTCGATTTTTCTTCCTGCCTCACGCGTTGCGTCGGGGTGATCTCGGCGTGGCCGAAGGGCATCGTGACGTGACGGGAGTCTGGATCAACGAGGGTGGCGAAGATGCCGAACAACGTCCCGACAAGGGAGATTCCGAGGGAGACGCCGAAGGCGCGGGCGTGACGCCGGAAGGTCTGGGGGAAGACGACGAGGAACCAATGCCAGAACCGGAAGCGGCGGCCGGATCCGCGGGTTTCGTGGATCTCGGCGTAGGCACGGGCGACGAGGGCTTCAAGGTAGCGGCGGGATTCGGGCTCGGCGGCGAAGGTGGCGAGCCGGGCGAGGTCGGCGGAGGCCCGCTCGTAAAGGGCGTGCATGCGGCGTGCGTCGTCGAGGTGGAGCCGGTCGCCGGTGTCGAGACGGTTGAGCAACGCTTCGAGGGCTTCCCAGTGCGGGCGTTCCTGGGCGAGGAATTTCTCAAGGTCGAGGATCATGGCGGGTTCAGAGGGCCTGTCGGCGTTTCACGTCGAGGTACCGCGTGACCAGGGCGGCCGCGAGGGAATCGGCGGGGCTCATGGCGAGGGTGACACCGCGGTGCTGCAGCACGGACTGCAGTTCGCGCAGGCCGCGCCAGTGGAGATGTCCGGCGAGGGCACGGTGGAGGTCGTCGACGTGCTGGACACGATCGTGGGAGAAGACGGCTTCGACGGACGGCCCGCGGGGTTGCACGACCATGCAGAGGTGCTGGCGTCGGAGGAGGTCGATGCCCCGGAGGAATCCCTCGGCGGCAACGGGATCGTCGAGGGAGGTCAGGAAGAGGAGGAGGGCGCGGCGGCGGAGCCGGACGCGGACGAAGGAGGCGAGTTCCTCGAAGTCGGGAGTGACCGGACGGGTCTGCAGGTTGACGAGTTGTTCGCGGCAGGCACCGAAGTGGGTGGTGCCGTTGTCGGCGCGGACGAACGACTCCACCTGGGAAGCGAAGGTGACGAGGCCGAAGAGGTCGCCCTGACGTTCGGTGACAGCCCCGAGGATGAGGGCGGCCTGGATGAACTGTTCGAGAAGGGGTTCGGGGCGACGGGCTCCGGGGTTCTGGGAGGCGGGCTCGAGGATGCGGCCGGACAAGCGGGAGGCGTCGACGAGGACGTAGACCTCCTGCGTCCGTTCGACCTGGAAGATCTTGGTGACCGGGTGGCCGCGTTTGGCGGTGGCGCGCCAATGGATGTCATCGACGGAATCGCCGGGGATGTACTCGCGGAGCTTCTCGAAGTCGCGGCCCTTGCCGACCTGTCGCAGCGAGCGTGAACCGGTCAGGGCGCGGGCGAGGAAGGCGGCGTTGGCCTGGAGTCCGGAGGCGAGGTCGGGCTGGACGCGGACATCGCATTGGACCGGGAGGGTTCGGCGGTGGAGCCAGAGTCCGAGGGGCGAGGCGGTCTCGGTGTGGCAGGCGACGATGGGATAGGTGCCGCGTTGCGGGGCGAGTAGCGGCCAGACGTGCTTGCTGGCGGGGGCAGCCGGAATTCCAGCGACGAGTTCCGGTTGGGTGGATTCGAGCCCGGCGGGAAGGGCGAGGGCGAGGCGGATGGAACCCAGGCGGGTACCCGCGTGGAGGAGTTCGAGCGGGATCGATCCGGTGCGGCCCTTGACGATCCGCACCACGGAGGGAAGCCGGGCGGCCAGCGGTCGCAGGAGGTCGCGCCCACGCAGGGCATCGAGGGCGGCCACGACAATCACCAGGCCGGTGGCCGCGATGGCGAGCGGGACCTCGGCCGGTCGGATGCCGGCGAGGGTCAGCGCAGGGCAGACGATGAGTCCGACCAACCAGAGCAGTCGTGGGGTGGGAACGATCATGACGCGGATCAGCGGGGGACGGGAACGGATTGGAGGATCCGTTCGATGGCCTCCCCGAGGGTGGCCCCTTCCAGTTCGAACTCGGGGCGCAGGATCAGGCGGTGTTCGAGCACGGGTTGGCAGAGGTGCTTGATGTCGTCCGGGGTGACGAAGTCGCGTCCGGAAAGGGCGGCCCAGGCGCGGCTGGCGAGCAGGAGGGATTGCGAGGCGCGTGGGCCGGCACCGACGAGGACGGATTCGTGGGTGCGTGTGGCGCGGACGAGATCGACGGCGTAGGCGACGAGTTCGTCGCGGAGGGTGACCTGTCGGAGTTGGAAGCGGAGGTTGGCGAGGTCCGCCGGGGTGATCACGGGTTGGATCGCACCGCTTTGGAGCATGGCCTCGGGGGAGTCGGTGCCGAGGGACCGCCGCGCAAGGATCAACTCATCGGAACGCTCGGGCGGTCCCATGTTGATCTTGAGCATGAAGCGGTCCTTCTGCGCCTCGGCGAGCGGGTAGGTGCCTTCGCTTTCGACGGGGTTCTGCGTGGCGAAGACGGTGAAGTTGGCCGGGAGCGCATGGGACTCGCGGTCGATGGTGACCGTGCGTTCCTGCATGGCCTGCAGGAGGGCGGACTGTGTCTTGGCGGGCGCGCGGTTGATTTCGTCGGCCAGGAGGAAGGTGGTGAAGATGGGGCCCTGGACGAGGGTGAATTCGTTGCGCTGGAGGTTGAAGATGTTGGTGCCGGTGATGTCGGCCGGCATGAGGTCGGGCGTGAACTGGATGCGGCCGAAGTCACAGCCCAGCACGTGACCGAGGGAACGGACGAGCAGGGTCTTGGCGACGCCGGGGACGCCCTCGATGAGGACGTGCTGGTTGGTGAAGATGGCGACGAGGGTGAGGTCGATCACCTCCTGCTGGCCGATGATGACCTTGGCGATCTCGGCGCGCGCGCGGGCGAGGGTGTCCTTGAGTTGGGAGGGTGTGTTTTCCATGGCGGTGGTCGGGTCAGCGGGTGCGGAAAATCTGGGCGATGCGCCGGTAGGCATCGACGGGGTTGCGTTGGCGGGGCGGGAGTTCCATCAGGAGGTCGACACAGTTCTGCGCCTCGGCGAGGCGTTGCTGGGCGGTGTGGCGGGCTCCGGGGTGGGTGGCCCGCCATTCGAGGAGGCAGACGGCGACGATGTCGGCTGCGGGGACCGATCGACGCAGGATGTTGAGGAGACCGGCGGCGCTGCCGCGGCCCTCGACGACGGTATCGGTGATGGCCGGTTCGGGCGGCGGATTGAATCGGGCCATCGAACGCCAGACGTGCAGTGCCGCGAGGAGGAAGAACCCGAAGACGGCACCGCCGAGGCGATACTTGAGGATGAGTCCGGCGATGCCGGGTTCGAGGCTGAGGCCAAGGTGGGTCTCGTCGAAGAATAGGGTGCGGGCGGGACCCACGACCCACGCAAGGAAGTCGGGTTGAGGGGCGATGCGCAGGGATTCGTTGGAGAGGAGGTAATCGGAGGCGAGCAGCACGATGGTGCCCTGGCCCCAGGAGCGTTCGGCGGCGACGACACGGTCCCCGTGGCCGTAGAGCGCGGTCCAGGCAGGGGTGAGGTTGGTGAGGTGCCAGGCGGAGGGCCAGGGCAGGGACGCCGGAAGCGAGGACGCGGGCTGGAGGCGGAGGGCGTTGTTGGTCGGGATGGGGCCGAGGACGACTCCGGCATCGAGGGATGTTTGAAGTGGGTTGGGCGCGTTGGTGGAATTGGCGGTGACCAGGGCGATGCTGCGGATGGCGGCGCGGGTGGAATTGGTGGCGAGTTCGATGGACTCGTGTTCGATGGCCAGGATGAGTCGGCCCCCTTTGCGGGCGAAGTCGAGGAGATCGCGGTTGTCCTCCAGTTTGGCACCGGGGTAGTCAAAGTTCTGCGGCGGGATGCCGAGGACGAACAGGGCGGACTCCGGGTTGCCCTTGAGCCGGGAGAGGCGTTCGAGGTTCTGGCGGACGTCGAGTCCGGGTTGGGCGGCGAGCGACTGGAAGAGGGCCTTGGTGCCGAGCGGATCGGCGCGGCGGGTCGAAGAGGTGGGGAAGATGTCGCCCCCGGAGAAGCGGAGTTCGAACAGACGGTTGAGGGTCCACCCGAAGGCGAGCACGGCCACGATGGCGACGGCGATGGAAAGGTGGCGCCGGTTCATGAGGGCTGGGTCGGCGTGCGCAATGCCAGGACACGGGCGCGCGCGGTTTCAAAGAGGGATTGGTCGGCGGGATGGTTGCCGTACCAGACGCGGTCAAAGGCGCTCGCCGTCTCGGTGAAGGCCTCCTGGACACCCGGGTGGGCGCGGGCACGTCGACGCAGTTCGACGTGATAGTCGTGGTTTGATTTGGAGGGCGCGAGGCGCACGAACTCGCGCTGGGCGAGGTGGGCGAGGGAGGCGAGGTAGAGGGCGCGCAATGCCAGGCGCCATTCGCCCTTGGCGGCCATGTCGGCGGCGAGGTCGAGCCAGCCGTCCTCGGGCAATTGGTCGGCGGACAGGTCTTCGGCCTGCAGGTTCGGCGTGCCGGTGAGGACGGTGGGTTCGGCGAGCACCGGTTGGGGTTTGCGGTTCCGCCACCGGCGGAAGAGCAGCCATCCGAGGGCAAGGGTCCCGGCACCCAGCAGCGCGTAGAGCAGGATGTTGAGCCCGGTCTTCCAATCCACCGCGCTGTTGCCGGTGGGGAGGTTCGGTGGATTGAAGCCGGCGAGGATCCGTTGGATCAGTCGGCCTATGGCGTCGAAGAAGCTGGAGAGATTGCGATCGAGGAATGTCCCGAGCGACTTGACCTGTTTCCGGATCCATCGCAGCAGCCGGCTTTCGGTGGGATCCTCGGGTGCTTCCGGGGTCAGTTCGCGCGGCGAACGCCACGAGTATTCGACGCCGCCGAGCACGTTGCGGATGGTGTCGTCGAGGCGGCGGGCATCGACCGAGGCCGACGTCGGGGTGGCGGGCGGCGGTGGATTGGAGGATTGTGCGGAAACCCGGTCCGGGAGCAGCGCGAGGAACAGGAGCAGGAGGCCAAGGGATGTCGCGGCGCCGTGGGCGATGCGTTCGCGGCGCAGGGTGGTCAGCCGGGAGCGGAGGTCATCGCCGGTGTGGATGGATTCCACCTCGAAGGTGCGCAGGACGTAGATCGCCTTCACGAAGGGGTCCATCACGAGGTAGGTCAGCGCGACAAAGGCGAGGATGACCGTCGTGTTCAGGTAGGCGTGGACGGAGAGGTTGAAGTCTGACGTGAGCCCGAAAAGCGTCCGCGCCAGGAACGGGACGGAACCGACGCCGACGATCACGTCGAGGAAGACCGCCGATCCGCAGAGGATGAGCAGACCGACGATGCCGTGGTTCTGCCCGGGCCAGCGGCGGGTCTGGTGGAAGGCGGCACGGGCACACTCGGCCACCGATCCGCAGGCCCGGTCGCCGGAGACGCTGACGCCCTGGAAGAAGGACAGCAGCCATGGCGTCGGGATCATCAGGAAGGGAAACACCGAAAGGGGAAACAGCACGAACCCGAACGGTTGGAGCGCAGCCTGTGTGGTCATCAGGCGAAGCCAGCGTCCCGGTGTCCACGGGCTGGCCGGATGTCCCGAAACCGAATCGCGCAATCGGGAACAGAAGGCGGCCTGGCCTGTTTTCATCCCGACATAGAGGAGCGTGAGGATCAGCGCGCCGGGTGCGAGGCGGTCGTCGGCATGCGCGCCCCGGGTCATGTCCGACCAGAACCAGAGCAGGCCCAGAACGAAGGGCGCCGAGGCCAGGTGATAGACGAGGTGCGTGGCAATGGGTGTCCGGCGCAGCACGTGGATCGCCGCCTCGACGAGGTCGAGGGCGCTCTCGCCCTGGGTTTGTTGGCGCGGCTTCTTCATGGCTTCACGGAAGGCCGATGATGGCCGCTTCGGCCGCCTTGCCCTCATGCCACTCGGAGGGGGTACGGAGGAGGATGGATCCGACGGCGTAGAAGACCAACCACGCCAGCGCGAGGCCGGCGATGACAGGGATTGGACGCAGGAAGCGGGTGAGGTCGCGCTGCGGCTTGGCCGCGGGCGTGGCGGATTTGCGCAGGCAGGTGGCGCACAGGATGCGGCCATCATGCTCGGTCACGCATTCGCGGCAGAAGAACTGGCGGCAGGATGGGCAGCGCGCGGAAGCCTCCCGGGCTGGGTGGACGGAACAGCGATGCTGGACCAGGGAGGACATGGGACGATGGGACGGATGGGACTTAGGGGACTTAGGGGACGGGGGTGGTGGCGGTGGTCGTGGGGGTGAGTCTTTGGGTGGCGGACTGGAGTTCCTGGACGAGGGCGCGGGCCTTGGGGAGTCGGTAGAGGCCGGGAAGGCGGATTTCCTGGACGGCGGTGGTCATGCGGACCTCACACATGGTTCCGCCGATGAGGACGAAGGCCAGGATCGGAAAGAGGATCGTGGCGATGGTGGTGACGAAGATGGCGGCGAAGATCCAGGGTTCGCCACCTCCATCGGTCGCGGTGAGACCGGCGATCCAGAATCCGATGGCCATGCCGAGGAAGGGGACGAGGAGGATTCCCAGGATGAGTCCGAGGATCAGGCGAAGGCGGTTGGGTCGGATGACGATGTGCTCGATGTCCTCGAGCTGGAACTTCCGGTAGCGCTCGAGGACGCCGAGGACGTCGACGACGAGGAGGTGATCCTCGGCGAGCCAGTACGAACTGCTGCCGACCAATGGGATCAATGATGCCCGGAGCTTCCGGTAGGCCGGGTTCTGATGGAGGAGGTCAGACATGGCGGTCAGAGGATGAAGGCGACGACGATCAGCGTGGCCAATCCGGCGCACGCCAGGACGGAGACGAGGGTGCCGAGGATCATCCGGCGGCGGACGTTCGCCACGCGGGAGTCCGCCGCGCGCCAGCGGAAGATCGTGACGAGGATGTTGAAGAGGGTGACGAAGGGGATGCCGATGCCGGTGAAGAGCCCGAGGTTGGCGTACCAGACCATGGCATCCCATCGGGTGCGGCTCCGTTCGAGTCCGCGGACCGTTCCGGTCTTGTGCGCGGTGTCGATGCAGGTGGGGCAGAGGTGGCGGCCGTCGACGGGGATGTCGCACAGGGCGCACAGGAAGCGACCGCAGTCGTCGCAGGGGACGGCAGCCTTCCGGGTGGCGTGGAAGAAGCAGGCAGCCTCGCCTTCGCCGGTGATCCGTTCCGCAGCGCGTCCGGCGACCGGCACGCGTCGGAAGCCGGGAAAGGTGGCGATGGTCAGCGGCGCGTTGCACGCGGGACAGCGGTTGAGGCTGTTCAGCGTCGCCGGGTCTTCCGGGAGGGGGCGCCGGCAGGCGGGGCAGCGGATGTCGCGGGTGGGCATGGGGGAAGGGCTCAGCGGGGTTCGCGGGAAATGAGTCCGTGAAAGACGCGTTCGTAGAGGAGGACTCCGGCGAACTGGGCGAGGGGCCAGGTGATCAGGATGCCGAGGCCGCAGGCGAACACGCCGATGGCGGCGATGATCCCGGTGAGGATGATGAACCACAGGTGCTGCCAGAAGTGGCGGGCCACGACGCGTCGGCTGAGGCGCATGGCTTCGCGGATGCCGAAATGCCGGTCGGCCACGAGGGGAAGCACGTACATCCACGAAACGGTCAGGTAGGTCTGGACCACGCCACCGATGAGGAAGCTGATCGCCACGCCGATCATGAACACGCTCAGGGGTGCCGCAGGCGTCGCTCCGCCGCCGCCACCCGGAGTCATGATGGCGCCCATGCCGAAACCGGCGAGCACGGCAAAGAGGACCCCGGGCACGTAACACAGGAGACTCAGCAGACCGGGGACGAACGAAGCCATCGCCAGCTTCCAGAAACGCGGGCCGAATCCGCAGAAGACGTCGGTTGGCGTGACCCGGACGCCGCGCAGGTAGCGCAGGTAGGTGAGCAGCAGGCCGCCGATGGTCGGACCCTTGATGAGGGCGGGGGCACCGATGCTGATGAAGATGCCAAGGACGGGGATGATCTGGAAGATGGCCGTGGCGGCACCGATCGCCCAGGAGACCAGCAGGAGGAGGATGCCCGCCACGATCAAGGTGGAGGGGTCCTGCTTGAACCATTCGATGGAGGACGTGACCAGTTCGACCGCCGGGACTTCGTATTCGCGTTGGGTGATTTCCTCGGGTTCCACCGTGCCATGCGGGTGGCCTTCGCCGCCCGTGCCCCCGGGGGCACCGGACCAAGAGGTGACGCCTTCCTGGAGTTGCTGGAGGTAGGTGGGTTTGCAGGCGGCGCAGACCCGGCGACCGGCGAGGAGGATGAGGTCTTCCTCAGCGAAGTAACGGCGGCAGACGCGGCACTGGGATTGGCCGGCCGGGATGCCCTGGATTCCCGGGATGGGTGCGGCCGCGGGTGTGGATGGAACGGCGCCGGGTTCGGTGGGGGGCGGGGGTGGGGTGGTTGCCTGGGACTGGAGTTCGGACCAGCGGACCCACTGGGGCATGCCTTCCTTCCAGACGAGGGTGGTGGGCTGGATGATGCCCTGGGCCACGCGTTGTGCGAACTCCTCGTCGGAGATCGGCCCGGTGGGGTCATTGGCTTGGGCGTAAAACCAGCTCATGGGACGGATAGGATGCTGCCGATGAGCTTGAAGTTTCAATGGTTCGGCACCAAGCCCAGAAATGCAGCCCCTGGAAATGCTAAGGCCCACCGGAATTGCACATTCCGGTGGGCCCGCATCGCGGGTTCGCGATCCCCTTGAATTTTCACCACCTCCTTGGTCGGTGACGGGACGCCCAAATCTTGCCGTATCCGGGTGGGGGGCAGGCAATGCCGAAAACGGACCAGTGTGTAAGGATTATCCTTACACTGTACTTATGCCAAGCCCGGGACGGCGGTGCTGGATCGGACCACCAACTCGGCCGCCAGCCGGCGGGACCGGACCGCTTCACCGCGGAGTTGGGCCATCATCAATTCCATGGCGACCGTGCCCAGCCGGAGCTTGGGCTGACGGACCGTGGTCAGGGGCACGCGGAAGAATTCCGAGGTCAGGATGTTTCCGTAGCCCACGACGGAGAGGTTCTGCGGGATGCGGACGCCCTGGTTCAGGAGCGCGTTGGCGGCCCCGATGGCAACGAGGTCGGAGACGGCCTGGATGGCGGTGGCCCCCGGATTCTCCTGGATGAACTGGAGGGCCGCGGAAGCGCCTTCTTCGACGGTGGCACCGGCATTGAAGGTCAACCGGTCCTCGACGGGGAGATCGGCTTCCCGCAGGGCGCGGCGGTAGCCTTCGAGACGTTCCATGGCGGCAGGCGAGACCATGGGGCCGGCGAAGAAGGCGATGCGGGTGTGGCCGAGCTCGATGAGGTGGCGGGTGGCTGCGGCCGAGGCGGCGATGTCGTCGGTTTCCACCGAGGGGAATGCCGCGCAGAACGGGGCGGAATGTCCCAGGATGACCGTGGGAAGTTTCCGGCGGTGGATTTCCTCGAAGAGCGCCGAGGACTGGCTGAGGCGATAGACAGGGGAGATGAAGATGCCGTCGACCCGGCGGGCGATCATGCGGCGGAGGGCGGCTTCCTCACGCTCGGGCTTGCCCAGGGACTGCGCGAAGAGCAGGTCGTATCCGAGTTCCTGGGCGTTCTGTTCGATGGCCAGCTGGACGCGGGCGAAGACCGGATCGGTGGTGGCCGGGATGATGAGGCCGAACAGGCGGGACGTGCGGTTGCGCAGGCCCGAGGCGGACAGGTCAGGGACGTAGCCCATCTTGTCGGCGAGGGCCCGGATGCGCGCCTTCGTGGCGGGCGAGAGATCGGGCTTGTCGCGGAGGGCCTTGGAGACGGTCATGACCGAGACGCCGGCCGCTTCCGCAATTTCTTTGAGACGCACCATGGAAACAGGGCCGTCGTCGGGATGCGGGGCATCCGTGCCGTCGGCTGCTCAAGCTCTTCCCACAAATCAGGGCGGTGACAAGCTCACACCTTGCCCCCGCTCCAACCAAATTTCTGCCGGAGGGTCGAAAAAAAGCTGGCGTCATTGGGACGGAGCAGTCGGACGGTGCGCGGCGAACGCTGGATGGTGACGGTATCGCCGGCGCTGAGCTCGGTCTGCTGCTGGCCGTCCGCGGCGACGGTGGCGACGAGACGGGAGCTGAGCAGTTGGACGCGGACGGTGGAGGCGAGGCTGACCACGATGGGCCGGATGGACAGGGTGTGCGGGCAGATCGGGGTGAGCGTGAGGACCTCGGCGTCGGGACTCACGATGGATCCGCCGGCGGCCAGGGAGTAGGCAGTGGAGCCCGTGGGGGAGGAGGCGATGAAACCGTCGCAACGGTAGCGGGTGAGGGGTTCGCCGTTGACGGAGACCTCGATCTCGATGAGGCGGGAGGAGGCACCGCGGCTGAGGACGAAATCGTTGAGGGCGATCTGCACGGAGGTTTCGGGGCCGCGCTGGATCGAAGCCTGCAGCAGGGCGCGTTCGTCGAAGCTGAACTTTCCGGCGAGGATGCGACGGAGCGATTCGGAGAGTTTCTCCGGGGAGATGGAGGTGAGGAACCCGAGGTTGCCGACGTTGACGCCGAGGATGGGGACGGGGATGCCGGCCACCTGACGGGCGATGCGCAGCATGGTGCCGTCGCCGCCGAACACGAGGAGGAGGTCGACGTTGCGGATGACGGCGTCGAGGGATTCAGCGGCGGGCAGGGTGTTGTCGCAGAGGCGGGCGGTGTCCGGATCGGTGATCACGGTGCACTTGAGCGTGCGCAGGGTGCGTGCGGCCTTGCGGACCAGGGTGGCGGTGCGGTTCTTCTCAGGGTTGGCGACGAGGCCGACCCGGCGGATGGATGCGGCGAGCGGTTTCACGGCAGGGCGGTGATGTGGGCGAGGAACTCGCGGTTACCGGCGGGGCCCAGCAAGGGGGATTCCACGTGCCCGAGCCAGCGCAAAGTCGGGAGTTCGGCGTGGACGAAGGCTTCGAGTTCGGTGAGGACGCGGGCATGGACGGCGGGGTCCGAGATGACGCCAGCGCCGCGATCGGCCTCGGCCTTGCCGGCTTCGAACTGGGGTTTCACCAGGGCCAGGATGTGCCCGCCGGGCCGCAGGAGGCCGGGCACGGGCGGCAGGATGCGACGAAGGCTGATGAACGAGCAGTCGACGACGACGATGTCGAACGGGGTCGCACCCGGCGCGAAGTGGGCGGGGGTCAGTTCGCGGGCGTTGGTCCGCTCGAGGACGACGACGCGCGGGTCCTGACGGAGCTTCCAGGCGAGTTGGCCATGGCCGACGTCGACGGCGTGGACGGAGGTGGCGCCGTGTTGGAGGAGGCAGTCGGTGAAGCCGCCGGTGGAAGCGCCCAGGTCGATGGCGCGGGTGCCCTGGATCGGGACGGCGAAGTGGAGGAGGGCGTGTTCGAGTTTGTGGCCGCCCCGCGAGACGAAGCGTTCGGGGGCGGCCAGTTCGATCCGGGCGTCGGCCTTGAGGGTGTCGCCGGGCTTCCCGGCGGGTTGCCCATTGACGAGGACCTGGCCGGCCAGCACCGCCGCCTGAGCCTTGCTCCGGGTCGGGCAGAGGCCCCGCTCGACGAGCAGTTGGTCCAGGCGGGGCACGGTGCGAGGGGGCGGATCAGGCCTTGAGGGAACGGACGAACCGGTCCATGCGCTCCAGGCCCTTGATGATGTTCGCGAGGCTGGTGGCGTAGGAGATCCGGATGTAGTCGTCGGCTCCGAAGGCGATGCCGGGGACGGCAGCGACCTTCTCGGTTTCGAGCAGGCGGCGGCAGAACTCGTCGGACTTCAGTCCGGTGCCGCTGATGTTGGGGAACAGGTAGAAGGCACCCTTGGAATTCACGCAGGTGACGCCGGGCATGGCGTTGAGGCGTTGCCAGGCCTCGGTGCGGCGCTTGGCGTATTCGGCGAGCCAGGTGGGCAGGTGCGCCTGCGAACCGTTGAGGGCCTCGACGGCACCCTTCTGGGCGAAGCTGGTCGGGTTCGACGTGCTGTGGGACTGGAGGGCGTCGATGGCCTTGGCGATGGGTTCGGGCGCGGCGAGGAATCCGAGGCGCCAACCCGTCATGGACCACGCCTTGGCGAAGCCGTGGACGATGATGGTGTGGTCATAGTGGGCCTTGGACCACGAGGCGACGGAGCGGTGGGTGGCGCCATCATAGAGGAGATGTTCGTAGATCTCGTCGCTCATGATGAGCACGCCCTTCTCGACGCAGATGTCGCCCAGCGCCTTGATTTCCTCCGGCGTGTAGACGGTGCCGGTGGGATTGGACGGCGAATTGAGGATGAAGAGGCGGGTGCGCGGCGTGATGGCGGCGCGCAGTTGCTCGGGGGTGACCTTGAACTCGGTCTTGTCCGAGGTCGGAAGGATCACCGGGGTGGCCGCCGCGAGCTTCACCATCTCCGGGTACGACAACCAGTAAGGGGCCGGGATGATGACCTCGTCGCCTTCCTCGCAGGTGGCGAGGATGACGTTGAAGCAGGAGTGCTTGCCGCCGCAGGAGACGATCACCTGGGAGGGCTTGTAGGTGAGGCCGTTCTCGCGCTGGAACTTGTCCGCGATGGCCTGGCGGAGCTCGGGGATGCCGCTGGACGGGGTGTACTTGGTGAACCCGGCGGCGAGCGCCTTGGCGGCGGCGTCCTTGATGTGTTGCGGTGTGTCGAAGTCCGGTTCACCGGCTCCGAAACCCACCACGTCGTGTCCTTCGGCCTTCATCTGCTTCGCCTTCGAATCGATGGCGAGGGTGAGGGACGGGGACAGGGACGCGGCCCGGCGTGCGATCTTGTACTGCATCATGCGAAACGGGCCGCAGGGTGCCGGGGTGCGCGCCGCGTGCAAGGGGGAAGTTGGTCGGGAGTTGCCAGTTTCCAGATTCCAGATTCCAGATGGAGCCAATGCGTGGACCGGGGTGGCGACGTCCACGTCGCCCTCTTCCGAAGCCTTCTCCCACGGCGATGAGGACATCGCCTCCCCGTTCCAGAAAGGCGGTGTTGGGATTTCAGATCCCTCCGCCCTTGAATCTCTCGTGGCATGCGCGCGGGGTGCTGTGGCAGGGTCGCGGCATGTTCGATTTCCTCGCCGAGTCACCTGCGGACCGGGTGCGACTGTGCGGGCGGGGGGCGTCGCGGAGGGAGTTCCTCCAGGTGGGCGCCCTGGCCGCGGTCGGGTTGTCGTTGCCGCAATACCTGGCGGCCCGCGAGGCGGGTCGGGTCACCGCGGGGAAAGACCGGCGTTCGTGCATCCTCATCTTCAATCTGGGCGGCCCCAGCCACATCGACCTGTGGGACATGAAGCCGGATGCACCGAGCGAGATCCGGGGTCCGTTCCGTCCGATCCGGACGAAGTCGGACGCCTTTGAACTCTCGGAGTTGCTGCCGCGGCACGCGGCGATCGCGGACAAGTTCTCGCTCGTGCGCTCGTGTCATCACGATGGCGCGGCGGTGCATGACGCCGGGTGGCAGATGATGCAGACCGGACGTCGCTTCACCGGGGGAATCCATACGCCGCACATGGGTTCGGTGATTTCGCACCTGCGGGGGCGTCGGACGGATCTGCCGCCGTTCGTGGTGTTGCCTCAGCTGATGGGGCGCGGGGGCGGGAACCTCCCGAACGGGCAGGCGGGCGGCTTTCTCGGGAAGGCGCACGATCCCTTCGCGCTGATGGCGGATCCCTCGCAGAAGGATTTCAAGGTGCCGGACCTGTTGCCCCCGGACCAGATCGGCGCGCACCGGCTCGAACGGCGGCGGAAGATGCGGGAGATCGTGGAGCAGTCGGTGGCCGAGTTCGAGGCCAGCGAGGACGCGCGGTTGCTTGATGAGAATTTCCACGCGGCCTTCCGGAT
This sequence comes from Verrucomicrobiales bacterium, assembly GCA_027489875.1. Classification (GTDB taxonomy): domain Bacteria; phylum Verrucomicrobiota; class Verrucomicrobiia; order Limisphaerales; family UBA9464; genus UBA6176. Next base: position 22,507 of record JAIXZE010000284.1, read on the forward strand.
CATGACCAGTGAGCAGGCGCGGACGGCGTTCGATCTCACGAAGGAGCCGATGGCGGTGCGCGAGCGGTACGGGATGAACCGGTTCGGGCAATGCTGCCTGTTGGCGCGCCGGTTGGTGGAGAGCGGGGTACGGTTCGTGACCATCAACACGTTCCTGACGGTGTTCGACGAGATCACGTGGGACATCCACGGGTCGAAGCCGTTCACGTCGATCGCGGGGATGAAGGACATCGTGTGTCCGATGTATGACCAGGCCTACAGCGCGTTGATCGAGGATCTCGCGCAGCGGGGACTCCTGGACGACACGCTGGTGGCGAACCTCTCGGAGTTCGGTCGCACCCCGAAGGTGAATCCAGCGGGTGGTCGCGATCACTGGCCTCAATGTTTCACGTCCTACTTCGCCGGGGGCGGGGTGAAGGGCGGGCGCGTGGTGGGGGCGAGCGATCCAATCGGCGGGTTTCCGGCCGAGCGTCCGGTCAAACCCGGGGACATCGTGGCGACGATCTTCCATTCTCTGGGGTTGGATCACGCCTCGCATCTGCCGGGGCCGGGCGGACGGCCGTTCCCGCTTACGGATCTGGGCACCGAACCCATCAAGGAGTTGTTCGCATGAGGCGCTTCTTCGGGGTGGCTGGTTGGCGGGCGCATCTGGACACTGCCCCCTTTTCGAAGGGATTCGGGGTGGCGATGTCCTCATCGCCTTGGGAATGGCTTTGGAACGGCGACGAGGACGTCGCCACGCCGTTGCATGCGGGGGCAGTGCCAGATTGCGCCCGTGCCTGGCGTGGGGTTGCGGCGCTGGTTGGTTGCTGGCTGACCACAGCGTCCGGGCTTTGTGCACCGTTGGTGGACGTTCCGGTGTCGTTCCGGAATGACATCGTTCCGATCCTGTCGAAGGCGAACTGCAACGGGGGCGGATGCCACGGGGCGATGGCGGGGAAGGGTGGGTTCCGGTTGTCGCTGTTCGGGTACAATCCGGAGGCGGATCACCTGTCGATCACGCGGGAGGCGCAGGGACGGCGGGTGGAGATTTCGGATCCCGGCTTGAGCCTGCTGCTGACGAAGCCGACCACGATGGTCCGACACAAGGGTGGCAAGCGCCTGGAGGCCAGCTCGGAGGATTACCAGACGCTGGCGCGATGGATCGCACAGGGGGCTCCGGGGCCGCGTGCGGACGACGTGCGGTTGACGGCGCTCACGGTGACCCCGGGCGAGCGGGCCGTGCGCGTGGGCGAGAACCTCGGTTTGCGGGTGACGGCACGCTTCAGTGACGGTCGGGACCGCGATGTGACCCGTTGGGCCAAGTTCACCTCGGCGGATGAAACGGTGGCGACGGTCGATGGGGACGGGAAGGTGACCGTGATCGGCAGCGGCGAAGGCGCGGTGACGGCGTGGTATTCGTCGCAGGTGGTGATCGCGCGGATCACGTCGCCCTTCACCAACGTGGTTCCAGCGGCGGTGTACGCGGGCGCGCCCCGGGAGAATTTCATCGATGAGCGCGTGCTGGAACAGTTGCAGCGGTTGAACCTGAAGCCGTCGCCGGCGGCGGACGATGCGACGTTCCTGCGTCGGGCCACGCTGGACACGGTGGGGCGGTTGCCGACACCGGCGGAGGTTCGGGCGTTCGTGGAAGACCGCGGCGCGGACAAGCATGGGCGGCTGGCGGATCGGTTGTTGGCCTCCCCGGAATTCGTGGATTACTGGGCCTACAAGTGGTCGGACCTGCTGCTCGTGAACGGGGCAAGGCTGCGCCCGGCCGCGGTGCAGGCGTACTACGGTTGGATCCGTTCGCGTGTGGCGGACAACACGCCGTGGGACGTCTTGGTGCGGGAGTTGGTGACATCGCGCGGGTCCTCGGTCGAGGACGGAGCCTCGAACTTCTTCGCGGTGCACCAGGATCCGGAGTCGATGGCCGAGAACGTCAGCCAGGCGTTCCTGTCGCTTTCGATCAACTGCGCGCGTTGCCACAACCATCCGTTGGAGAAGTGGACGAACGACCAGTATTACCAGTTCGCGAACCTCTTCTCCCGGGTACGTGCGAAGGGGTGGGGTGGTGATCCGCGCAACGGCGACGGCAAGCGCGACCTGTACGTGGAAGCGTCCGGAGACCTGATCCAGCCGCGCACGGGCCGGCCGCAACCGCCGGCACCGTTGGATGCCCCGGCCATGTCCCTCGACGATCCGCGGGATCGTCGCGAGGTGCTGGCCGGATGGCTGACCTCGCCGGAGAACCCGTACTTCGCGCGGGCCATCGTGAATCGCGTCTGGGCGAACTTCCTCGGCATCGGCCTGGTGGAATCGGTGGATGACCTGCGCGCGTCGAATCCAGCCTCCAACGACCGGTTGCTGACCGCGCTGGCGGGCCATCTCGTGGAGAAGAAGTTCGACCTGCGCGCCGTGATGCGGGCGATCCTGGTGTCGCAGACGTACCGCCGTTCGTCGGCGATCCTTCCCGAGAACCGCGACGATCGTCGGCATTACTCGCGCTTCTTCCCGCGTCGATTGACGGCCGAGGTGCTGAGCGACGCCATCTCGGAGGTCACGGGTGTTCCGGAGGTCTTCTCGGAATTGGCCCTGAACGACGGGTCCACCGAGAAGACGACGTTCTATACGAACACGACACGCTCCGTGCAGCTCTACGACGCGTCGGTGAAATCCTATTTCCTGAAAACCTTCGGGCGGAACCAGCGGGAGATCACCTGCGAGTGCGAACGCTCGAACCAACCGTCGCTGGTGCAGGTGCTCCACCTGTCGAACGGCACGACGATCAACGACAAGCTGGCGGCGGCGAAGGGTCGGCTTGCGGGCTTGCTGGAGGCGGGGATGTCGACGGACGCACTGGTGGAGGAGGTTTACCTGCGGGCGTTGTCGCGTGCGCCGCGGCCCGAGGAACGACAGGCGTTCGTTGAGGTGTTTCGTGAGGCCGGGGCCACCGAACGGAAGGCCGTGGCCGAGGATCTGGTGTGGTCGGTCCTCACGAGCCGTGAGTTCCTGTTCCAGCACTGACGGGCGGAGATTTCACGGAGGGGAGGGGCGCATGTTGTCCACAGATTTCACAGATTGCACAGAAGGGAGGGGCGCTTGTTGTCCGCAGATTGCAGAGATGGGAGGGCGCATGTTGTCCACAGATTTCACAGATGACACAGATGGGAGGGGATCCTGTTATCCACAGATTTCAGTGATGACACAGATTGTGGTGGACGGGGTGGCGACGTCCTCGTCGCCGGTCCGGAGCATTGCGGGGGCGATGAGGGCATTGCTCGGCCGGAACAGGGCACAGCTAGGGTCAGAACTTTGAACCATATGGAATTCATGCGTGTTTCAGCCTCCATTGTCGCCGGCATGAAGAGGCTGTCGTCGTTGGCCGGGTTGGTGCTGGTCACGGCCTCAGCGCTTGGCGCGGTGAGCTATGAGCGTGAGGTGGCGCCGATCCTGCGGACCTACTGTGCGGGGTGTCACAACGATGTGGATCGGGAGGGGGAGTTCTCGGTGGAGACCTTCGCGGCGTTGGCGCAGGGGGGCGACAAGGGAAGGACGTTGGTCCCGGGACAGTCGACAGATTCGCTGCTGATCAAGTTGATCGAGGGACGCGCCAAACCCGTGATGCCGCCCAAGGACGAACCGCGCGTGCCGGAGGCGGAACTGGCCGTGTTGCGGCGTTGGATCGATGAGGGGGCCAAGGGGCCGGCCGATGATCGTTCGATCCTGTCCACGATGAGTGTTCCGGAGGTGGCGGTTCCGCCGGGGCAGGTGCGACCGCTGACGGCGGCGGAGTTTTCGCCGGACGGGCGACTGCTTGCGGTGGGGATGAGCGGTCGGGTCGAGCTCAGGGATCCAACAGGGCGGCGTGTGGTGCAGGTGCTGGATGGAATCGCGGGCAAGGTCAACGCGGTGCACTTCTCACGCGATGGCCAACACGTGATCATCGCGGCAGGCATCGCGGGATTGAACGGCGTTGCCGAGGTGCGGGCAGTGTCTGGCGGCGGCCGGGTGATGAGCTTTTCCGGACACCGCGATGCGGTGCATGACGCCGAGTGGTCGCCCGATGGCCAATGGGTCGCGACGGCCGGGTACGACCGGATGATCCGGTTGTGGCGGGTGTCCGA
>JAIXZE010000121.1 GCA_027489875.1 Verrucomicrobiales bacterium
GTCTGGGCGGCGATGCAGTCGAGGGTCTGAGGGAAGAAATGGGCTCCGTTGTAGACGGGGATGGCGGTGAGGCCGGTAGGCATGCGGAGCGCGGGATGATTAGTGCCGTGAGGAACGGGGGCGCGGCGAGGCAAATGTCGAAGGCAGTCGGCACCTCCATTGTAGGCCGGGTGCCCTCACCCGGTGGGGTTTGGGATACGCCGCGTGGGGGCACGCGGCCTTCAATGGGGTGGGGTTTGGGATACGCCACGTGGGGGCACGCGGCCTACAGAACCGGGGACTCTGCTTGCTGGGCGTGTTCACGATCTGTTAGGACGGCTTCCCCGCGAGGGTTCCGGAGAACGCCGGAATCCGGGCGGCAGGCGCACCATGGAAAACATTCCGGTATTCAGGCCGTTGTTGGAACGGGAAGAACTCGCCGCGGCCGAGGAAGCCCTGAAGCTGGGCTGGCTCGGCATGGGCAAGTACGTCGGCGACTTCGAGCAGGCGGTGTTGAAACTGGTGGAGGCACCGGATCGCCACGCGGTGGCGGTCAGCACCGGGCATGCGGCCCTTCATCTGGCATTGATGTTGATGGGAGTGGGGCCGGGCGATGAGGTGATCACGCCGGCGTTCAACAACATCGCGGACTTCCAGGCCATTCTCGCGACCGGGGCGCAACCGGTATTCTGCGACATCCACGACGACACGCTGTGTCTGGATCTGGCGGACGCGGAGACGTTGGTGGGGCCGCGGACCAAGGCGATCATCGCCATGGATTACGACTGCTGCCTCTGCGACCACGACGGCGTGGCGGCCTTTGCCGCGAAACACGGGATCCGCGTGCTGCATGACGGGGCGCACGCGCTGGGGTCGCGCTACAAGGGAAAGATGGTCGGGAGCTTCTCGGACGTGACCATGTTCAGCTTCGATCCCGTGAAGACCATCACGAGCATCGATGGCGGCATGCTGATCGTCCGCACCCGCGAGGAGGTCGAGCGGTTGCACCGGATGCGGTTGATCGGCATGGGGCAGCCGGCCTCGGTGATGTACCAGAACCGGCGGGCGTGGACGTACGACGTCCAGGAACTCGGGTTCCGCTACCACATGGCGAACCTGCACGCAGCGATGGGACTGGCGCAGTTGGGCAAGTTCGACCGGATTGCGAGCACGCGTCGCGAAGCCTGCCGCCGGTACAACGCGGAGCTTTCCGGGCTGAAGGACGTCCGGGTTCCCGCGACGGATTTCGAGGGCGTCACGCCCTTCCTCTATTACATCCGGGTTCCGGCGGAGGCACGGCAACCGCTGCGGGATCACCTGACGACGAAGGGGGTCGATACCGGAATCCATTGGCAGCCCGGCCACTGGTTCCAGTTGTTCAAGGAGTGCCGGCGCAGTGCGTTGGCGGTGACCGACCGGGTGGGCAACGAGATCCTGTCGCTGCCGCTGCATTCGGCCATGGCTCCGGAGGTCCAATCCCGGGTGATCGCCGGTGTCCGGGAATTCTTCCAGTGAACGGGACCAGCCATCCGGTGGGGTCGCGGGAGGAGCACCTGGCGGCCTTGAAGCGGGCCGCCGGCGGTGCGGATCCGGGCTGGTACCTGATGATCGGGGAACCCGCCCAGGCACGGATGCGCTTGGTGCCGACCCAGGCCGAGCGCGTGCTCGCGCAGGATGTGGCCGTGCTGACGGAATGGCGGAACCGCCATGTGACGTCGTTCCTGACCGAGTTCGAGGCGACGCCCTCGCGGACCCGGGAATGGCTTGTGGAACGGGTGGGGCCGGACCGCGGCCGGGTACTGTTCATGGTGGAATCGATGGACGGCCGATTGATCGGGTACATGGGCTTGGCGTTCATCGATTGGGCGGCCGGTTCGGGAGAGGCGGATGCGGTGGTGCGCGGGGTTGAGGGATTTCCCGGCGTCATGTCGACGGGGCTGCGCACGCTGCTGTTGTGGGCGCAATGCGAGTTGGGATTGGTGCAGATCGGGGTGCGGGTTCGTTCGGACAACCCGGCCCTTGGGTTTTATCGCAAGCTGGGATTTCAGGAGCGGCAGCGCGAGGCGCTGCGTCGGACGGAGGTGCCGGGAATGGTGACGTGGGTCGCCGATCCGGAGCTTGCGTCGGCAGGGGTTTCGCTCGTCCACATGGATTGGCCAATGACGGGAAGGACAGGACCACATGATTCACATTGATCCGGCGAGCGGAGCGATCCGCGTGGAGGAGAACGGGCAGGTGCGCGAACTGACGGTGGGCAGCCCGGAAGGGTTTGCGCTGCTGTCCAAGTTGTGGCTGCGCAGCGGATGGGACACGAAGTACGTCTACAGCTTCAGCTGGATGGGGCGCCCGATCATCCAGTTGCCCGAGGACATGATCCGGATCCAGGAGGTGATCTTCGATCTGAAGCCGGACGTCATCGTCGAGACTGGCATCGCCCATGGTGGTTCGCTGGTTTATTACGCGTCGTTGTTCAAGGCGATGGGTACCGGACGCGTGGTCGGCATTGATGTGGAGATCCGGCCGCACAACCGGGCGGCCATCGAGGCGCATCCGCTCAAGCCGTGGATCACGTTGATCGAGGGAAGTTCCACGGAGGAGGCGACGGTGGCGCAGGTCCGTGCGCAGATCCGACCCGGCGAGAAGGTGTTGGTGCTGCTCGACTCGTGCCACACCTACGCCCATGTGATGGCGGAACTCGAAGCCTACGCGCCCTTGGTCAGCCCCGGTTCGTACATCGTGGCCATGGACGGCATCATGGGCGAGGTGGTGGGTGCGCCGCGGACGCAGCCCGACTGGACCTGGAACAACCCCACGAAGGCCGCTGCGGACTTCGCGAAGAAGCATCCGGAGTTTTCGGTGACCGAGCCTGCCTTCGCCTTCAATGAGGGCCAGATCAAGGATCGTGTCAC
>JAIXZE010000313.1 GCA_027489875.1 Verrucomicrobiales bacterium
ACCGAGATCCCCGCGAGGGCCAGCATCCCGAACACCGACAGGAACGAAGGGGTCATCCCCATGGCCATGTGCCCGAGCAAGGCACCGATCGTGCCCATCGGAATGATCAGCATGACGTAGATGGGCTGGGTCAACGACTGGAGCGGGATCGCCAGCAGCGCGTAGATCGCGAGCAACAATGCCACCGCGCCCAGCACCGTCCGTTGGCGCGACTCCGCCGCCTCGGCCACGTAACCCTTGAACTGGAACGACAGGTCTTCCCCTTCCAGGCAAAGCGCCAGCAGCTTCGGCTCCAGTTCCCGGGCGATGCCGCTCACGTCCACGGAATCGTCCGCCGGTTGGGCCCCGATCCGGATCACCTCGGCACCGTCATTCCGTTCGACGAAGGACGGTGCCTTCGCGAAGCGGACATCCGCCACCGTGGCCAACGGTACCTCCGCACCGCGCGGAGTCCGGATCCGCATCTGGTCGAGCGTATGCAGCGTCTCGCGGTCCGCGAGCGGCAGTCGGACCATGACGCGGATGTCATCGATGCCCCGCTGGACCCGCTGGGCCTCCTCGCCGTAGAACGCCTGTCGTACCTGCCGCGCCAGCAATGCCTGTGTCAGGCCCAGCTCGGCCGCCCTCGGCTTCAGGCTCAGCTCCAGTTCGTCCTGCCCGTAGTTGATCTGCGCCCAGGCGGCGCGAATCCCGGCATAGGATTCCAGCAACTCCTTCATCCGTTGGGCGATCTCGGCCTTCTTCGGCGAAGTCGGACCGCGCAGTTCAAAGTGAAGGTTTCCGTCCGCGTATTCCTGCCCGCCCTCGAACGATTGCTCCGCGAACACCCGGAAGAACGTGGCCTCCGGAATCGGTCCGACGAGCTCGGTCCATCGGTTGGCGATGACGCTGTTTCGCGGGCCCGGTTCCGAACGTTCGGATGGATCCAGGATCTCCACCGAGACCTGGCCCGCCGACTTGCGGAAGCCAGAGCGTGCGTCGGTCCCGCCGATCACCCGCGTGACGTTCCGCACCAGCGATTCCTTCGTCTTCGGGTCCCGGAACTCCTCGCGTACCCGTTCGAGAGCCGTGGTGAGGCGATCCACGTAGCGTGCCGTCACCTCCACCGGCGTGTCCTCGGGAAGCACGAGCACGGCCGTGATCCGTCGTGAATCCACCGACGGGAACGAGACGAACTTCATGCGCCCGCCGAGGCAGTAGCCCGCCATGAGCAGCGCGGCCGCCAGGAAGGCCGCCAGCACGGACGCACGGTTGCGCAACGCTCCATCCAACAGGGGCCGGTACACGCCGTGGACGAACCGGTCCAGCCCCCCGGTGATGCGCGACTGGAACCGGTCGAAGGCGTTGGGCTTGTCCGCAATCGTGAGTCCCTTCAGGTGGGTTGGGAGGAAGAGCTTGCAGGCAAGGAGCGAGAACAGCAGCACCGCCGTCACCACCGGGGGAATCTGCTTCGCATAATCTCCCCAGGTCCCCTGGAAGAACAGCATCGGCAGGAATGCCACGATGGTGGTCAGCGCTCCGAACGTGACCGGCGTCGATACCTCCTGCGTCCCCACCACCACCGCCTCGAGCGGCGGCAAGGTTCCCGACCGCAACTTCTCGAAGATGTTCTCTCCCGTCACGATGGCGTCGTCGCCCACGATGCCGATCACGATGAAGAACCCGAACAGGCTCATCATGTTCGCGGTGATCCCCAACCACGGCATCAACAACAGACCGCCCGCCAAGGCCACCGGAATGCCGGCGGCGATCCAGAAGGCCAGCTTCGGGCGCATCGTCAGTCCCAGCAGCACCAGCACCATCAGGCCACCCTGGAGCGTGTTCGACGCCAGCGAACTCAAGCGCGCCCGGATCGACAGCGATTCGTCGTTCCACACCGTCAGCTCCACCCCTTCCGGGAAGCGCGTGGAGGCCGTGCGGACGTACTCGAGGACCTTGTTTGAGATGTCGATCGCACTCTCGTTGCCCGTCCGCATCACCTGCACGAAGAGCGCGGGTTGACCATTGAACTCCACCCGTTTCTCCCCCTCCTCGAATCCGTCGCGGATCGTTGCCACCTCCCCGAGCAACACCTCCGCCCCGTTCGCCGCCCGCAGCGGGATGCGTGCAAACTCCGTTTCCGAATACGCCTGCCCGCGCGTCCGCACGATCAACGTCCCGCTCCCGGTATCGATCGCGCCCGCCGGCAGGTCGATCGAGAACCGGCGGATGGCGTCGGCCAGATCCTGGAAGCTCAGGTTGTACGCCTGCAACCGATCCGCCCGCGCTTCGATCGCAATCTCCACGCGCCGGCCGCCCTGCACCTCCGCCCGGCTGATCCCGGGCATCTCCAGGAGGTCCTCCTGTACGCGGCGCGCCGCCTTGCGAAGGTCCTGCGCGCCCAGGCTGCCGGTCACGGCCACGTTCAGCACCGCGAAGTAGTTCCCCGACTCCGGAATGAACACGCGCGGTCGTTCCGTCTCGTTCGGGAAGGTCGTGATCGTGTCCACCCGCGCCTTCACCTCATCCATGAGTTCCCGCAGATCCATACCCGGCTCCGCCTGCAGATAGAACCGGGCCATGCCGCGCATGCCGTCGGCGTTCAACTGGCGGATCCCCTGCACTCCCTCCAACGCCTCCTCGATCGGGATCAGGATCGCCCGCTCGACGTCCTTCGCCGTGCCGCCGCGATACGGCATCTCGATCATCACCGTCCGCCAGCTCAACGCGGGCGTGATCTCCAGCGGCGTCCGGAAGACCGCCATGTAGATCCCGCCCGCCAGGATGGCGAGCATCAGGAAATTGGCCGCAATCCCGTTCCGCGCGAACCACCGGATCATGGCGTCGCCCCCTTCGTGGACTGCCCCGGCTTCTCCGCCCCGCCGACCGCTTCCGGGATGATCTCCACGGCGGAACCTTCCGGCGCGTACACGAGGTGCGTCGTCGCCAGCAGATGGCCCGGAGGCAACCCACCGGCATCCACCACCACGTGGTCCTCGTCCGCCCAGACGGGCACGATCCGTCGGGACGCCAGGGTCCGCTTTTCCCGGTGCACCAGGATCACCCGGTCCAACTCCCGCACCGCCGCCCGCGGCAGCGCGACCACGTTGGTGAGGACCCGTCCGCGAAGGACGCCCGCGACCGGTTGGCCGGGACGCAGCGGAGGTTTTCCCGACGTCCGCCCGAACGGGTCCGCAACCTGCACGATCACGAAGAGGTCGAGGGAGTTTTCGTCCAGGGCACCCTCGGTCCGGACCACCTTGCCCTCCCAACGCGCGGACGACTCCCGGTTCACCGCGTCGCGCAGTTCCACGCGGATCGGCTCACCATCGGACAGCCCCGACGGGAACAGGTGGACAAGGTCCCGACCGGCCACCGGCAAACGGACTTCCGCGGCGTCCACCGAGAAGATCGTCCCCAGAGACGTCCCGGGACCGAGCAATTGACCGGTTCCCACGGTGCGACGGCGGACGCAGCCGTTGAATGGCGCGCGGACCCGGGTCCGTTCGAGGTCGCGTCGGGCCCGTTCAAGTTGTGCGGCTGCAACGTTCGCTTCGGCGCGGGCCTGGCCCAGGCTGGCCTCGGTCACCTGGGCTTCCGCCTCGGGCAGCAGCTTTTCCTTCAGCATGTCGGCATTGCGACGCTGGCTGACCTGGGCGAGCTGGTAAGCCGCCTCGGCGCTCCGCAAGCGCGCCTCGGCCATCGCCACGGCTGTCCGATAATCCTCGTCCTCCACCTCCACCAAGACCTCACCGGCAGCGAAGAACGCCCCGTCGTCAAACCGTTCGCTCACCCGCAGCACGCGGCCCGAGACCTGTGCGCTCAGCGTGGTCTCCTCGCGGGCCCTGACCACTCCCTGTGCCCGCAAGAGCACGGGGAAATCGCGTGGCGAAAGTTCCACCACCTTCGTCCGGACCGGTTGAGGCTTCGCGGGTGGCAACTTGGCACGGGCCGGCGTGCGCAACAGAAGGGCAAAGCCGGCCACGCCCCCCGCCAGCAGAAGCAACGTCACCATCCACCGCCGGCGGGTTGGGGACGGCTTCGACACCGAGGAGGTGCGCACATCGGATTCAGGAATAGGCATCGGCATTCCAATCTGCAGAAGGATTCAGGATGGAACGTTTGAGCCCGCTGTTTCCTGACAGGGAATCTCGTGGAGAACCCAAAGGCCGGGGTGGCGACGTCCTCGTCGCCGTTCCTCGGGATCGGATTCGACCGTGTTCTCCACTTCGTTTTCGATACCGATGCCGATACCGATCCCGATACCGACGCGTGCGGCGAGGGGTTGCCGGGCGGGTTCCTCGTCAGTCCTTGGCGTGGCGGGCCTCTGTTCTGCGGCGACCCCATGGCATCATGATCGCAAAGTCCTAGAACAGAGACGCTTGAATTGCGTTCATGAAAATTCGGTGCCAGACACCGAATTTTCATGCACTGTCTCGTCATGCAGCGCGGTCACCTTCTCCAACGCGTCCAGCAGTTCCTTCGAAACTTCCCCTGCGTCGCCCTCCTTGGCCCACGCCAGTCCGGAAAGACAACCATCGCCCGCCAGATCGCCACGGCGGAACCCGGCTTCGACTCAGCCCGCAACTACTTCGATCTCGAAGATCCCCTCCATCTCGGCCGCCTTGAGAACCCTAGGCTCGCACTCGAACCCCTCCGCGGTCTTGTGGTCATCGACGAGGTTCAACGCCGACCGGACCTGTTCCCTCTCTTGCGCGTTCTCGCGGACCGCCCAGGAAATCCCGCCCGGTTCCTGATCCTGGGCAGCGCCTCCCGCGACCTGCTCCAGCAAGGCTCAGAGACCCTCGCGGGCCGCATCGCTTTCGTGGAGGTGACGCCATTTTCGTTGATCGAGGTGGGCACAGGGCAGGTCGAGACACTCTGGATCCGCGGCGGTTTCCCAATGTCATTCCTCGCAGAGAGTGACTCCGCCAGTGCGCAATGGCGGGAGTTCTACATCCGGACCTTCCTCGAACGTGACATTCCGGCCCTGGGCATCCGAATCGCCCCGGGAGCGCTACGGCGGTTCTGGATGATGTTGGCCCACTACCACGGTCAGGTTTTCAATGCTTCCGAGATTGGGCGATCACTCGGCATGTCCGACACAACCATGCGTCACCACCTCGACACGCTCGTTGGTACACTGATGATCCGCCGGCTCCCACCGTGGTTCGAGAACGTCGGCAAGCGTCAGGTGAAGTCGCCGAAGATCTACTTCCGTGACAGCGGAATCCTGCACCGCTTGGCAGGCGTGACCGATCCCGAACAAATCCAGACATGGCCCAAACTGGGTGCCTCCTGGGAGGGCTTCGCTCTCGAAGAGATCATCCGGATCGCTGACGTCTCGGACGAGGAGGCGTTCTTTTGGTCCGTCCATGGTCAGGGCGAACTCGACCTGATGATCATCCAGAACGGCCGGCGTCTCGGCTTTGAGTTCAAATACGCCGACTCACCCAGGATGACGCCTTCCTGCCGGATGGGATTGGAACTCCTGCGACTCGACCAACTGACCCTGGTCTGCCCAGGTGACACCGCTTACGAGCTGGAACCCCGGGTCCGGGTCCGCGGCCTCAATCGATTGATCCAGTCCGGACTCCACGCGTAGTCCGGAAGGCCGACCTCACCCAGGTCCGGGCACATCCTGAAGCGGAACCCATTCGCGAGCAGGATCGGGGTGGCGATGTCCTCATCGCCTTGGGAAAGGGGAGTAGAAGGGCAACGAGGACGTTGCCACCCCGTTTTGAGACGGGCCCGTGTTGAGATCGCCCAAGGTTGTCCCGGCTTCGGGTAAGGCCCCATGGGGATCGTCGCCAATACGGTCTAGGGTAACGCTTTGGCGCGTTGTGCGGACCCCATCCATCCAGGCGGGGGACGACCGTCGGCGACTTCGAGAACCTGCATGACATCCCACCCCACGGAACACGTGGTCCCCTTCGGCCCCACCCGGGCCTTCTTCAGCCTCATCCTGTTCGTGCTGGCGACGGCGGTGCATGTCGAGCTGTGCCGTGCCCAGATGCGGGAAGTGGTTCCGGAAGGAGTCGAAGTGCTCACGCGCGGACCGGTGCATGAAGCCTTCGCCGGTCTCCAGAGCTTCAATCCGCAGCCGGGCCGAGTCGTTGCGAGGGCTGCGCCGCCCTTGATCGAAGAGGTTCCACCCAACCAACGGCCCGCGGGCGTGAACATCGCGTGGATCCCTGGCTACTGGGCGTGGGACGACGAACGGATGGACTTTGTCTGGTTGAGCGGCATCTGGCGGGCGCTTCCGCCCGGGCGCGAGTGGGCCGCTGGCTACTGGGCCCAGGTTCCCTCCGGATACCAATGGACGTCCGGCTACTGGGCGGAGTCCGCCAACCGGCAGGCAACCTATCTTCCGCCGCCCCCGCCCAGCGTCGAGGCCGGCCCCTCCGCACTGGCCCCATCGGCGGATTTCGTCTGGATCCCCGGCTGCTGGATCTGGTTCCAGGCGCGCTACGCCTGGCAGCCCGGGTTCTGGTCGCTTGGCAGACCGGACTGGGACTGGATCCCGGCCCACAACATCTGGACACCCCGGGGCCATGTGCACGTCTCCGGATACTGGGATCGTCCCGTGGAACATCGCGGACTGCTCTTTGCACCGGTCCA
>JAIXZE010000437.1 GCA_027489875.1 Verrucomicrobiales bacterium
AACGCGACCCAGTGGACCCCCGTGGGTTCCCTCGACCTCGGCATGGCCCGGATCAACCTGGACAACGGAGATCCCCGGACCGAGGACCGTTCACCCAAGTTCTTCCGCCTCCGTTGAGCTTCCGGGGATTGGGAACTCTCTTCGTAAGCCTCGTGACCTACTCATGAAGGGGGTAGCAGTCGACATCAGGAGGCTGGGGATCGGGATTCAAAACCACGAGTCATCAACGTGGAAGCCCTCCGCGTGAGGGCACGCGGCCTACAAGTGGGAATTTCGGCTGCCAGTTCTCCCTCTTGAAACCCCTTCTTCAAACTTCGAACTCCCGCCGCCCACACCATTTCCATCCTTGCCGGATTTCCCCGTTCCCGTTTACTCACGCGCCTTGTGCGTCCGTCCCGGTTCATCCCCATGTTGCATTGAGCGACAGGCACCCCCTGTCCCCTCCCCGCCCCACTCCCGGCGGGCAACGATCCCCATCTGAACCCGCGCCGCACCGAATCAACGGATACCAGAACGCAGTCATCACCACCCCACCATGGCCAACCATCAATGGAAATTCTTCCGCGCAGGCGGATTCGACCAGGTCAAGCTTGAGACCGGGGCCGACCTCCTCGCCCTCGACCAGCTGGACCAGAAGCTCTGGGTCGCCCTCGCCTGCCCCACCACCGGCCTCGAATTCGATCCCAAGACCGCCGCGCTGATCGATACCGACAAGGACGGCCGCATCCGCGCCCCCGAGCTGATCAGCGCCCTGAAGTGGACCGGAAGCGTCCTCAAGAACGCCGACGAACTCATCAAGTCCTCGCCCACGCTCGCTCTGGCTTCCATCAACGACGCCAACGCCGAGGGCAAGGCCATCCTCGCTTCCGCGCGCCAGATCCTGTCCAACCTCGGCAAGAAGGACGCCACCGCCATCGGCCTCGATGACGTTGCCGACACCGCCAAGATCTTCGCCCAGACCCTGTTCAACGGCGACGGTGTCGTCCCCGCCGATTCCGCCGCCGATGACGCCACCAAGGCCGCCCTCAGCGACGTCATCGCCTGCGTCGGTTCCGTCCCCGATCGTTCCGGCAAGCCCGGCGTGAACAGCGACCTCGTCGAGAAATTCTTCGCCGAAGCCGCGGCCTACGACACCTGGATCACCCGCTCCGAGACCGAAGCCGCCAGCCTGCTCCCCCTCGGTGCCGCCACCGCCGATGCCGCCGCCGCTACCCGCGCCGTGAAGGCCAAGATCGATGACTACTTCGGCCGCTGCCGCCTCGCCGGATACGATCCCCGCGCCCTCGGCGCCGTGAACCGCGACGAGAAGGAATACGCCGCCATCGCCGCCAAGGACATCCAGATCACCGCGGCGGAAATCGCGGGATTCCCCCTCGCCCAGGTCGCCGCCGGCAAGCCCCTGCCCCTCAGCAGCGGGATCAATCCCGCCTGGGCCGGTGCCATCGCCGCCTTCGTCAAGGCCGCCGTCACCCCGATCCTCGGCTCCCGCGAATCCCTCACCGAAGCCGACTGGGCCGCCATCCTCGGCAAGCTCGGTCCCTTCGAATGCTGGAACGCCGGCAAGGCCGGGACCGCCGTCGAGAAGCTCGGCAAGGATCGCGTGCGCGCCCTCCTCGCCTCCAAGTCGAAGGCCGCCATCACCGACCTCCTCGCCAAGGACAAGGCCCTCGAATCCGAGGCCAACGCCATCTCCACCGTCGAGAAGCTCATCCGGTTCCACCGCGACCTCTACACGCTCGCGACGAACTTCGTGAACTTCAAGGACCTCTACGATGCCGGTGAAGCCGCCATCTTCCAGGTCGGCACCCTGTTCCTCGACCAACGTTCGTGCACCCTCTGCATCTCCGTCGAGGACGCCGGAAAGCACGCCTCCATGGCGGGTCTCGCGGGTGCCTACCTCGCCTACATCGATTGCGTCCGCAAGGCCACCGGCGAGAAGAAGTCCATCGTCGCCATCTTCTCCCAGGGCGACGACGACAACCTCATGGTCGGCCGCAACGGCCTGTTCTATGACCGCAAGGGGCTCGATTACGACGCCACCATCACCAAGATCATCTCCAACCCGATCTCCCTCCGGCAGGCCTTCTGGTCCCCGTACAAGAAGTTCGTCCGCCTCATCGAGGAACAGGTCGCCAAGCGCGCCGCCGCAGCCTCCGCAGAGGCGGACGCCAAGCTCGCGGCCGCCGCCAGCGCCACCGCCAACGCGGACAAGACTGTCGCCGCTCCCGCTCCCGCCGCCGCCGAGAAGAAGAAGGTCGACGTCGGCACCGTCGCCGCCTTGGGCGTCGCGTTTGGTGCCGTCGGTGGTTTCCTAACGGCCGTTGCAGGGCACGCCGCCGGTATCGTCTCCATGGGACCCCTCGCCATCATCGGAGCCATCATCGGTCTCATCGTCCTGATCTCCGGACCCTCGATGATCCTTGCCTACATCAAGCTCCGGAAACGCAACCTCGGCCCCATCCTTGACGCCAACGGCTGGGCCGTGAACGCCGCCGCCAAGATCAACGTGCCCTTCGGAACATCCCTCACCGGCATCGCCCAGCTCCCGCCGGGTTCGTCGATCGACCGGACCGACGCCTTCGCCGAGAAGGCCTTCCCATGGAAGACATGGCTGATCGTCCTCGTTGTCGGATACGGCCTGCTCAAGGGCGGGTTCAAGTACTACCGCGGCGACCTCGACTCGAACCTGCCTGCCCCTGTGCAGAGCACGCAACTCCTCGGCAAGCTCTCGCCGAAGTACGTCGATCCCGCGAAGGCTGCTGCGGCCAGCGCCTCGACCAACGCGCCTGCCACCGTCACGGAACCGGCCAAGTAATCCCCCGGCTTCCCCTCACAACCCGCAACGCCTCCGTCCCAGGGAGCCGTTGCGGGTTTTTGTTTCCCCCACGTAGCAGTCGACGTCAGGAGGCTGAGGTCAGGCAGCTGGGTCCAACACACCCAATCGTCCCCCCGCTCACACCTGTTGTCCTCCAATTTTGAAACTTCGATCCACCATTACCCATACTTAAGCATAAGCCCTAAGTTGCAGTCACCCCTCATGGACGGGACTCCGGGGGGCGCAGTCGGTTCGCTCGCCTCCCCGGAGTCCCGCCCTGTGTGCCTCCTCGGCGGAAGCCTCCTCTGGCTTCCCTGAAGGGCGTTGGGTCCGGTCGGACACCTCTCCCGGCCTCGCTGCGCTCAGTGCCCGACAGAATACCCCTGCGCATGAATCAATCCGTCCGGCCGCAATTTGCGGCAATCGGTGCCGCACTCCTCGGCACCCTGGCATCCCTCCACGCCGCCTCCATCCAGTCCCTGGGAGATTTCCCGGACAGTTATTGGAGCCGGGCCACCGCCCTCTCCGCAGACGGCTCGACCGTCGTGGGCGTTTCCTACGGATTTGACGGCTCCCGACGGGCCTTCCGTTGGTCGGCCATCACCGGGCTCACCGACCTCGGCAACCTCAACGGAGCAACGGATAACGCCACGATGGCCGTCTCGGCCAATGGTTCCATGAGCGCGGGATTCTCAGGTTCCGAAGGCTTCCGCGCCACACCGGCCGGACTCCAGAACCTCGGTCACCTGTTCGCTGGCGGCGTCAACACCCCGCTGGGCATGTCCGGCGATGGGTCGCTCATTGTCGGATTCGAGAATTCCTCGCCCTTCCTTTGGCGCGCCAGCTCCGGCGTCTCCACACTTCCAACCCTTGCCGGTGCCACCACCGGACAGGCCGGAGCCATCAGCCCCGATGGTTCCTTCATCGCCGGCAACCTTGGTTTGAACCTCGTCCGCTGGATCGGCACCACGCCATCCGTCCTCGCCACTTTCGGTTCGGACCTCTCCGTGAATGGAGCCTCCATTTCTTCTGAAGGAACCGTCATCGGCGGACGCGTCCTGCGCGTGGGCGCGAATACCACGGACGCCATCGCGTGGGTCGAAGGCGTGGGTGTGCGGATCCTGCCTGATCTCCCGGGCGGCGACCCCAACGCCGCCCTGCTCGGGGTGACGGCCGATGGCCTCACCGGCGTTGGTTTCGGCTCGGACATCCCGTTCTGGACCACGGCCACCGTCTGGGCCGCAAACGGTCCGGCCCAGCGCCTCCAGGACATCCTGGCCGCCCAGGGCGTGGACCTCTCCTACTGGTACAGCCTCGATGAAGCCTTTGCGATTTCGCCCGACGGCCGCTTCATCGTCGGGTCGGGAACGGTCGAAGCCACCTTCCTCCAGGAAGCCTTCATCGCCGAGATCACCCCCCTCCCCGCCCCATCGCAGACCCCGTTCAACAACGTGACGCGCGCGGTCCCGGGCCGCATCCAGGCCGAGGACTTCGACAATGGCGGGCCGTTGGTTGCCTACGTCGACACCACCGCCGGGAACCCCGGGAACCTGTATCGCGCCGAAGCCGTCGACCTCGTCTCCAACACGATCACCACCGGTGGCGTCTCCGCCAAGATCTCCGCCCGCGAATGGACCGAGTACACGCTCAACGTGACCTTCAGCGGGCCAGCGGTGATGCGATTCCAGGTCGCCACCCCCTCCACAGGCTCCTCCATCAAGGCACTCCTCGGCGCTCCGTCGGGTCCACTGGCTCCCTTGCTTTCAACCCTGTCCCTGCCCCGCACCGGTTCGGCCAACACGTACACCCTGGTTGAAGCCAACGTCACCCTCACCGCAGGAACCCGGGTACTCCGCATCTGCGGTGCCGGTCCGGACTTCTGCCTCAATGCCGTCGAGATCGTCCCGCGCGGCACCTTCCGCGAACTCTGGACCGGTGCGACAGGGACGCGGACCTCACAGATCCCGACCACCCGGGCCGCCAACCAGACCAGCTACCTGCCCACCCTCGAGACCCCGACCAACACCGGCGACAACTACGGCATCCGCCTCCGTTCGTACCTCCGGGCTCCGGTCACCGGCACCTACCGGTTCTGGATCGCCAGCGACAATGACTCGGATCTCTTCCTGTCCACCACCTCCAGCCCTGCGAACCGCCAGCGCATCGCCAACGTCAACGGTTCAACCACCCCCCGCCAATGGAACCGTTACGCCTCCCAGCGTTCGGCCTCCATCTCGCTCGTAGCCGGTCAGCTTTACTACATCGAGGTCCTCCAGAAGGAATCCACCGGAAGCGACCACGTCTCCGTCGGATGGTCCCGTCCGGGCCAATCCACCACCGCCCCCTCCGAAGTCATCCCGAACTCCGTCCTCTCGGCCTTCGTGCCTTGAGGAACAACGCCGGGTGAGGGCACCCGGCCTTCATCCTCCCATCTGTAGGCCGCGTGCCCCCACGCGGCGCAGGCTGCAATCCGCCGGGTGAGGGCACCCGGCCTTCACCCTCCCATCTGTAGGCCGCGTGCCCCCACGCGGCGCAGGCTGCAACCCGCCGGGTGAGGGCACCCGGCCTTCAATCAGAGTTCCCAGTTGCCAGTGACCAGTCCCCAGAACTGGGAACTGGTGACTGGCAACTTACTTCAAACTTGAATCTTCAACCTTCAGACTCCCTCCCTCACTGACCATCCATCCGCCGTCGATCACCACCACCTGTCCCGTCACGAACCGCGAGGCGTCCGACAACAGCCACACCACCGCCCCGTCGAGATCGTCCGGCTTCCCGATCCTGCCCCCATCGAGCGGCTGCTTGGTCCGGATAAACTCAAGAATCTGCTCATCCGATTGCGCGCGTTGGGACATGGGCGTGGCCACCAGTGCCGGAGCCACCACATTGAACCGGATTCCATGCGCCGCGTACTGGGCCGCTGAGGAACGGGTCAATCCCACGATCGCCGCCTTCGACGCCGCGTAGGCCTGCGTGGCGAAGAACCGCGGCGACGGCGACATTCCCAGCACGGATCCGCAGTTCAGGATGGATCCCGAAGTTCCATTCTTGAGGAAGTTCCGCACCGCCGCCCGATTGCTCAGGAACACGGAACGGAGGTTGAGATCCATCGTGTAATCCCATCCCTCCTCCGTCAGGAGATGCAACGGACCATCCCCCCGACGCCGCCCGCTGCCGCCCGCCACGTGGTAGAGGCCGTCGAACCTCCCCCACCGCGCCTGCCCCAGCGCGATCGCCCCCTCCGCCGTCCCCGACTCCGTGGCATCGCCCACGTGCACCACAACGCGATCCCCGAACTCGGCCTGAACGGCTTCTGCCTTCGCCGCATCCCGGCCCACCGCCACCACACCGGCACCGGCGAGCACACAGGCCCTCACCGCCGAGAGGCCCAGACCGCTGGTGCCCCCGATGACAACGACGACGCGACCGTTGAGTTCCGACTGCATGGACGGACCGTATCGCCCGGGTGAACGTGACACAATCGCCCCCGCAAGCCCTCCGTCCGTCGATCGGGGCGGGTGACGGGGATTGAGCGTCGGCCCCCTCCTACACCACCGGACGTGCGGATCCCAAATCCAGGTCCCTGATCACCGGAACTCGTACGGATGATTGGTCTTCCCACAGGCGGGACAACGCGACCGTTCCACTTCCGGATCATCCGTATAGACGAGGCTGCACTGCTGGCATCGGAACACCTGGTCCGGATCCCGCGACGGTTCAAAACTCCGTCGCCGACGCTCCTCGAAGAGGGCCAACCCCGCGAAGATCGCCAGCCCCAGCACCACGTACAGGAAGATCAGGTGTTCTGCCCTCATGCTCGCCTCATCTCAACGCCGGTTGCGTGCTCCAATGCACCGTCACGCTTCCCGATTCCAACCGCGCCGCATCAAATTCAGGTCGCTTCGCCGCATCCGGCAGCGGGTTCATCAAGGCAGCGCGGACCGCTTGCCGGGCCAATTCATCCGCCTCGCGCGATCCGCTGCTCTCCACGATCTGCGCCAGCACCACCCACCCTTGCGGATTCACCGCAATGTCGATGCGCGTTGCCCCCAACACTTCCGACCCCGTCCAGGGCCCGAGCACCGGGGCCTTCTTCCACCCACGCTTCAGCGTCGCGCCAACTGATTCCACCATCGTTTCACGGGACACAAGGCTCCGCACCGCGGTCGCCGGCACAGGCGGTCGCGCCGCCGTCAGGTCACGCTCGGATTCCACCACCGCCCGGACCCGCACCGGCACCAATACCGCCGGATTCGTCAGCCACCGGGTCGGTTCCTGCCATTCCTGCAAACGGTATTCCGCCTTCGGAACCGAATGGAGGGCCACCTGCTGGAAGGCATCACCCGCGTCCTGGCCGAACACGTCCAACCGCGCCCGCGGAAGACCCGCCACCACGACCGCCGCCTGATCCTCATCAAGAACCAGCATCGCTTCGCCTTGGTCCGCGCGCAGCGCCTGCGGTGGGTCCGGCACCTGACCCACGTTCACCACCACCACGAACTGCACCGCCGTCAACACTGCCGCGGACAGCAGCAAACGCGTCCTCGACCATCCCAGCGTGGGTTCTGACGAGGCACGGGTCATCGGGCGGGGCGGGCCATGAAGAAGATCCGGTCGAGGTCCGCCTTGCGCACCAGTTCTCCCAATTGCATCACCTCGCCGTGAGGCACGCCGACGTCGGCGTGCACCAGAACCACGGGTGCCTCCGAGAGACGCGCCTTGCGATCGCGCAAACGCGCGGTCACCTCGCCGCGCGGAACATAGAGGTTGTCGAGGTACACCCGCCCGTGCACGTCCAGCGCAAGGACAAGGCGCGGCCGGGAAGCATCCAACCGCACGCCGGTGGCCGACGTCGGCAACTCGACCGCCACCCCGGGTGGCAGCACCAGTTGCGACCCGAAGATCAGGAAGAACGACAGTGGAAACAGCACGCAGAGGAACGGCACGGCGTTCCATTGCCCCTGCAGGATCCGCGTTGTCCGGTGAAACCTCATGGCTTGCGGGGGCCACCGTGTTCCGTCACGAGACGCAGCGCCTCGGCACTGGCCTTCTCCATGTCCAGGGCAATCGCGTTCACGCGCCCCACCAGGAAGTTGTACGCGGTCTGGCTGATGATCGCGATCCCGATGCCGCCCGCCGCCGAATACAGCGCCTGCCACAAATGCCGGAACAGGTGCGCCGGGGCAGCAAACCCGCCGCTCGATTGCAGGTCCTCGAACACGCCGATGAACCCGAACAGTGTCCCCAGCAGCCCCAGCAATGGTGCGATCTGACCGATCGTCGCCAGCACGTTCAACCGCGCCTCCAACCGCGGCACCTCCACCAACCCCACCTCGTCGATCGCCTCCGCCGCGCGCTCACGCCCACCATCCCTCGCCAGGATCGCCGCCTTCATCAACCGCGCCACCGGCCCAGGCGTGGCATCACAGATCGACAGCGCCTCCACCACGTTGTCCCGCTTCAGCACGTTGCGGACCCCCGCCAGGAACTCGGACACGTTGATGCGCTCCCGATGGTACACGAGATACCGATCGATGATCACCACCACCATCCCGCCACTCACCGCCAGCAATGGCAGGAGCATGATCCCGAACCGCCCCAAGAATCCCGGCGGCGCCGGGGTACTCCCCGACGTCACCGAGTTCGTCACCTCCGCCAGAAGCGCAACCGACAGCATGTCCCTGTTATACGGGATCCCCGCACCACCCCCAAACCTGATTTTCCCGGCTTCGAAACGGGGAGGCAACATACCGGAACCGTCCGCCGTTTGAGGATGGTGGGGGCCGGGGTGGCGACGTCCACGTCACCCTGCCCAAAAACCCACCCACGGCGATGAGGACACCACCTCTCCATCCCAGGGCCGGGGCGCCATGTCCTCATCGCCCCTTCCTCCTAAGCCGGTGCCAGCACGCCCTGATCCACCTTCCAGCGGTGCAGGGTCTCCCCCAGTTCGCTCGGCCAATTCTCCTCGGTACAGGTCATGAACACCTGACCGCCCGTGCGATGCGCCCGTTGCAGCAGTGGGATCAATCCCGCCCGGCGCGCCGCGTCCAGTTCGCCCATGACATCGTCGATCAGCAACACCGGCATCACCCCGTGCACCGCCCCCAGGTGTTCCGCCTGCGCCATCTTCAACGCGATGGCAATGGTCCGCTTCTGGCCCTCGCTCGCATACGCCGCCGCCAGTTGCCCATTCAACCGCAGCACCAGTTCGTCCCGGTGCGGCCCGACCAGCGTCGTGCGCATGACCCGTTCGCGCGCCCGCGATTTCGCCAGTTCCACCGCAAAATCCCCACGCACCGCCGGTTGATACGTGATCTCGAACTCGTCCCGTCCCCGCGAAACCTGGGCATACGCTTGTCCGATCACCGGCGCGATCCGCGGCAGCAGGGCCGTGCGTGCCTCCACCAGGCGATTGCCGAGGTCCACCATCTCGACCGTGAAGCTCTGCAACTGCGCGTCGTCCGGCGTCGGTTGCTTCAGCAGTGCATTCCGCGACCGCAACGCCTTGGTATACCGCAACAGCAACGCCAGGTAACCCGGCTCCGTCTGCGCCAGCAGCAGGTCCAGGAACCGCCGACGCCCCCGCGCCGCTCCCTTCACCAGTTGGAGGTCTTCCGTGCAGAACACCACCGACCGCAGGATCCCCAGGTATTCCGTCAGCTTCCGCACGGGCCGGCCGTCCACCGACAGCTTCCGCTCCTTCACAGCCCAGTACGCCTTGATCTCGCTCTCACCCGCACCCACCACCGTCGCCCCGGCGAAATACCCCTTCGCCCCATGCCGGATCATCTGTGCGCCGCCCACCCCACGGAACGACCGCAACGTCGAGAGCAGGTAGATCGCCTCCAGGACGTTCGTCTTCCCCTGCGCGTTCTGCCCCAGGAGCACGTGGAAACCCGGAACGAACCCGGCGTCGAGCCGGGCGTAGTTCCGGAAATCCCTCAATCGGAGCCTCGCCAGATGCACCCGCCCAGCATGCGTCCTCCGCGCCCTCCGCACCAGCCCGACAGCCGGGTGAGTTTCACCCCGAGATGCCAAAACGCAAAGCACCGAGGCAATAGGCCCGGAGGGCCGACAGACAGTAGCCCACGGCGTGAGCCGTGGGTGGACTTGTTTGTTTGGCCTCCAGCCCAAGCGGGGCGACAGAACCCGCTCCTCCCGGAATCTGTCGCCCCGCTGGGGCTGGTGATCCTTCCAAACGTGGATCCCACGGCTGACGCCGTGGGCTATCGTCTGTCGGTGCTCCGCACCTGTCGGACATCAGCGTGGAAGCTCGCGTCATGCGGTTCATCATCCTCGAATCCGGGCTTCATACGTATCCATGCCGCTGGATGATGGAAAAAGACTCGTGCAGAGACGCAGGGATGCGAAGGAAAAGGGCCTTTCCTTCATCGTCATCGAGTCACCCATCGATGAGTCGCTTCAGGGGGGCCCAATCTCACGTGTTTCCGTCTCCCTCCGCACCTCTGCGGCTCTGCGCGAGATGTCTTCGCGTACGCCCCCTCCTGCCCGAAACTCATTTTCACGCCGAAACGCCGAGCCCGCCGAGGTTGGATTACCCTTCATCACGGGATTCCTGGGTGCGCGCGAAGGGGTTGCTCAAACGGGAGGTCCGAGTAGGTATTGAACCGCAACCGGCCCTGTTCCCACTCCCTACTTGAGAAGCCTCGGAGGCCATGAGGACCCAGAACCCCAAGAGACCCTCAGGATGGCCAACTGCGATACGGAATAGGGGTTCAGCACATAGAGGTTCACCATCAGCCACCCTCCCTTGCATGGAATCTCGACCCAGTCTCCCTCCTCAGCAGGAAGGGGGCAAATGACATAGTTGGACGTGCATGGCATTATTCCGGAACGGAAGACGGCAGAGAGAGTGTCGACATCCAAAATACCGTCCTCGACAGCCGGCGGCAGTTCACACGCGCAAAGGACAACCAAGGCCTCTTGAGCTCCCACACTTTTCGTCCAGGAAGCCGAGCCTGCATGAACCCGTGTGACGATCCCTTTTCCACCGGATGGAGTCTGACGAAGTGCCAACCATGCGTCCTCGGACGGCTGCCATTCCGACTCGTCGTCCAGCCTGAACGGCTCAACGGAAGCCACTGGAAGAAACCCAATCCATCGGGAGATGGTGTTATTGAACGGCTGCAAACTGGACACTCGGATTTTCATGCGCCCCGTATTCCCCTGCTTAATTGGAATTGATGTCAGTGGCATGCCCTTTTTTCGTCGTCTTGCGTTCCTTGCGGCAAAACACCGTTCATGAGTTCAGCCGTCAAAGTCGCGTAAGGACGCAGATCACGCGGTTCGTCGTTCTCGCCTCCCCGCCCCTGTTCCAAGGGTGCATCCGGCCCGGAACCCGCTAGTCTCAAACCCGTGAACCGCCGCCTGCGAGCGCCACTCGTCACCTTGGGAATCGCCGCGACCCTTCTCTGGGGTCGCGCGGCCTCGCCGTTGCAATGGGAACTTCGCGAACCCTCGGCGCACACCTACACCGCGTCCGCCGATCCTGCCTCCGCCCCCCACCTCCTCCGCGTCATCGACCGCGCCTCTGGCCGTCCCCTCGATTTCAGCAACCGCCTCCTCGTCCGCACCCTCCAGCCCGATTCCCTGCCTGAGATCATCGCCGAGGTCGGTACCCCGGTTTCCCGCACCCTCGACGACCGCACCGCCGTCATCGCGCTGGGTTCGCCGAGCGAAGCCCTGCGCCTTGCGGCCTCCCTCGCCGCCGACCCACGCATCGAAGCCGCCACCCCCTCCCGTCGCCGGTTCAACGCCACTCCCCACAGCGCGTGGGGTCCCGCGCCCAACGACCCGTACTTCCGCGAGCAGTGGCATCTCGAACCCTCCCGCGGCACGTCCGGCGCGCCGTTGCGGTCGTCCGGGCTGGAATTCCGCTCCGTCTGGCCGCGATCCACCGCCTCCAGCGTCGTGATGGCCATCGTCGATGACGGCGTCGACGCCACGCATCCGGACCTGGCCCCGGCCTTCGTTCCGGAACTCGCCCGGAACTGGTTCACGCGCGCCACCAACGCCGCCCACATGGCGTCGTCGAAGTACCACGGCACTGCCGTTGCCGGCCTCGCTGCCGCCCGCGGCAACAACGGCATTGGAGCCTCCGGCGCGGCACCCAACGCCCGCGTCACCGGCTGGGTCATCTTCGACGCCAGCAACAACCTCCCGGAAACCGATGA
>JAIXZE010000401.1 GCA_027489875.1 Verrucomicrobiales bacterium
GCCCCCGTTTGAGAATTGGAACGGGGCGGCGATGTCCTCATCGCCTTGGGAATTGCTTCGGAACGGCGACGAGGACGTCGCCACCCCGTTCCATGCGGGGGCAGTGTCAAGATGCGCCCAGTTCCCAGTTCCCAGATGCCGGATGCCTCCAACGCCAACGGCGTTGCGGCCCATAGCCCAGGGTTGGTCCGAGGCACGAGGACAACCCTGGGAATTCCGATGGATGCGGACCCAACCGCAACGCGGTTGTGGCCATCGTAACGCGGAGATTCGTGGGCGTCGCAGTAATGAAGGGTCGAGGAAGCCACAACCGCGTTGCGGTTGGGTGTGGTCGGCATGTTGACCCAGGGTAGCCTCGCAAGCTCGGCGACCCTGGGCTGGGTGCCAGAATCCCGTTGGGATTCGACGGGAAACCGGGAACTGGGGCGTCAGGCCCCGACCTGGCGTTTCAGGCTTTCGCAGATGATGCGGGAAATGCGCTCGAGGGCGGACTGGTCGGGGCCTTCGAGGAGCAGGCGGACCTTGGGTTCGGTGCCGGAGTAGCGCAGGAGGACGCGGCCGCCGAGGGGCTTGAGCTCGGCCTCGGCCTTGGCGACGAGGTCGAGGACGTCTTCGAGTTCCTCGAAGGGGCGCTTCTCGCGGACCCGGACGTTGGAGACGAGTTGGGGGAAGCGCTTCCAGCAGTTGGCCATTTCCGAGAGCGGCTTCTGCTGGCTCTTCATGGCCGACAGGATCTGGAGGGCGGCCACGAGTCCGTCCCCGGTGGAGCTGTGGTCGCGGAAGATCAGGTGGCCGGACTGTTCGCCGCCGAGGTTGAGATCATCGGCGAGCATGCGGTCGATGACGTGCTTGTCGCCGACGGCGGTGCGGATGACGGAGCCGCCGGCGGCCTGGATGGCGGCATCGAGACCGGCATTGGACATGACGGTTGCGACGACGGTCTTCTTCTTGAGCGTGCCCTCGCGGAGCATCTGGAGGCCGGATATCGCGAGGATGTCGTCGCCATCGATGAGGACGCCGTTCTCGTCACAGAGGATGACGCGGTCGGCGTCGCCGTCATGGGCGATGCCAAGGTCGGCGCGGTACTCGCGGACGCGGCTGCACAGGGCGGATGGATGCATGGAGCCGCAATCCGCGTTGATGTTGGTGCCGTTTGGTTGGACGCCGGTGACGATGAGTTCGGCACCGAGTTCCTGGAGGACGGCGGGCGTGGACTTGTAGGCGGCACCGTGGGCGCAATCGAGGACGATGCGGAGACCTTCGAGGGTCATGCCGCGTGGGAAACTGGTCTTGGCATGCTCGACGTAACGGCCGACGGCGTCGTCGACACGGAAGGCCTTGCCGATCTCGCCGGCGGTGGGACGGATGTTCTCGATCTCCCCGGAGAAGACGAGGTCCTCGATGCGGTCCTCGATGTCATCGGCGAGCTTGTAGCCGTCGGGGCCGAAGAACTTGATGCCGTTGTCATCGTAGGGATTGTGGGAGGCGGTGATGACGATTCCGGCGTCCGCCCGGAGGGAGCGGGTGACGTAGGCGACGCCGGGGCTGGGAAGGGGGCCGATGAAGACGACATCGACGCCCATGGAGAGGACCCCGGAGGAGAGGGCGTTTTCGAGCATGTAACCGGAGAGGCGGGTGTCCTTGCCGATGACGATGCGGTAGCGCAGGCGATTGCGGGCCTGACCGGCGAGGTTCCGGAAGACGTGGGCGGCGGCGCGGCCGAGCTTGAGGGCGGTCTCGGCCGTGACGGGTTCCACGTTCGCGCGGCCACGGACGCCGTCGGTGCCGAA
The DNA here is from genome assembly GCA_027489875.1 of Verrucomicrobiales bacterium. Taxonomy (GTDB): domain Bacteria; phylum Verrucomicrobiota; class Verrucomicrobiia; order Limisphaerales; family UBA9464; genus UBA6176. The sequence goes on from JAIXZE010000401.1 coordinate 1,791, forward strand.
GATGCGTTTAGGATTCGACATGTTCAGGGGGGGTATCAGGGGTTCTCCTGTGCGCGGCGAGTATCAGGGATTTGAACCCTTTCGATCAATACTTCCTGCGGTGACACGGAGCCGAGCTGGGCTCCGGGGGCATTGACGTGGACGGGATGGCGTTCCGCGTCGGCCGGAGAAATCTCGGCGAGGTTGACGTAGACCTCCACATCCGCGGGACGGAGGCGGTTGAGGACATCGGGGCGGCCGCGGAGGACGACGGTGACGTGGGAGGGATTGACGCGGAACTGGCTGAGTTCGGAGGCGAGGGTGAGGACGCGGATGGGGAGGTTTTCGAAGGTGCGGGAGTAGCCCTCGGGGACGACGGGGGCACCGCCGCCCTGTTCGACGCCCTGGCGGACCGTGGCCCAGATGAGGACGGCGAAGATCAGGGAGAAGATCTTCTGCCACCGGTTGTAGGTGGTGAACTCGCGGAACGACATGGCTCAGGCGGCTTTCTTGTGTTCCGGGCGCTGTGGGCGGAGCCACCGGAACCAGTTGCGGGGTTCGGTGCGGCGGACAAGGACCTGGGTGAGGAAGGAACGGAGTTCCTCGACGGAAACACCGCGGACGAGCTGGCCGCGATGGGCGTACGAGATCTGGCCGGTTTCCTCGGAGACAATGACCACGACGGCATCGGTGTCCTCGGTGAGGCCGATGGCGGCGCGGTGGCGGGTGCCGAGGGACTTGTGGAGGTCGACGCGTTGGGTCAGAGGGAAGATGCAGGCGGCCTTGAGGATGCGGTCGCCCTTGAGGATGACGCCGCCGTCGTGGATGGCGTTGTTCGGGAAGAAGATCGTTTCCAGCATCTCGGGAGTGGCCTCGCAGTCGACGTTGACACCGGACTCGATGAGGTCGCCGAGCTGGATGCCCTGTTCGAGGGCGATGAGGGCTCCGATGCGGGCAGGGGCGAGGCGGTCGACGGTTTCGCAGATGACCTCGATCTTCTCGCGTTCCTGCTGGGCGTTGGGGATGAGGGGGAGGTTGCCAAGCTGGGCGAGCATGCGGCGGAGCTCGGGTTGGAACAGGACGACGATGGCGACGGCGAGGAAGGCGAAGAACTGGTTGAGGAGGGCGTTGAGGACCTGAAGGTTGAGGAGCCGGGTCGTCAGCGTCAGGGCCAGAAGGAGCGCGAGGAAGCCGGTGACGATGGGAGCGCCGCGGGTGCCACGGAGAAAGATGAACGCGTGGTAGATGCCGACCGCGAGAATGACGATCTCGAGGGCGGGCCTCCACCAGTCCTGAAGGAATGGAAGGACTCCGTTCATTGAATTTCGGGCGGGGCGGATTGGATGACGCCCAGGATCTGCAAGGCCTGGCGGGTGGGAGCGACGTCGTGGGTCCGGAAGAGTTGCACCCCCTGTTGCGTGGCCCAGACCGTGCAGGCGAGGCACGCCGGCAGCCGATCCAGCGTTCCTGCCCCGGTGATTTTTCCGAGGAAGCTCTTGCGTGAAATTCCTAGCAGAACCGCATGCGGAAGGCGCGTGAAATCTCGGAGGTTCCGGAGGAGTTCCAGATTGTGGGCGGAGGTCTTTCCGAAGCCGATGCCGGGATCGAGGATCACGCGGTTGGGATCGACACCGGCGAGGGCGAGTTGTTCAAGGCGGTCCTGGAAGAACGCGAGGACTTCGGCGGTGACATGGGCATAGCGGGGAGCGTTCTGCATGGAGGCGGGATCGCCCTGCATGTGCATGCAGACATAGCCGGCGCGGGTGTCCCGGACGACGTGCCACATGGCGGGGTCCGTGCGGTTGGCCTGGATGTCATTTATGATCGAAGCGCCGGCGTCGACGGCGGCAGCAGCGACTTCCGGGTGGCGGGTGTCGATGGAGACGGGCGGGTTTCCGGGCCGTGCGAGGCCGCGGATGACGGGGAGCACGCGTCGGAGTTCCTCGGGCGCGTCCACCGGCAGGGCACCGGGGCGGGTGGATTCCCCGCCAATGTCGAGGATGTCGGCACCTTCAGCGATCAGGCGTTGGCCGTGGGCGATGGCGTGGTCCGGATCCAGGAAGTCACCCCCATCGGAAAAGCTGTCCGGGGTGACATTGACGATCCCCATCAGCAATGGACGGGCACCGAGGTCCAGGGAGTGGTCTCGGGCCTGCCATGTGCGTTGGAAGGGGGAGTTCAAGGTTTGGGGCGGTCCCGCGCGTTGTCGGCTTGGACGGCTTCAGTACGTCTGGTTGGACGTCGCGGCAGCAGGGGAACGCTGGATCAGCTCGATCTCGTATCCCTCGGGCGCGTCCACGAAGGCGAACCCGCCTGAGCCATCGGCCTTGTAGTGGGGTCCGTCGGAGTACGCCAGGCCGAGGCGTGTGAGGTGTTCGGCGAAGGCGGCGAGGCTTTCGACCTCGAAGGCGAGGTGGGTGAGGTCGGATTGGACGTGAACAGGGCCGCTCGCCGGGAAGGAGCACAGTTCGATGGTTTCCTCGCTGCCCGGGGCCTTCAGGAAGACGAGTTCCGAGCCGCGGGGCGACTTGTGGCGACGGATTTCGTCGAGGCCCAGGACCTCACGGTAGAACCGGACGGAACGGTCGAGGTCGTCGACGCGATAACGGGTATGGAGCAGGCGGGAAACGCGCATGATGCAGCAAGGCTAGCCGTGGGTGCGGGGGAGGCAAACGGGGAAGTGTTTGAAGGTGTGTTTGGTATCCACAGGACCGTAGGTTGGGGCATGGACTTCGCGTACGAACCGCCATGGACCGGGTTGGGGAGGCTGTGGGAGGGGGAGGCGTACCGGTTCCAGTTCCACCTGCGGCCGGGGCGGCCGGGTTGGATGGAGCGTGGCCGGCCCCCCGAGTCGGTGTTGGCGGAGCGGCGTGCGGTCCTCTCCAACGGGTGCCATCGGGCGTTGGTCTGGGGCGATGGGGCCGATGAATGCTGGGAGCGGGTGGAGGCATGGCTGGGAGATTCGTTGCGGGCTGCGGCGGTCGGGGGGCAGACCCCGCGGGAGCGTGCGTCGCGCGTGGCGGCAGTCTGGGCTCCGGACTTCCTGTTGTTGACGCGGGACGGGGAGGAGTTCCGGTTTGTGGGGGGCGCGGTGTGTTTCCCGAGCGGATGGGATCCGGTGGAGAAGTTGGGGCGCACGGTCATGGAGATCCACGGGCCGGTGCCGGGGCTGAACGCGGCGCTGGGAGCACGGATCGGGAAGTTTCTGGGTGGGTTGCAGGCGGGACAGGTGTTCGAACGCGAGAACTGGGGATTGGCAGCGACCGGGGCACTCGACCTGCATCCGGAGGTGGAGGCCCCCAGGCTGCGGACGGGCACGCCGGACTCGGCGGTGTGGTTCCGGTTGGAGGAACAGGCGTTCGTCGGCGTGCCGGGCGGGGAGCTTCTGCTGTTTCTCATCCACGTCCGGACCTGGCCGCTGTTGGAGGTGCTGGCGGCGACGGGTTCCGGGGTAGATTTCGATCGGATGCTGGCGTCGATGCCGGCGGCGGTGGCGGAGTACAAGGGGTTGACCGCGTGGTTGTCTGGGCGTCAGGGCGCGGGAACCACGTCGGCGTAGGTCCGCCCCACGCGGAGTTCGTCAGCCATGAATGCGCCGGTGGAGTAGAGCCCGATCCGACCGACGGACGATGGAAGTCGCTCGTAGACGGCATCCGTTTTGCCGGGTTCGGTGGTCCGTTCACTCGGATTCACCCAGAGCGACAGCCGGCGTGGCCGGTTGTAGTCCACCTTGACGACGAGCAGGTCGGTGCGATTGGCCGCGAGACGTTTCCCGGAGGCGACCTGGTTCGCACCGCCACGGCCTTCGATCACCCATTCGTTGACGGCTCCATCGCCGGGTTTGCCGATGAAGATCTCGTCATCGAGGGTGAGCCCAAAGAAGCCGTTGAAGGCTCCCTTGCCCAGAGGCTCTGATGGACGGAAGAGAATGCTGATGTACCAGACGGATGTCCCGACGGGCAGGGGCAACAGGGTGTCTTCGAGGTACCGGTGGAGCCCGGAAATGGCGGTTGTTGGTGGGCTGGTCACACAGCCGCCCGAGGTCCGGACAGAGGCTCCCGGAATCGAATTCGTCAGCACCGTGAAGTTGTCCGCAAAGCGTGCGTTGAACCCGCCAAGCTCCCACGGAAGGCTGAACCCTGTGCCACCGTTGGATCGGTCGAGGCCTGGTCCCTCGGATTCCGGGGTGAATCCGTCGGACGCAAGCAGCCCTCTGTCGGGCCGGTTGAGCAGGGATTCGGGAATGATGGATGAGTTCTGTTTCTGGGCCGACAGGCCTGCGAAGTGGAGGGGAAGGCTGAGCAGCAGCAGGAAGAGCGGATGGAGGTAGCGATTTTTCATGACCGTTGGACGTCTGCGTTTTTGGCATTGGGCCGAGCCCGGTGCCGAACGCGGTCATGATTGCGTCTTTACCCCTGGGAACGGTGAATCGGAAAAACCAGTCGGTGCATCGACGATCACGATGCGCGGACCTACCAGACGATGACCCGGGCGACGCTGCCGGTTTCCAGGGTGGTCCGGGGCGGGACGTCGACCAGGCCGTTGGCGGCGGCGAGCGTTGAGAGGACGTGGGAACCCTGGATCCCGGTGGAACGGATGGCGGCGTTGTGATCGAGGTGCACGCGCATGAAGTGACGCCGCGAATCCGGGTTTGTCAGGGGTTCCGTCAGGATGCCGGGACGGGAGTCAGGGGCGGGGGTGGCGGACCCGGCGAGTTGCCGGAGGGCGGGCAGGGCGAGGAGGACAGCGGTGGCGAAGGCGGAAACCGGGTTGCCCGGCAGGCCGATGAGGTAGGTGTTCTCGCGTTGGCCGGCGAAGAAGGGCTTTCCGGGCTTCATGGCGACGCGCCAGAAATCGAGGCGGAAGCCGAGTTCGAGGGCGCTGGACTTGATCAGGTCGTGGTCGCCGACAGAGGCCCCGCCCACGGTGAGGACGACCTGGGCTTCGCGGGCGCAGGATTCGAGGGCTTCACGGGTGGCGTTGGGGTCGTCGGAAACCACGGCGGTGTGGACGACCCGCGCCCCGGCGGATTCGCAGAGGCGGGAGAGGGCACCGAGGTTGGATTCGTAGATGCAACCGGGGGCCAGCGGGGCTCCCGCGGCGCGGAGTTCGGACCCGGAGGCCAGAAGGGCGACGGTCGGAGCCGAAGTGAGGGCGATCGAACCGATGCCGCACGCCTGGAGCAACGCGAGGCGTTGGGGCGTGAGGAGGTCGCCCGCTTGGATGAGGGCGGTCCCGGCCTTCAGGTCGTCACCGGCGAATCGGACGTTTTCCCACGGTTTGACGGGATCGAGCACCTGGATCTCACCGGAGGGCCGGAGTTCGCAATCCTCCTGCATGAGGACCGCGTCGGCACCCGGCGGGATCGGTGCTCCGGTGAAGATGCGGCAGGCGGTGCCGGGTTGGAGAGGAGTAGGCGCTGGATTCGCGGGGCCGGCGGGGATTTCGCCGGCAGGCCGGAGGGTGGCGTCGGGCGCCTGGGTGTCGGTGGCGCGGACGGCGTAACCATCGACGGCGGAATTGTCGAAGGGCGGGAGGGCGATGGGACTGGAGATCCGTTCGGATGCGAAGCGTGGGCGCACGGGGGAACCGGGCCGGACGAGATCCGCGAGGGAGATGACCTCGGCCGGGTTTGGACGGAATCCGTCGAGGAGACGGGAGAGGGCTTCTTCGTAGGAGATCATGGAATCAGGATTCCGAGCGGGGATCGAAGGCGTCGCGGAGGCCGTCGCCGATGTGATGGAGGGCGAGGAGGGTGGAGGCGAGCAGGCCAGCGGGGAAGACAAGGAGCCACCAGCGGATCTGGATGGGATTGAGTTGGCGGGCGCCGTCCTCGATGAGCGTGCCGAGGGA
>JAIXZE010000031.1 GCA_027489875.1 Verrucomicrobiales bacterium
ATCGCCGCCGTGGCCAGTCCGGATACTACAACCACCGCTCCTGCCCCGGTCATCACGCCGAGGGAAGAGACACGCGAAGCCCGCGCACCCGGCTTCCTCGTGATCTGCTGGAATGATCCTGTGAACCTCATGTCGTACGTGGTGCACGTGTTCCAGAAGGTGTTCGGATGGGATCGCCGTCGTGCCGAGAAGCACATGCTCGAGGTGCACGAGAAAGGCCGGTCGGTGCTCATCCGTGAATCCTTCGAGGAGGCGGAAGCCCACGTCCATCAACTCCAGGCCTACTCCCTTCAGGCAACCGTGGAACGGGACGATTCATGAAGCTCCTTTCCCGGGAACCCGGCCGCCTCGTCTTCCAACTCCGCGCCAGGGACCGCAACAGCCTCCGGGGAATCCTGCGCATGGGTTCGGAGTGCCGTCGCCGCCCCCCCCGGATCACGCGTGGCCCGGCATCGTTCATGCCGGAGGATTCGGAGGAAATGCTCCGCGAAGCCATCGGCCAGCAAATGGCAGAGGTCCAGCAGGGAGCCCTTGCCTGGCTTGAAGATCCCGCTCGCTGCGTCGCTGGAAAAGGAGGCTTCGGCCTGACGCTTTCCGAGGGCGAGTTCGAGGCATTCCTCCAGGCTCTCAACAACGCCAAGATGGCCTTCTGGGAAACCCTCGGCTGTCCGGACGAGGATTCAGCCCCGCTCGACGAAACACGGCCCGAGGTGCAGGCCCTCGCCTTTGCCCTTGAGCTTTCCAACCAGTACATCGCCCACATCCTCGACTGCGTGTCGGGCGACACTGATTGACGGCCGTGCCTGCGCCCATCATCCCGATCCTCGGACCGTCCCTCCGGTTTCCACCGGCATCGGAAGCCCCTCGCCAAGGATTGGTGGCACTCGGCGGTGACCTTTCCGTTGAACGGCTCCTGGCCGCCTATCGGTCCGGGATTTTCCCGTGGAGCGCTGCGCCCATCACCTGGTGGTCTCCGGATCCCAGGGCGATCTTCGAGTTTGACGACGTCCACGTGTCCCGAAGCCTGCGAAAGACCCTTCGACGGGAGGTCTTCCGGACAACCCTGAACCAGTGCTTCGGCCAGGTCATCCGCGCCTGCGCCACCGCCCCACGCCACGGCGACGACACCTGGATTTCGCCAGCGATCATCGAGGCCTACGATCGGCTCCATCGCGCGGGCTGGGCCCACAGCCTCGAGGTGTGGAAGGGCGACCAACTCGCGGGCGGCATCTACGGCGTCGGCATCGGTGGATTCTTCGCCGGCGAGTCCATGTTCCACCACGTCTCGGATGCTTCGAAGGTCGCCGTCGTCTGCCTGCTGGAGTATCTCCAGTCCCGCGGGTACGTGCTGTTCGATACCCAGATGCTCACGGAAACCACCCGATCCCTGGGGGCCGTGGAAATCACGCGGATCGCGTACCTCGAACGACTGAAGGCTGCAACGGATCTACCGGTCACCTTCGGGGTCCCTCCCGGGAATTCCGAGAACGCCAGCTGAGTGGAGTTACCCCGTCCCGGGCTCTTCAAAACTCTGGCTTCGACCCCGACCCGGAATTCCGCCAACCATCCCCGCATGTCTCACCGCCTCGAATCGTCCTGGACCAACCGTCTGCGCGATCTCGTTCCGTTTGGTCTGGGTCAGGACAAGCCCAGGCACTTCCGCGACATGGCGACGATCCTCTGGCGCAATCGGGACAATCTCGGCTACGCGTGGAAGGTCATCACGCGCGGCGTCTGCGACGGCTGCGCACTGGGCGTCGCCGGCCTGCACGACTGGACGCTGTCCGGTCCGCACCTGTGCATGACGCGGTTGAATCTGCTCCGGCTGAATACCATGCCGGCGCTCGACCCTTCACCGCTCGCGGATCTGGAAAGGTTCCGCAAGGACCTGGCGCGCCAGCGTGGCGCCGCCGAGGATGCCGGATGGGACAACGCCCAACTGCGCGAACTGGGACGCCTCCCCTACCCCATGCTCCGCGAGAAGGGCGCCCCCGGGTTCCGCCGCATCACTTGGGATGAGGCCAACGCCCGCCTGGGCCGACGTCTGCGGAACATCAATCCCCGCCGCCTCGCCTTCTTCGTCACCGCCCGCGGTGTCACCAACGAGGTCTATTACATGGCCCAGAAGGTCGCGCGCTTCCTCGGCACCAACCACGTCGACAACGCCGCCCGCCTCTGTCACGCGCCGTCCACCGGGGCCATGAAACACGCCCTCGGCGTCGCCGCCAGCACGTGCAGCTACAAGGACTGGTACGGCACCGACCTCATCGTGTTCTGGGGTTCCAATCCGGCGAACGACCAACCGGTCTCCACCAAGTACCTGCTCGAAGCCCGAGAACAGGGCACCCGCGTCGTCATCGTCAACCCCTACCTCGAACCCGGCATGCGCCGGTACTGGGTTCCCAGTTCGGCCGGCAGCGCCGTCTTCGGCACGCGCATGTCCGATTGGTGGTTCCCCGTCCGTCAGGGCGGCGACATCGCCTTCATCTACGGCGTCCTCAAGATCCTCCTCGACGAAGGCTGGCTCAACGACGCCTTCATCCGCGATCACACCCGCGGCTGGGACGAACTCGCCGCCGAGATCCGTCGCCTCGATTTCGCCGTCCTCGAACCCGCCGCCGGGCTCCCTCGCGCTTCCATGCGCGAGTTCGCCGAACTCCTCCACCGCAGTCGCAACGCCGTCTTCGTCTGGAGCATGGGCATCACCCAGCACGTCTACGGCGCCGACGCCGTCTCCATGGTGCTGAACCTCGGTCTCGCCCGCGGATACGTCGGGCGCGAGAAGACCGGTCTCATGCCGATCCGCGGCCATTCCTCCGTTCAGGGCGGCGCGGAGATGGGTTGTTACTCCACCGCCCTCCCCGGCGGGAAACCCCTCACGCCCTCCAACCTTTCCGATCTCGCCGCGAAGTACGGCTTTCCCATCCCTGATTGGCCCGGCCTCACCTCGGTCGAGATGATCGAAGCCTCCGCCCGCGGCGAACTCGACGTGCTGTACTGCCTCGGCGGAAATTTCCTCCGAACCCTTCCCGATCCGGATCGCGTCGCCGAATCCCTCCGCAACGTCCCGGTGCGCGTCCACCAGGACATCGTCCTCGTCGACCAGATGATGGAAACCGCGCGCGAGGAGGTCCTGCTCCTGCCCGCCAAGACCCGATACGAACAGGACGAAGGCGGCATCGAGACCACCACCGAACGTCGCATCGCCTTCTCCCCGGAATTGCCCCGCGTCGTCGGCGAAGCCCGTGCGGAATGGAAGATCCTTCGCGATCTTGCCGCCGCCGCCCACCCCGAACGCGCCCACCAGATCGGCGGCGAGGACGGTTGGAAGCTGCGCGAGGAAATCGCCCGCATCGTTCCCTTCTACGACGGCATCCAGAACCTCCG
>JAIXZE010000447.1 GCA_027489875.1 Verrucomicrobiales bacterium
CGCGGTGGGTGGGCGGTGGGTGGGCGGTGGGTGGGCGGTGGGTGGGCGGTGGGTGGGCGGTGCCGTCAGGGGGGATGGGCGTTGGGTTCGCATAACCGGCTATTACTCCTCCCCATAAACTTCAGACGCCCCAACAAATCAACGACTCATTGGCGAATCAGGGAACAAAGGGGCAGAATGGCGAACAGCCCTGTGGCTCTGGAAATCCCCAGGCGGAGCGTACTCCCCTTTCCACACCCGACCAAGCCGCCCTTATCCGCCCGGTGGCCCCTACTTCTCGATCACGAACTGGTCCCGGAGAACACCGTCGATGTCGAACGCGCGGTAGTTCATCCGGGGCCCGCTGATCTGGATGTCGAGCACCTGATAGGTCGCCACATTGGTCATCCCGACCTGGGTATAATCGTGTTTCGCCTGCGGGTAGAACTTCGTTCCCGAGGTGGCCACCACGTAGACCGTGCCCTTCGCCGGCGTCTCCGCCCGTTGCCCGCCCTTCATCGGAAACGTCCGCAGGTACGCATGGTCGTGTCCCTGCAGCACCAGGTCGACGTGGTATTGGTCGAACAGCGGCGTCCAATGTTCCACCACCGACTCATTCTGCCGGCCTTCCGCGGACGAATAGGCCGGGTGGTGATACGCCACGAACTTCCACGTCGCCTTGGTCGTCGACAACTCCTGCGCCAGCCAGTTCGTCTGCAACGACGGCGCGAGGTTCGAGTCCAGGATGATGAACTGCGCATCCGAATAGCGGAAGCTGTACGCCCGCTCCGGCGGAATTTCCTTCGGCCCGTTCCGCATCAGCGCGAACTGCTGCAGGTACATCTTCGGTTCACCGCCCTGATACTCGTGGTTGCCCAATACCGGCACCAACGTCCGGCGATCGAAGATCGTCCGCGCATTGTGGAAGAAACTGTCCCAATCGTCCCGCTGCGCACCCCGGTTCACCAGGTCGCCCGCCATCAGGTAGAAGGCCGCATCCGGACGGTTCCGGAACGCCGTCTGAACGAGCGAGCCCCAACGGTCGAGACCGTTCTGCGCGTCACCCATATAGATGAAGGAAAAGGGCACGTTGCCCGCGGGTGCCGTGATGAACTCCTGATACTCCTGCCATCCGTCCCGCGTCCCATCCCCTACCGAGTACAGATACCTCGTCCCCGGATCCAGGCCGCTCAACGACACCGTGTGCCGGTTCACCACCGGATCATTCAGCAACCGCTCGTCCTTCAGCGGTTCCGTCACCGCCTTCACCCGCTGGGGACGACGATCCCGCGGCGAGTTCATGTCGACTGCCCGGCCGTACTGAACATAGCCATGCCGCACCTTCGGACCTGTCCGCCACTGGATCGTCTGGGTCGTCTGCGGATCCCCGCTCCATGTGAGCACCACATGCTCGGGACGATCCTTCGACCGATGATCGGTCCACCGGAAGATCCCCAGCAACCGGCCGTCCTCCCGACGATCCCGGAGCGTGCGCACGATCCGCGCCCCTACGAACTCGGGTGGAACGTTCGTCAGGGTCACGTCCATGTCGGCGTACGGCGCGATGCCGTTCGTGAAGGTCCCCGCCCGCAACGTCGCCGGATAGAGCTCGTCAATCTCCACCGTCTGTCCCGCAACCGTCGGCTGCGCCAGCACCAGATAGTGTTCGCCGCCTCCGGCCACCGAGTTCACACCGAGACCCACTTCCCCCGCCGGGAACTCCTTCTGCCACGCCTCAAACCGCACGCTTCCCCGGCTCACTGCGTTCGTCCGCGCCACGAAGCCGCGCTCGGTAAGCCAGTAGGGATCGTTGGTGTTCCGCGCGTCCTTCAATACCGTCACCACGGCCGGCGCGCTCAGGCGGAAAAGCACATGCTCGCTCCCCAGGATCTCCCGCTCACGCGGCGTGATCAGCGCCAACGCCTCCGGAACCTTCATCTGCTTCAGCTCGTTGGTGGTCTTCGTCCGCGCAAACCGATCCAGGATTCCCGCCACCGTGTCATGAATCGACGCATGCGTCCCCACGTGCGCCTGCGACGCCACCGTCGCCACCCACAGACACAAAACCATCCCGATCCAACGCCACCGATGCATCCACCATCCTGTACCGATCCCAAATCCCAAAGAAATCCCCAATGTGAGTTCCCAGTTCCCAGTTCCCAGTTCCCAGTTGCCAGTTGCCAGTTGCCAGTCGACGTCAGGAGGCTGACGAAGACGAGAGTTGGAAGTTTGAAGCCCGGCACCACAGCCTCGTGACCTAGGCTGCTACGTGGGTGGTAACTGGGTTCTGGCAACTGGGAACTCCCCCTCTGTAGCGGCGCATCTCCCTTCCCCCGCCGGGTGAGGGCACCCGGCCTTCAATTTGGAATCTTGGAACTTGAAACTCTCCCCCCACCCACTACGCACCCCACGTGCCGTTCCGTCGCCACTTCTCCGCCCTCCTTGTCCTCGTCGGCCTCCTCATCTCCGGAGGCACCTGCCTCCGCGCTGATGACCCCGGTTGGCTCGCCCCTGTCCAACGACTGGCCGACTGGCTCGACGCCTCCGAACCCAACCGCCCCTTCGTCCAGACCCACCTCGAACTCGTCAGCAAGGGTTCACGCTCGCTCGGCTTCTCCAACCTCCACGCCCATCTCACCGTTCGCGTCCCCGACCGTCTCCATCTCACCTCGGGAACCAACCGCACCCGCGTCGAGTTCGGACGTCACGGGAACAAACTCTGGCTCTGGGAACCCGCCCTGAAACGCTGGACCCAGTCCCGCCTGCCCGACGGTGCGGACCCCATCGGCTTCCCCGTCGCCGGCACCCTCCTCGGCTGGGCCTCGAAGGGTTGCGAAACCGAGACCTTCAAACCCGTGGCGATCCAGGGCGAACCCTGCACGCCCTACCGTGTCCGCCCGGGCCCCCTCGCCAAGGAGTACCTCGGCACCGCCGACTTCACCCTGAACCTCTGGATCCAAGGCCGCTCCCAACTCCCCCTCGCCGCCCGTTGGCAGGACCCCGCCGCCAGCACCGACCTGACCGCCTGGCTCCGCCGGGTCCGCGTCAGCCAGGCCCTGAATGAAGTCCATTGGGCCGAAAGGTCGCCGGGCGGCATCCGCACCGAGGACGTCCCCCTCGACGTCCTCCGCCAACGCCTCCCCCGCGCCTACCTCTTCGTTGCCCTCGAACTCAGCGCCCTCCCCCCACCCAATTAAAGATCAGTCCGATCAGTCCGATCGGACTGATCAGTCTGATCCACCCGCTCCGCCGTTGCCACCGGCCCCCGGTGCAGGATCTTGCAGGGCTCCGGGTCCTTGTAGTGCCGCTTCAACCCGCGGTCCGCGAGCGCTGCCGCCGGCACCCGCTGGATGAACTCCGCGAACGACTTCTCCACGCGGTCCTTCTGCGCCTTCTGTCCCGCCTTCGATTCCCAGTACTCCTGCTCCACGTTCGACAGGAAGATCCCCGCTTCATCCGGTCCGATGTTCTCGCGCCGCGCCAGGATCCAGAACAGCCCCGGATCCTCCGGGAGCGCCACCGGGAACGGCACGAACTTCGCCTTCACCTCTTCTTCCTCCTCCGACCCCGGCGGAATCACCTTCAGCTTGTTCGAGATCGTCCGGTCCGGCAGCACGATCTCCACCGCCACCGAATCCCCCTTCTCGCTGGGCTCCACCGTCACCTCCGCATTCGCGAAGTTCGTCGCGATCTGCTCCTTGAATCCCTCGACCGTTGCCGGCTCCAGATCGGGCAACGAGCCCTCCGTGCAGAACTTCTCGAACGACTTCACGTTGTTGATCAACCGGACCTCCTGCGCCACCTGCTCGTAGATCGCCGAGGCCAGCCTCGGATCCGGGGTCGCCTTCGGAAGCACCTTCTCCAGCAGCGCCAGGAACTGCGCGTCGTTCATGCCCTTCGTCTTCGTCGCCATAATCAGGAAATCAGAATGCCGTCCCCGTGGTTTTCAGGGGGGCGGGTTTCTCTCCGACCCGACGCCATTCCGCAAGCATCCGCATCAACCATGATCGATCTCCGCCACTCCCTTGAATCTTCACCCTCCAAACTCCAGACTCCGCCCCCCGCCGGACTTCCAGCGGACTCCCCACGCGTTGAAACAGGTGCTCATCATCAAGACGTCGTCCCTCGGCGATGTCGTCCACACCTTGCCGGCCGTCTCCGACGCCGCCGCCGCGCTTCCCGGGATCCGGTTCGACTGGGTTGTGGAAGAAGGCATCGCCGAACTCCCCGCATGGCACCCCGCCGTGGATCGTGTCATCCCCGTCGCCCTCCGGCGGTGGCGAAAGAACTGGTGGCAATCCGCCGTCCGCGAACAGCGCACCACCTTCCGACGCTCCCTTTCCGAACGCCGCTACGACGCCGTGATCGACGCGCAGGGCCTCCTCAAAAGCGCCTGGCTCTCGCTCCAGGCGAACGGCCCCACCCATGGACTCTCCTGGTCCAGCGCGCGCGAACCTCTCGCTTCCCTCGCCTACCGCCATCGCCATCCCGTCGCCAAGGGAACCCACGCCATCCATCGCGTCCGCCAACTTTTCGCCGACAGCCTCGGGTATCCCGTTCCCACGTCCGCCCCGCATTGCGGCATCGATCGCCGCCATCTCAGGCCGGCCGACCCCGGCACCCCCTACGTCGTCTTCCTGCACGGCACGACGTGGCCCACCAAGCATTGGCCCGAACCCTTCTGGATCCAGCTCGCGGGTCTCGCCACTGCCGCCGGCCAACGCGTCCTGCTCCCGTGGGGAACACCCGAGGAACAGCAACGCGCCCAGCGCATCGCGGCCGCCCATCCCAGCGCCGCCATCACCGTCCTTCCACGCCTGCCCTTGCGCGAACTCGCCGGCATCCTCGCCGGAGCCACTGGCGTGATCGCCGTCGACACCGGCCTCGCCCACGTGGCCGCCGCCCTAGACGTCCCCGCCGTCACCCTCTACGGCCCCACCGAACCCGGCCTCACCGGAACCCTTGGTTCCACCCAGACCCACCTCCGCGCCACCTTCCCCTGCGCTCCCTGCTTTCGCCGCACCTGCAATTTCACAGGCCCGCATCCCGTCGAACCACCCTGCTTCCAGTCCGTCGCGCCCAACACCGTGTGGAATGCCCTCCGCGCCCTCACCGCATGAATCCCACGCCATGAAGGAAATCCTCGTCATCCGCTGGAAGAGCATCGGCGACGTCGCCTTCACCCTCCCCGCCGTCAACCACCTGCGCGCCCATCACCCCGACGCGCGCATCACCTTCCTCGTCTCCCGCGAGAACCGCTTCGTCGTCGAGGCCTTCCCCGGCATCGACGACATCTGGACCATCGATCGCGCCCTCTTCCGCGGCACCGGCGTCTTCAAGGGCCTCGCCAACATCGCGCGACTCATCGGGCAACTTCGCGGCCGACGCTTCTCCCTCGTCGTCGATCTCCAGGGCTACGGCGAAACCGCCGCCCTCACCCGCTGGAGCGGCGCTCCCGAACGTTGGGGATGCGCCCGACGCGGCTGGCGCCGGAAGGCCTTTACCCGGAACTACGCCGAAAACCAGCACCTCCACCCCGCCGAACGCCACGTCCGGATGCTCGAATCCTTCGGCATCCAACCCGGCCCCATCCGCAACCGCCTTTCCCTCGCCGACACGCGCCTGACCGAAGCCCGCGCCTTCCTCCAACGCGCCCAGATCCACCCGGACGGCGGCCCCATCGTCTATTTCCAGCCCTGCACCAGCGCCGCCGAAAAGAACTGGCCCATCGACCGCTACGTCGCCGTTGCCACACACCTCCGCTCGCAGGGTGCCCAGGTCGTCTTCGGCGGCGGCCCCGCCGACCAGGCCATGTTCGCCGCCGCACGCGCCGCCGGATTCGCCGTCACCGATGGCCTTCCCGCCGCCACGTCCCTCGCCCTCCTCAGCCTCGTCCGACTCGTCGTCGGCGGGGACACCGGATTCCTCCACCTCGCCGTGGCCGTCGGCACCCGCGTCGTTATGGTCGCCCGCCGCGGTCCCCTGCCCCTCGGTCACCCCGAGTGGGCCCTGATCGCTCCCGACGCCCGCATCGAGACCAACACCGTTGCCGACGTCATCGCCCGCGCGAACGAAGCCCTGGGTTGAACCCGCGCCCCGGCCGGCCCCATCCCGAGGCATTCCACTCCCGAGAATCAGGTCAGGGAGGTGAAGTCCACGTCGCCCTCTCGAAGCCCCTCCCCACGGCGATGAGGACATCGCCTCTCCATCCCGGGGCCGGGGCGGCGACGTCCACGTCGCCCTCTCGAAGCCCCTCTCCACGGCGATGAGGACATCGCCTCTCCATCCCGGGGCCAGGGCGGCGACATCCACGTCGCCCTCTCAACCCTTCAACTCCACCAGCACCGGTCGGTGATCGGACGCCACCGGTTCTTCCAGCACCTGACTCTGGTGCCCCTGGTGCCACCAACCCCGCGGCCGCAGCAGCACGTAATCAATCCGCCCTTCCGGCTTCTCCGCAGGGATCGTCGGCAATGGATTCGCCGCAGACGCGTCCTCCCAATCCGCCAGCATCCGTTGCATCACCCGGCTCCCGGGACGGTCGTTGAAATCGCCCGCCAGGATCACCGGGTCGGATCCGCCACCGAACAACTCCTGCAATCGCGCCACCTGCAACCAGCGGTCGTCATCGCCGCGCGATGCATCGAGATGCACGCCCACGAACCGGAAATCCCCCAACCGGGGAACCCGGATCCGCGCCGAGATCGCGATCCGTTGCTCGCGATTCGCCGGGTTGGGCAGCCGATCCACCGTGAAATCCTCCAACGGCCAACGGCTCAGCAGCATCCCACCGTACGCCCCGCCCTGAAAATCGATCGCCTTGCCGAACTGCCCAAACAACCCCGTCAACCGGATGTACTCGGCGGTCTGGTCCACCCGACCCGTCCGTTGGGTCTTCACATCCACCTCCTGCAACGCCACCAAGTCCGCCTTGCTCTCCCGGATGACCCGGGCGATCCGCTCCAGATCAACTTTCCCATCCACGCCCTCGCCGTGGTGCAGGTTGTAGGTCATCACCCGCAATGGGGGCCAGGGAATCGCCGGGTGTCCAACCGACCCGGCACATCCGGCAGCAACAACAGCAGTGGCAGCAACAGGCATCATCTGAAGAAACTCTCGGCGGCTCATCGCCCCGCCAATAGAGCACCGCAACCCAAAGGATTCCAGCGCCGCACACCATCACCCCATCCCCGTCCTTTGCATCCGCACGTCGCAGGTGCGACGCGCGATTGCAAATCCACACCCCGAACCCACCGTCCCAACCCCTCATTTGCATCCGCGCGTCGCAGGTGCGACGTGCGATTGCAAATCCACACCTCCAACCACCCCGGGAACTGGCTTCAAACCTGGATCTGAAAACTTCAATCTCCGCTGGATGACGTTCACCCCCGGTCCACTGAACGGCCTATGGGTCCTCGGTCTCGAACCCCGCCATGACACCCGCGGGTGGTTCGTCCGCACCTGGTGCGAGGCCGAGTTCGCCGAGCATGGCCTCAACACGCGATGGCCCCAGGCAAATACCACCCGGACCCTCCACCGCGGCATGCTCCGCGGCATGCACTGGCAGGCCGCGCCCCACCCCGAGACAAAACTCATCCGATGCACCCGCGGTGCCGTCTGGGATGTGGTTGTCGATGTCCGACCGGAATCTCCGACCTTCGGTCGCTGGTCCGCCCTTGAACTGTCCGAGTCGAACCATCGCCAACTCTACGTCCCCGCGGGATTCGCCCACGGGTTCCAATGCCTCACCGATGACGCCGAACTCCACTACCTCATGTCCGACGTCTATCATCCCGACCTCGCCCGCGGATTCCGGTGGGACGATCCCGCCGTCGCGATCCCGTGGCCCATCTCGGACCCTGTGATGTCGGATCGGGACAGGGCCTTCGGACCGCTGAGCAGCGTTGTGGAATCTGGATAAACTGCCAGGCCAGGGCGAAACACCGGCTCACCCCCTCTCACGGACGGGGAGGCGACGTCCACGTCGCCGTCCTCAAAGCCCCTTCCCAAGGCGATGAAGACATCGCCACCCCGCTGACGGATGGGGAGGCGACGTCCTCGTCGCCGTTCCAGAGC
>JAIXZE010000133.1 GCA_027489875.1 Verrucomicrobiales bacterium
ACGGCCCCGCGCCCATCCGGGGTGAAATCAAAGCCCCCCGGCCGCATCCAGCTGCCCCACGGGTTCGCCACGGGCAGGGGAAAGTCATCGGCGACGAATCCACCCGTGGTCTTGCCCGCCACCGACGTGGTCACCACCTCTTCCGTCCAGCGCCGGGGCCCACCCGAAACCAGCGGTGCCAGATCCAGCGATTCCGTCACGTTGGCCGCGAGCGCCGTCAACGTCGCCCCATCGGCCCGTGAGATCAGCAGGCGGGCCTTCGTCCCGGGCGACAGCTCGGCCACCCAGAAGCCCGATTCCTGACGCAGGCTTCCAGCCCCGACCAACGTCGCGCGCACCGAGTCGGGAGCCACCCGCAACCGCAAGGCCCCGGTTCCTTCCCCGATGTTCAAGGTCCGGATGAAGACGGGCGTCGTGCCATAGGCCATCCAACCCGGCGACTCCATCACGCGGACACCATGGACCTCGCTGGCCAACACCACCCGAGCGCCGTGCACGTACATCCCGAGATGCCGCGCCCACGACCGCGGCAGCGGTCCATACGGCAAGCCGTCCCGCCCCAGCGGACGCGGATCCACCCACGAGCCGTCGGGTGACGCCCAACCAGGCCCCACCGGCAGGAGGAAGTGCGCATCGCCGGTCAACCGCGTGTGCGTCTGGTGGCTCCCATCAAAGGCAATGCCCCGCCAATCCACGAAGGAACCCGTGGTGGCCGAAGCCACCCGCAACGTATCGTGATCGTACGTCAGCCACGCGCTCCCCGCCCCCACCCCGCTCGGGCCTTCGTCCAACCGCACCGCAATCCCCTTCTGGGCGATGTTTCCCTTCGCCACCTCGAACGTCCACGAGAGCGCCGGTCCAAAATCCATCCGCAAATACTCCGGCACCGCCTTGTTCTCCGACTCCTTCAACGACCGCGCACGCCCCTTCGGCAACGAGTCCACGTAGGAGGGCGTCAGCGCCACGAACTGCGACGGGTTCGTCGTCCGGAGGAACGTCTCCCGGATGTATTGGATGACCGCGTACTTCTGGGCGGTCGTGTACTGTCCCTGCGGAACCATCTGCCCGTACCCGCGCGTCAGCGTGACGTACATCGAGTAAGGATCCGCTCCGTTCTTGAAGGCACCCTCGCCGAACCGCAGCGCCGTCGGCAACGATCCCGGCTGATCCTTTGTTCCGTGGCAGACCATGCACAGCGTGGTGTAGATCCGACGTCCTTCCGCCAGGCTGCGCTCGTTCCAGCCGCGCACGAGTTCCGAGTGATCCGCCGACTCCAGTGATTGGACCCACACTTCGTCCACGGTTGCACCCGCCGCGGCTTCCACCACCGGCCTGGGCGCGTTGGTCACCGCCAGGGCCGCCACCATTTCCGGACCGCGCGCCAGGACACCCCCCGACCACACCCGCAGCACCGGGGCCCCCTCCTTCGGGTGTTCCACGGCCACGTCATGCCCCCCGCCCCCGACCAGAGGGATCCGGACACCGTCCGCCAAACGAACGGTGCCACCCCCGCTCCCGCCCAATTGGACGTGCAGCCGGAAATCGCGGGGAAGCGCCGCCGCATCCAACGGAAGGCCATCCCGCGGCATCGCCGCCGCCGCAACCTCGACCAGCAACACCATCAACAGGAGTCTCAGGGGCAATCGCATCCGGCCCACACACTGACACCGCCCCCAACCGGCCGCCATCCCTCACCGCGCCGAACACATTTTCAATGTGCGCCGTGTCGGGACCCGTTCCTGGAGTCCGAACCACCAAGCTGTAGGCCGGGTGCCCTCACCCGGCGCATGCATTGAAGACCGTGGACGCGCTGCAGCCCGCCAGTTCATTGCTGCAAAACACCCTTTCCGAAGAGGGTCGTTTCTTCGCGTGAGGTTTCGGCGCATGGGAGCCTGCCGCGTCTGTCGCCCCGCTGGGGCTGGTGTTCCTTCTGGACACGGGACCCACGGCTCACGCCGTGGGCTACTGTCTTTCGGCCCTCCGGGCCTGAAACGTCCGGGCACGAGGTTCGGAGCACCTGTGGAACCTCGGCGTGAGGCCTCACGTCATGCGGCTCTTCGTCCGAGCTGTGCGGGCCTCCGCAGGAACCATGCTGTTGGATGATGGAGAAGGTGCGCCCCGTCCAAGGGATCGGCCCTTTGTCACCTTGATGGATCGGGCGGGGCCGCTTTACTCGCTCACGCTGACGCAATCAAAGACGGCTGTCGCAGAAACAAAACCATTGCCCGAGCACGTGAACATCCCGATCCGACCCGTCGCGTCGAACGTGGCGGAATGGAACATCCGTGGCTCACCCCACTGCGTCCCATCGGCCGACGTAAACACCTCAATGACCTTGCCCCGTTGGACGAGCTTGAGATGGAGCGGCAGGGTCGCCTTGCCGAGGACTTTGCTCTGATTGTCATCCTGATCGCCCGTCTTGTCGCGCCACCGGCAGACGATCGAGCCCGTTGATTCGACCTGGACGAGAAAGTACCGCCCGCAACTCTCCGTCAGGGACTCCCGAATCATCAATCCCGAGGCCGTGGGTGGCCGACTGTCGTGCGGGTACGCGTTCGGCCCACCGACGTTCGACGGAAGGTTTGCCAGACGAACGGTGACCCCGACATCTCCCGTCACCGCCCGGCTGACGAACGCACCTTGATCGCGAACCCTCTCCCACCACGAGGTCATCGCAT
>JAIXZE010000319.1 GCA_027489875.1 Verrucomicrobiales bacterium
CTTTTGGCAGACGCCAGCATGGGCAGCCTCGCCCGCACTGGCAACGAGGCGATGGCCGCACGCGTGCCGTCCGATGGCCTGATGCCGGGCTTGAGCGCATCGCCAAGAAGAGCGCGGCCGATGCCGGCGCCGAGCCCGCCCAATGCGCCAAGCGCAAGGAAGAGAAGTGGCGAAGGAAAGCTCTGACGCGTGGGCACGGCAGCGGGCGTGATGATCCTCGCCTCAGGTGTCGTAAGGTTGGCCTGCTCCAGCGACTGCGAGGTGGCGGCGGGAAGGTTTGTCCAGGTCGCGGCGAAATCGACCGCCGCGGTCGCATCGATCAGGCCCGCGCCGAACTTGTGGTTGAAGTGGAAGCCGGCCGCATTGTCGGACCAGTCCGCGTCGGCGGGGCTGATCTTGTAGGCGCTGCGGATCAGGATCTCCTTCACGTCGCGCCAACCGAGCTTCGGGTTGGCTTCCAGCATCAGCGCCACGACGGCCGAAACCACCGGGGCTGCCGCCGACGTGCCATTGAAGGCGGACGTAAACCGGTTGTCCGAAAGATCGCCCTCCACGGACGTGCTGTTGTACCCGCGGTTGCCCATGAGGTCCGTGGTCCAGGTCCCCGGACGGCGCACGGAATCATACCCGGACGGCGCGGACACCGTGAGGCACGCGCCCTTCTCGCTGTACGTGCACCGGACACCGCGGTCCGTGAGCGCCCCCACCGCCACCGTGTAGAGGGAATTGGCGTAACCGTCGTAATTCGCTTCGTCCTCCTGTTCCGCGCCGTTTCCCGCGGCCCAGACATAAACGATGCCCCGGCCGTTCCGTCCTTCCCGGACCCCGGTCTCCCGCGCCGCTTCCGCGAGGACGCCCGGCGAAACGATCGCCTTGCCGTCATCGATCGGTCCCCACGAGTTGTTGCAGACGAAGATCTCCGCCGCCCGGTGCCCCAGCGCCGACGCTTCCTGCGCATCGGTCATCGAACGTTGCAATGCACGCACCGGAACCACACGCGCGTCGTAGGCAATGCCCGCGATCCCGAAGGCGTTGTTCGCCACCGCAGCCACGATGCCCGCCACCGCTGTTCCGTGCGCATCCGCCCGTGGGCGCCCGTCCTCGCCGAATCCATCCAACCCCTCGGCCGAGGGATTCGGATCGTCATTGCGGTAATCCCATCCAAGGTCCGACCGCAGGGAAGCTGCGAGGTCCGGGTGGGTCAGCTCAAAGCCATCGTCCACGACAGACACCAGTACACCCTTGCCCGTAAACCCGGCGTCCCAAGCGGCGAACACCCGCGCATCCGCACCGACGGTACCGCCCGTTTGCCGGGTGTTGTTCAAGGTCCATTGCCGGGGAAGATAGGGGTCGTTTGGCCGTGCCCGGGGAACCCGTGGACGCGCCAACAAGGGCCAGGCGTTGTCCGCACCCACCGCAGCCAGGAGACGCCGATGCAGTGTCAGCACCGATTCCGCCGCGTCCGGGGCCTCGAAAACCTTCAACCCGTCCACGCCGGGGATCCCTTGCACACCCACCGCCCCCAACTCCGCCGCCAATCGCCCGGCATCCACCGGGGCCGCCATGCGGACCGCCACCTTCGGGGACAACCGAAACCCCAACGCATCCACCGACGCTGGCTCCCCGACATCTTCCACTCGCAGATCGGTGGCCAACACAGCGGCGCGACTCGTCCACCCCAACCAGGATTCGCGCCGATGCACCGTGAAGACCTCGACCCCGTCGACCGCCGGAACCCGGAGGGTCTCCGACGCCATCACGGAGACGCCCGAGAGCAACGCCAGAACGGAGCGCCGGAAACCTGTCCCGCGCCATGCCCGTTTCCAACTGCCGTTTCCCATGCTCAAGGTCCGCATCCCGATCCGGACCATTCACCCTCCGGGTCCGATTGCAAGATCGCGAAATGTACAATTTATAGACGCGACCCCATTGCCTTCAGGGGGGAGGCAACGTCCCCGTCGCCGTTGCCGAGCCTCTCCCAAGGCGATGAGGACATCGCCACCCCGTACGTACGGACGCCCCCTTACAGCGTCTGCCGCACCAACCGCGCCCCCGCCACCATGCTTTGCAGCTTTCGGCGCGACGCCCACCGCGCGGTCTGGCTCAGGCCGCAGTCCGGTGCCAGGACCAATCGATCCGCCGACACATGCTCGAGGCAGCGCCGGATCCGACGCGCAATGTCCTCCGGTGTCTCCACGTAATAGCTCTTCACGTCCACCACGCCGACAGCGGCATCGCAGCGGTTCGCGATCTGCGCGATCAACTCCAACTCGGCGAACTCCCGGCTCGCCATCTCGACGTGCATCTCGTCGCAGTGGAAATCGAGGAACGCCGGGAACATCGGCGCAATCTGCCGCGGTCCCACCGCCCGTGCCTTGTAATTCCCGAAGCACAGATGCGTGCACACCCGTGTGCGGCCACGCACCGATTCCACCGTCCGGTTGAACAGGTCCACGAACCGGCGGGTATCCTCCCGGAACGCGTAGCAACTCATCGAAGGTTCATCGACCGAGATCTCCCGACACCCCGCGGCCACCAACCGTTCCAGCTCCAGTCGGACCAGCGGCAGCAATGCCTCCGCCACCGCCCAGCGATCCGCATAGCCAACCGCCGGATTGGGCACCAACCGCCCGCTCAGTGTATACGGCCCGGGCACCGACGCCTTCAGGGTCACGCC
>JAIXZE010000389.1 GCA_027489875.1 Verrucomicrobiales bacterium
GAACCCGACGAAGGTGAATCCCTGCACGAGGGTGTGGAGCGGCCAGCGCGCGGTCCCGCTGCGCAGCGCCGACGTCGGCAACAGCAGACCCTGGAACAGGAAGATCAGTGCCACCCCAAGCCGTGTGGTCCACTCGCTGCGGAGCGGTCCACCCGCGGCCCCCACACCCGGCATGGCAAAGGCCAGCGCCACCGACAGCGGCAACGCCATGACGAACCAGTGACGCGTCAGGAAGGAATTCACTCGTGAGCCACGAGCGTGCAACAGGTCCAGGAATCTGGGAACGCGGATTGTGCGCGGGGTAAGGCGTAGCTGCCACCGTCAGGAGGCAGGTTGAAGACCACCCTAGACCCGGTTGCCCCCACCCGGCCCCCGCGCAACATCCCCACCGCCTCCTTCATCCCGGAGGGATGGGAGCCGATAGCCCCGGGTCGTGCGAAGCACGCACCCGGGGGCAGCGCGCATCATGACGAACACGCATCCCGGCAGGGATGCGAAGGCTCGCGATCCTTCAACCCCTCCGGGATTGTTCATCCTTTCCCACGCGTAACCCGGGGTCGCCCCGGGCTACCCGCTCCCACGTCTCCGGCGTGAACGACATCCCAAAGGGATGGCAACAAGCGCACGCTCCCCGTTTCATCCCGCGGGGATCGCGTCCCAGAAGGCCAACCGCGCCTCTGCGCCTCTGCGAGACCGTCTTCCTTTCGGTCAGCAGGTGGGACGGGAACTTCTCGCGCAGAGGCGCGGGGGGCGCAGAGGAAGAGAAACGCGTCATCGCCACCTTCTTCGCGGCTTGGCGGCTTGGCGGCTTTGCCTCTCCTTTCTGTCCCTGAAGGGAACGGAGGGGAAGAGCTGCGATGCCTCAAAGCCGCAAAGGGAGGAACGGCTGTGGGCGAATCGAAAGCTTCCTCACCGCAAGACCCACTCTGAGCCTGAGCCGCCCTTTCAGAGGCGACTCCCCCACCCCTCACGGATGCGTGATCAGCCACGCCTTCATCGACTTTTCCCACGCCGCCCAGTTCTCGCCATGATCCACGGCCAGCAAATGCCCGAGCAACTGCTTCGCCTCGTCCCGCTGGGGATGATCCTGCTTGCGGGCCAGATCCAGCAGCACCGGCAGCTTTACGGCGTTGGCACGTTTCAGGGTCCCGGTCATCAGGGCACTATGGACCTGTGGATGCCAGCCAGGCTCCAGGATCAGCCGGCGCACATACACGAACGAATCGTCGTCAGACAACCGAACCACGAGATGGGCCAACCGGCGCTGCGCCTCCCGGTTTTCCCCGGCAAGCATCACCCCCAACGCCTGCACCTTGTCCGACACCGTCAGCGGCGCATTGGTAACGATGCTGATCCGCTCGGAGAGTCCCTTGGACGCGTTGGTCCGGATCAGGGCCATGACGGAGTCCGCCAGCGGGGGTAATGCATCGGGATTGGAAACCGCTCCATCCGCAGCCCGGCACCACCCGAACGGGAGCAGGCCCAGAAACAGGAGGAAACCGGCCTTCCCCAGGAATCGCCGCAAACCAATCAATCGCTCAGTCATGTTCATCAGTGAGTTTCCAGGATTCCGAGGGCTAACCGTTTCTCCGGTGGTTCAGCATGCCCACCAGGAGAAGCGCCCCAACCGCCAGCAGGGCCACCGGACCGGGTTCTGGAATCACCCGGAACCGGATGTTCAGCGGCAGCGAAGGAGCATGGATTGGGCCACCACCGGCCCCGTTGACCGAGGTGTCGAACGCCTGGAATGCCACGACGTAGTCCCCAGGAAGATCGGCAGTGAACCGGCGTCCGTGGATGTGCCCATAGGGATCCCCACCGACCGTACCCGCGGCGGGATTGTCCTCGCCTCCACTGAGGGCAAACAAACCCGACGTCTGGCCCAGGGTCATCGAGCTTGTGGGAGCCACGGCCCCGTGATCCCAGAATGAGAAGGCTCCCCCCTCGGGTGCGGCAACCAGCGTGTACCTGAACTCCAGAAAGGAACCGAGGGCGGAGGCTCCGCCGGAAGGGCCGCCATTCGCGATGGTCGCCGGGAGGGCGGTCAATGTCGGGCCACTGTTGTAGTAGCCCATATAGACCCCGCTCGTGGCCTTGGGCATCGCACCCACGTAGCCCGACGCATCCGCGAAGAGGATCCCATTTGCCCAGACAACCTGGGATCCACCCCCGGTAGTCATCGCGCCAGCGTTCAGGTGCCCGTGCTGGGCCTGGACTGACAGCGTGCCCGCCAACAGGCAGCTCCCCGCGACGACGTTCATCCCTCCTCGAAACAATCTCATATTCATGGTTCGCCTATGGAACAATCACCCGTCCTCCACTACTGCGGGACCTCACGGATCCGATAGAATCGCATGTCATTGGTCGCCCGCGCATCCTCCAGCCAATGCAGATCGCTGTGGGCCGCACCAATGATCGCTCCCAGGGGCTCCCACTTCACAGCGGGCAACGCATCGGTGGCCTCCAGGAAGTAGTTCCTGAATCCACGGGATCCGAACCGGACCCCAAACGAACCGTTGGTCATCTTCACCTGGCTGATCTCCAGCCCCGCCTGGAAATAGAAATAGTTGGTGAGCGACGGCGAATGAAACGGACCGCCCCCAGGACCCAACGTTGAGGTATCGATCAGCTGGACCCCCACGGTGTAGAGGCCCGACTTGTTGGCGGTGAATCGCCGGCCATGGATGTGGCCAAACGGATCATACTCGGGAAAGGTAACCCCCTCGCTGAGGTTGAAGCGATTGGTGCCGCCCTGCTCTCCTGAACGCAGCCCAAAACGCCGGGTGGTCTGCGTTGCCTCCTCATTCTCCTCCCAGAACGCAATCTCCCCACCCGCAGGCCCTGCCACGGATCGGATGATCATTTCGATATAACTCCCGGGCTCCGCCGCAAACGGCGTTGGGCCACCCGTCCACGGACTGGAAGGAAGCGCAATGAACGAAGCGCTGGTCTGATACATCCCCGGATACAACGGATCCCCCTCCTCCATGTAGATGCAGGCAGGGGTGATTCCACCGTAGGAATCCACGTCGTAAAGGAACCCGTTCGAGAAGAACAATCGCGACCCCGACGCGCCGCTTTCGGCACCCGCGGCAATATGGATGTGTTGACCGAGACAGGCGGTGGCCAAGCCGGTACACAGCAGTGCCAACCACTCCCGTTGAAACCCAGGTTTGGTCATGTGACTGGAAGTCGTCCAACACTCACGGAGTCACGCCACGGAGCCGGAAGAACTGCTGCGAGAGGACCGCGGCATTGGTGATGTTCAACGTCGTCAGGTTCGTTCCAAAGGGAGCCGAACTAAACGGACCCGCCACCGGCAACCATTCGCCAGTGGTGGCTTCCTCACGGGACTCCACAAAGAGGTTGGTCAGGCCACCCTGCTTCAACACCAGTGTCGCCACGTTGTTGGTCACCGCCACACGGTTGATGAACGTGTCCACCAGCGTCACGAACCTCAAGGTCATGGGTTCCGAAGAGGCATGGATCGGAGCCTCATCGGTCGGATGATTCTTCGACGTGTCGTGCAGACGGAAGCTCACCAGATACTCACCGCTCTTGTTCACGGTGAAGCGACGGCCCGGGATCGCACCGAACGCATCGCCATCAGGCAGACCAGCGCCCAACTCGATGGCGCTGACATCAAAACGGCTGCGGGAGGGATTGGGCGTTGCTCCCACCGGGAACATGTACGTCGGAGCGAGCGCCCCCTGCTCCCAGAAGGACAGCACCGCTCCCTGGGGCCCAGTCACCGACAGGACCTCGCAAACAGCGAAGGCCCCGATCGCGGCGGAACCTTGGTTTGTCTTCGAGGAAAGCGCGTGGAACTGGAGATTCGTCGACTGGTAGAACCCGTTGGTCATCGTGAGGTTCGTCACCACGGTATAGACCAGCGGTTGCGCAAAACCGGAATCCGATCCAACCACGCTGGCGTTGGAGAACCGGAGCTTCGAACCCGGTGTCGTTCCCTCGGCGCCCGCATAGACCGGGATCACCTGGGCAGGAAGGATCATCGCACCGGAACAGGCGGCGATCACGGATACAATCAATGGATGGCGGGCTTTCATGGAATGACGGATGCGGAGGGATTTCACTGCGTTTGAGAAATTCAATGGACTCGGGATGGGAACGGGATTTCAGGGTCTTCCGGTGGGTCGGATGAAGCGGGAACCGCTCTCCGAAAGCCGGGGCATGACCCGGGCCCACCGAAGGGATTCGACATGGCCGTCGAGGTAAAGATAGCTGGAGGAAAGCGAGTGCTTCCTCACATCCACCTGGCTCTGGAAGCTCCGGGGCGCATACGCCCCTTCGCTGTCCCCCGGATCAAACGAACTGCGATGATCCGCGAAATGGAAATGGTCCTGACCGATGATGTCGGGAGCCAGTTCCCCCATCCACATCGTGTCCGACGGACCGGCAACACTGGTCCGCCTGGAATAGTCCAGGGACGGCGCGCCGGCCGGATGGGCTGTCAGGAAATCGTTCACGGCGTACGTAAAGGGTCGGAGCTTCTCCAGAGGGCACCGATACAGGTTCGTTCCACAGATGCGCGACAGGGAATAGATCCAGGAGGGCAGGTTGTGTTGGTTTCCCGGCAGACGCTCACCGTTGTCATCCGAGTACATCTGGGTCGCCAGTCCCAACTGCCGCAGGTTGCTCAGGCATTTGATCGACTGCGCCTTCGCCTTGGCCTTCGCCAGGGCCGGAAGAAGCATTCCCGCGAGGACGGCGATGATCGCGATCACCACGAGGAGTTCGATCAATGTGAAGGCTTCCTTGCCTGCGGATTTCAATGTTGCGGAATCAGGTTCCCGTCAGCGGCCGGGCCAAACAGTGGCCCGGCCGCACACACGGTTCGATTTCGTATCACATCCAGGCGACCTTCTTTTGGACTTGGTCACCCAGAATCACCTTCTTGGCGATGCTCGGCACTCCCTTGGAGTCCACCGCGAACAGCATGTAATAGCCGCCCAACGCCGTGCCCGGAAGCACCGGGGCCGTCACCCGCAACAGCGTGTCGCTCGTCTTGCTGAACGGAACCTTCACACGTCGAAGATCCGTGTTCAGGCTGTGCGACATGGACCCGGTACGGATCATCACCACTTCGGCAATGTCATCCGAAGCATCGACCGCCATGTTGAAGTCGACGCCGTAGTCGATCTGCTTCGGCGACATCGTGATCACCGGGCGGACAGCGGCGTTCGTCTGCCCATCGAACAGGTAGGGAGGGCTATAGAACTGGCCACAGTTGACGCCGAGATCGGCGTCCCCGGCCGGTGCGGTCGGATCCCCGGAGGGGACAATGCCATTGCGGTTCTGGCCGCTGAGATAGACACGTCCATCAGGGAACAGTTGGATGATGCCGTGCTCGTCGCGGGGAACAGCCGTCTTATCCACCTTGGTGATCAGGCCCGTGGCCGGATCAAAGATCTGCAGGTGCAGGCTCCAGGCCTCGATGCCCGGGAGGGAGCCACCATTTCCACCCATGATCACGATCTTGCCGTCCGGAAGCGGCGTGGCGTAGTTCTGACGGGCGCGCTGGTAGAGCTTGCCGGGGAGTACACTCCACTTCGGCATGGCCTTCGGAGGAGCACCCGGGGCGCGCTCCTTGCTGAGCGGCGTGAGATCGAGCACTTCCGCAACGTCCGAGTTGCCACCCACCGCCGTGTTGTTCACGCCACCGAAGTGGTAGAGCTTGTGGGATACCACGTTCCCTTCCTCATCGATCTCCATCAGGTTGGAATTCGCCGAGAACGGGGAATGGCTGATCGTCGACTTGTCGAGATACTTGATGTGCTTGCCCGCACGG
Source organism: Verrucomicrobiales bacterium (assembly GCA_027489875.1). Lineage (GTDB taxonomy): Bacteria > Verrucomicrobiota > Verrucomicrobiia > Limisphaerales > UBA9464 > UBA6176. The sequence goes on from JAIXZE010000389.1 coordinate 5,810, forward strand.
ACCTGGGGTTGATCGCGATCCGGATCCGCCATCGCTCCCTGGATGTCGACCATCCAGGTCTTGGTGAAGTCACGATCCCGGGTTGGAGCCTTCTCGCCACCGATCTCCGCGACATTCTCGAACAGGTCACCGTCGAGCACCACCACAGCCCAGTTGGTTTCGCTGCGGCCTGTCTGCACCAGGAGGCCATTCGGATACCACGCGCTATGGTAGAGGCGGCAGTTTTCCAGCGTGACCACGGTGTCCGTGGTTCCGTCGTAAACCTCGGGAACAGGCTGAACAATCTTGGACGCGAGGAAGGAGGCATCGCCGCCACTCGCCAGGAAGCCGGCCAGCTTCCAATTTGCCGGCAGGGTGTAGTTGGTGCTGTTGAAGAAGTTCGTCAGCGCCATGCTCGTCGGACTCGGGGCACCCTGATTCGGCCCGAAGGACTCATCACGATCCCAACCGGCATAGATGAACGCCTTGTTGCCCGGGATGGAGACGGACACCGGATACCAGCGCGCATATCTCATGTCCCCAGCCATCCGACCGGGATGGGTGACCGTGCCGTCCGGACCCATCAAGCGGATGCGGGGATAGTTGGTCGAATAGAGATTCAGGGCCAACGCGTGCGGATTGCAGTCGTTGGTGAGCGAGTTGCCGATCGGCAGGTAGATGTCGCGTTCAGCCCGGCCCAGATCCTTCTGCGCCTGGAACCACTTCTCCTGGTAAGGATCATTCGGGTCGCTTCCGAACTGAGTCCGCATGCACGACACAGGGCGGTCGATCCAGATCTCGGCATCCGGATCAAAAACCTGGATCCGGTAGCTGCCGTTCTGGCTGTTCATGTCGTGGCCGCCCGGAAAGATCGTGCGCCCGTTTTCCAGCGTGGAGAATCCAGGGCAGTACATGTCGTAATGCAACCCACGCGAATGCCCCATGTTCTTCCAGGAGGCGAAATTCGTCTCGCCGTCGCTGTTGTTCAACGCCGCGGGACTGAACTTCGGGTTGTTGAAGACGATATTGAAGGCGTCGGCATGCGCCGTGTCCCACAGCTGGGAGATCTCGATGTTCTGGTCCACCTTGATCCGGTTCGGGACGGACTGGCTGACGTCGTGGATGATGGTATAGCCACCGTAACACAACTGCTGAAACGTCCTTCGAAAGGCGGAATTGAACTGGTTGGTCCGGTTTGAGAATGCCGTGAGACCCGTCACCGGATCCTTGTTGGCAATCAGGAAATTCACGATGTCCGGGTTGGCGACCTCGTCCGCACGGTAAGCGGCATGCCGATGGAACAGCAGCAGCTTGGGCATGTGATCGTCATTCGTCTTCCACGTCATCGAATTGTGCACACCCATGGCGTGCATCACGATCAACGGCCCCACCTTGCCATGAAGCACCGGGTTCGTGTTGGTATTGACAGCAAACGTATTGGTTCCGGGAGGAATGACCGACAGGTCATCGTCGTCATGGGCCATCACAACCCCGGCCAGCACCGTCGTCAGACCGAGACCCAAGGTTGCCAATGTGTGATTCTTCATTTGAGGAGGGATTCTGAACGTGCCGTTCCGGGCCGTTGCGGATTGCGGATGAACATTTAGAAGCGGCGTCAGCGAATGTGGGGCCATTCAGGACGCGTCATGGCACTCTCTCGTGTCCCGGCGGAGACACCTTTTCGTGCTTCAAGTGAATCGCGTACATAACGCGACCTTATCAGGGGTTTTTCTTAGCTGGGTCGTGTGGATCGGGGATCTGATCAGGTACCCGGCGTTCTCAAACCCCCGGAGCCACAGGCTCTTCGGATAACCACCAATGGCTACTTCATGGCCTGCTGGCTCTTTCTACTCACCCGACGCGATCCCATGCACGAGGGCATCGCGGTTCCACGGCCTCGAATCAGGGCTGGTCCGGGGTCTTGGCCGGCGGATAGGCGCGGACCAGATACTCGACCAGCGAATCCACCTGTCCCGGATCGAGGATCCCTCCCTCGGCAGCAGCAAACGCAGGCATGATGGTTCCCGGCTTTCCGTGAACGATGATTCCGCGCCAGTAGGCGGCATCCTTGGAACGGGGAATCTGGGCCAGGTCGGGCACCATTTCGGCGCGGTGTTCCGCCTGGTGACAGATGCCGCACGCCTTGACGAACAATTCCTGGCCCTTGCGACCAATCGTTGGGTGCGCATGGCACGCCGCGCATCCGTCCCGAAAGATGGTCTGCGGATCCTTCTTCGCGGCGGCCATGTCCGTGATGCGCGGCGAGACATTGAACGGTGCGGGCGTCAGTGGAATGCGCGCCCGTACAGTCAGGAGCTGGGTGCCATGGCTGGTTTCGACCGCGACGGTCTTGGTGACGAGGCCGAAGCGTCCGACAACGTTCATGCGGACATGCAGTGTGCCCTCGGCTCCCGGCGGAAGGATCCACGGTTTGGCCGGAAGCTCGGCCACGGTGCATTCGCACGAACTCTGAGTCCCCAGAATGGAAGCCGGAGCAGACGACACGTTGGTGAAGCCAAACGCGAAGGTGACGAACCGGGCCATGGGCTCCGCCTTCGACTCCAATGCCAGGGTGCTCCAGGCGAATGGAGGGGTGGACGTGCCCGCAGCAGGCGGCACGGATGATGCCGGCTGGGTTTCGGCAAGCGCCCGGAGGAGGAACAGACCCATCAGCAAGGAAATCGCGATCCTCATGGTTCAGGGAATGATCTCGAAGTCGGCCATCATCCCGAGGTCTTCGTGCTCCAGGTTGTGACAATGCATGAGATAGCGGCCGGTATATCCAGTGAAGTGGGCAATCACGGTGATCTCACCGCCAGCAGGGGCCACGAGGGTATCCTTCCATCCGTGCCGGGCTGGATCCTGTGGGACCCCGTTGATGTTGAGCACCTGGAACTGCACCAGGTGGATGTGGACCGGGTGGGGATGATTGGTGGGGTTCACGAAGCGCCAGCGCTCGATCGCGCCCAACCGGACGGTGGCCATGGGCGGTTGGCTCATGGAGTAGATCCGGTCGTTGATGACCCAGACCGCCTGCCCGTTCACCGTGCGTCGGTTCAACTCGAACTGTCGAGGGGGCACCGCTGGGTCGTAGGAAAGGTTCTCCCAGGGCGAAAGGCAGTCCGGGAGCGAGGAATCATCCTGGGCCGATTCGGCGACCTCGAACTGCATGATTTCCGCGGTCGAACCGGAGCAGCCCGCGCAGTTCCGGAGGATCACCTTCGAGCCAACGGGCACCGCAGCGAAATCAATGACCACGTCTGCGCGCTCCGATGGAGCCAGCGGGATGACGGATCGTTCGATCGGCGACGGCAGGAGTCCACCGTCACACCCGATCTGGACCAGGGGACGGCCCGAGCTGAGTTGCAGGTCATAGATCCGCGCATTCGAGCCGTTGATGATGCGGAACCGATACTTCCGGGCCTTCACCCGCAGGAACGGTTGGACCACCCCGTTCACCAGGATGAGATCGCCAAAAACCCCGGATTCGCGGCTGGCATGATCAAGGACGTACTCCAGCGATCCGTCAGAACGGATCACCCGGTCCTGGATCAGGAGAGGCACGTCGAACTCCCCGCGGGGCAAGTTGAGCAGCCGTTCGGCGGGATCTTCAATCAGGTAGGTTCCTGCCAACCCGAAGTAGACGCGTCGGCCCGTGTGGCCGTGCGAATGGTCATGGTAGAACAAGGCCGCGCCGCGCTGTGTGTTGGGATAGTGATAATCCCGGAAGCCGCCCTGCGGGATGGACTCGCGGGGATGGCCATCATGTTCCGGAGCCACATGCGCTCCGTGGAGATGCACCGCCGGAAGTGCATCGGGCATGGCGTGCGTCTCCGAAGCGTTCAGCAGCGGAAGCCGGTTGATCTGTCGGATCACGACCGGTTCGCCGCGCACGGCCCGGATGGTGGGACCGGGATAGACCCCGTTGAATCCCCAGATGACGGTCTTGGGAAGATCCCGGTGAAGGCGCGCAAGGCCAGCACGCATGACCAAGGTGTGGATCCGGGTCTTCCCCTGCATCATCGGCTCCGATACCGGAGGCACCGGAAGCGGATCCACAAACGGGGTCAACAAGGGACTCGAGGAGGACGGTGCCCCGGGTTCATGCGCGCGGGCGCTCCATGGCGGGGAAACCAACCCACCTGCGGCGCCGAGGGCACCGATCTGAAGCCATTGACGACGGTTGAACATGGGGGGCTAGGGACGGGACGGATAAAGTCGGCTCGCCGGGATGACCTCGGCTGCCCGGGTCGCACTGGACCACTTCAGGGCCAACTGGCCGCCGGTCGGGTCGGCCACGTAATCGAGCCGGATCGACACCGGCTTTCCAGCCACCAGCGGAAGCCACGCCTTCCTCGATTTCGAAAAGGAACAGGGCACCCAATCGTCGATCAACCGTTCGCCGTCGATCCAGACCCGCACCTGGCCCTGTGCCTCGATTTCGAATTCGTGCCGTTCCGTGTGCTGCCCCACCAACCAGCCTTCCCAGCGGGCTCCAAACGCATCCGCCGTGATGCGGCGATGCGGACGATGACTGCCCCAGGCGAAATGGACCGTGGCGTTGGTCACCGTCGCCAACGCCTCGCCTTCGCCCAGCAGATTCCAATAGGAGCCCTTCAATCCGATCCCGACCGCCGCCACGGGTTGAAGGGTCCGGAAGGTCGTCGGGGCCGAGTACCCACTCCACGCGCCACGTCCATCCCGATGTCGAACCTGCCAGGAGTAGCTCGTGAACTCGGAAAGCAAGCCGGCCGGCACCGCGCGTTGAAGCCTTCCCACCGAATCATCGCCGCTGTCGAAGACGATCGGCCCGTTGGGTGCAACACGGACAACCCACTGGCTCGCGCCATGGAAATCGCCGGCGTCCGGATCGCCAAAGGGACCCGACCTCAGGACCGGTGTCAGGGCCTGGTCCAACGCTCCCGGCAACGGAGCGGCGTTTGTTGGGATTGCGGGCGGACGATTGAGAGCCACCGCCGAAACCACGATGACCCCTGCCATTCCGGAACCCCCGGGAGATCCATGGATGGTGCAGTAGTATCGGAAAATTCCCGGCTTCAGGAAGGTCACGCCGAACTTCTCGCCCAACGGCACGGTGTCCCACGTCGCGAGGGAATCGAAGGAACCATCATCGGCCGTCACCGTGTGTTCTGCGGAAAGCGCGACCCACTCCACGCGATCGCCTATGTCCACGGAGAGTTGGTCGGGAAGGAACGCCCCTTCGCCAATTTCGATCTCATGCGTCGCCGCCCGCGCCCCACCGGCGATCAGCATTCCAGCAACACCGAGCAACCCCAGCTTCCGCACGATCCAGTCCGATCCCTTGGAGAACCACCCCATCGAGCGACCCATGAGCTTCAGCCCCCTCATTCGACCCTCGCCCGGTAGAATTTTCCTCCGGTCGCCGGAGGGGTGGTATCCGTGACCCGTTCCAAGCCTCCGAACTCCGGCCAACTCCACGCGGACGTCCACGACACGAGGTTCGTTGAAGTCTCCAACCACAACGGACGTCCGGGCAGCCCACGGACCAGCAGGGGGAAATACTCCGGGAAGGCTGGATCGGGCTCGGCCGAGGCAATCTCAGGTTCGCGCGCCAGGATGGAGAACGCCGCCCAGTCCGACCCCACCAACCCCTGCGCATCGGAGGCGGTCACCATCCACACATACTCTCCGACACCAAGGCCTGTCACAGTCCACTCCAGCGGTCCGCCCTCCACCGTGTGTCGGACTCCCGATCCACCCGACAGCTGGAACTGGTGGGTCAACGGTCCCACTCCACCCGTGATCGCGACCGCCAGGGACAGGTTCGTGGTCGAACCATCCGTCGGAACCAGCCAGGTCGAACCGTCCACAGGGGAACTCAGGGATACCTTCGGCGGAGTCCCCGAAACCAAGCGCAGTTCAACCGCGCCCGAGGTCACGACTCCGGGATCGCCAGCGACACCGTCCACCGCAAAGTAGTAAGTGACTCCGCCGGCGTGTTGGAAGGTCACCTGACTGAACGGTCCAGACCCCACATCATCATTCCAACCATGGCTCACCAGCGTGGGGAGCGAGGCCCCGGAGTAAACGCCCACCAGGGTGTCGAACCCGCTTCCACGGGTCGTCACCGTCGACCAACC
>JAIXZE010000199.1 GCA_027489875.1 Verrucomicrobiales bacterium
ATGCCCAAGGGCACTTTTCCGTTCTTCGCCGCATGCATTATCGCCGCGAACCTTCAGATCGCCCGAGCGGCAGACGCTGACAAGACGGACGAAGCAAAGGTGGCCGAGGTGCGGACCATGGCCACTGGGGGGGACGCTCTCGCCCAATTCGACCTCGGCTTGATGTACGAAAACGGCCGGGGAGTTCCCAAGGACGACATCGAAGCTGCGAAGTGGTACCGCAAGGCGGCTGACCAAGGGTTCGCACGAGCGGAGTACAACCTCGGGGTCAGGTACACCAATGGCGAAGGCGTTCCCAAGGACGCGGTCGAGGCCGTGAAGTGGTACCGCAAGGCGGCTGAGCAAGGGTACGCGGAATCGCAGTATAACCTCGGTGTCTGCTACACCAATGGCGAAGGCGTTCCCCAGGACGAGGTCGAGGCCTACAAGTGGTTTCTATTGGCCAGCGCAAAGGGAGTGCAGTCGTCCAAAGAGGCTCGTGAGCAGGTCGAGGAGCGATTAACCCCCGAACAACGCGCGAAGGGGAAAAGGCTGGCCCGCGACTTCCGTCCCAAGGTTAATCCGTAATCCTCCCGCCCGGCCAGGTGCGCGGCTGGATCGAATTCGCAAACCGCAGGTCGTCGGGTCAATCCCGACCACTGGCTCCAGCTTTACCTTCCGCCTGCCGCGGGGGGGCGCATCTTGACACTGCCCCCGTTTGAGAACGGGAACGGGGCGGCGATGTCCTCATCGCCTTGGGAATGGCTCTGGAACGGCGACGAGGACGTCGCCACCCCGTTCCATGTGGGGGTGCCCGCCGCGGGGCATTGACCTTCTCCGCCCTTCCCATTGGGCCGAGGCGCGATAGCATCCAGGCATGAACTCCCCGCGTGGCCCCCTCCAGCCGTCTTCCATCCTCCGCCTGCCCCATCTGGATCGACGCCGCTTCCTGACGACATCGGCACTCGGCCTGGCCGCCGTCGCGGGTGGCCCGGCGATGGGACAGGATAAGTCGACGCCGACCTCCGAGACGCTGGCCGCCCAACTCCATGGCTCCCTCGACGAAGCCCAGCGCAAGGTCCTCTGCTTCGACTTCTCCGATCCGCTCCGCGACAAGGTCGACAACAACTGGATGATCACGCGTCGCTCGATCCGCGACGTGCTCCGGGCCGACCAGCAGGATCTCGTCCGCCAGATCTTTCGCCACCTGCACCGGCCCGAGCACGCCGACGACATGATGCGCCAGATGGTCGAGGACTCGGAGGGCAAGGGCTTCGAGGGCGGCACCTCGGTCGCCCTTTTCGGAGAACCAGGCACCGGCAAGTTCGAGTTCGTCCTGACCGGACGCCATTGCACGCGCCGATGCGACGGCGACTCCGTGGCCGGCGCGGCCTTCGGTGGCCCGATCTTCTACGGGCATCAGTCGGGACCGAAGGACGAGGAACCCGCGAACCATCCGGGCAACATCTTCTGGTACCAGGCCAAGCGGGTGAACGAGGTATTCGCCGCGATGGACGGACGGCAGCGGAGCGCAGCGCTGGTGGATGGACATTCCCGGCCGGAACGCGCGAGCGAGACCGTTCGGTTGAGCGGCCAGAAGAAGGGCCTGCCTGGAATCCGGCTCGGCGAGTTGTCCCGCGATCAGCGCGATCTCGTCCGCAAGGTGATGTCAGACCTGCTCCAGCCCTTCCGGGCCGTGGATGCTCAGGAATCCATGCGGTTGGTGGAATCCCAGGGCTTCGAGGATCTCCACCTCGCCTACTTCAAGCAGCAGGACCTCGGCGGCGACGGCGTCTGGGACGTCTGGCAGATCGAGGGACCCCAGATGCTCTGGTACTTCCGCGGCGAACCGCACGTCCACTGCTGGGTCCACATCCGCGACGCGCGGGCGTGATCGGGCACGCCACCGGCGCGCCGCGTTCCCTTCTGAACACTGCGCGCGCAAGCCAGGCATTCGCCCGCCACTCAGCTTAAGCATATCCATGCAGAAAAAATCTCGCGCAGAGGCGCAGAGAGCGACAGGAAATCCGAAGCTTGGGCAACCGTGAACGGGATCACCGTTGGGTGACTCGATCACGATGATTGAAAGGCCCGCTTCCTCTGCGTCTCCGCGTCTCAGCGCGAGTCATTCTTCGGCATTCAACGGCATGGATCCGGTTAAGTCTGCTTGGTCGCGAGATCCGATTTCAACTAAAGCGGACCAAAGGCGTGGACCCAGCACTCCGCCAGGTTCTGAGAAAGGCCATATAAGAAAACGGCCAGGAAAAACAGGATCAGGACCGTTGGCGCCAGACCCGGCCGCTGATCGCGGAGATGCAGGACAAACGTGTAAATCATCGCCGTAAGCACAACTGCAGCCTGTGTCACTGGAGGAACCCATTGACTCGGGAGATGACTGTACTCCCCTGGCGTCGGTAGAACGGGTGAAATCAGGAAAACCAGAAAGAGCGATGCACACACCAAAAAGGGACGACGAACCGCCTTCCTGCCAGCATTGACCTGCCCCGGCGGCTTCTGCATTTCATCGTCAGGTCTCATGCTTGCCGAATCTACATGACATGGAAGGACGAGCTATGCAAACCCGGACAGCACTTCAGTTCGCGGCGCTACCGAAGGATTTTATCCGGAAGCTCGCAGACCATTTTCGCGTCAGCCCGGAGCTGTTCATCTGAGCGTCGCGCGGCCCCAGTCCTCCGGACGCCCCTGCACACCTGCCCTTGGCGACCACCCCAGCCGGGCCCGGTTTATGTTTTCTCCCGGTGCGGCATCGGCCTTGTCGCCGTCATAGATCAGCACGTTGAACCCCAGCGTTCGCACCTTCGCCACATCCACGCCAACCTCCGTCCACGGGATGCGCGCACGCACCAGGTAACCGTCCGGCAACCGCTGCGAGGAAAGCTGCGTTCCGAGCGACACGCGCTCCAGCGCGCCCGGCTTCGCGTCGGCGTCCCGGACCCCGCGCACCACCCCGCTCCGATCGAACGGAACGATCCCCAGCTTGAAGCTCCCGAACGTGTGCTCGGCCTCGCCGGTGGGATCGATGCACACCTCCAAGGAATCACTCCGCCAATGGCCCCGGATGTCGTCGGGCGCGAGATTGGAGACCACCACGTCATCCATCACGCGCACCTCCACCCACAGATGCTCACCGTCGTGCGCGGCGCGGAACGTCGCTGACAGATCCTTCGCCGAGGCCACCGTTCCCTGCCATGGGCGCGTGTGCGGAATCTCCACCGCCGGCACCCCGCGCCACCCAGCATCATCCGCTGCCGTTTCCAACGCCAATCCGTCCTTCCGCGGGATCGCGATCGACGGCACCGGATGCAACCACACCCGCGCGGACACGTCCTGTCCCCCGACCTTCCCGCTCGCCACCATCTCGACATCGGCAGCGCCGGGCGGAGCCGTCACCTGGAGGATCCGGTAGTAGGTCGGGGCCTGCCCGGGCACGGCCACGTCGACCTCCGAGGGAGAGACCTGCCAACCCTCGGGCACGGCCAGGCGTAGCTTCCCTGCGGGCGTTCCCGGAAAGTCCAACACCTCCAACGGCACCGGCGTCGCCACTCCCATCACCACGGG
>JAIXZE010000180.1 GCA_027489875.1 Verrucomicrobiales bacterium
AAATCCGACTGGAAGGGCGTCCCGCGCGTTTCCGGATGGAGCCCATGCGTCAGGTAACGTTCCAACAGGTCCATCTCCTCCCGCAATTCCCAGATCCGTCGGCTCAGCGCATGGAAGAGCGGCCGATACTTCAACCCGGCCAACCGCGCGCAAAGGTCGCGCAACCCAACCACCCGCGTGCGCAACGTCACAGCCTCCGGTCCCCACGCCGCCGGTGGCGTCGCCAACACGGACCGGATCGCCGCAAAGAGGGACTCCGCCTCCGGTCCCTCGGCATAGGGCAAGTAATAACAATCCCCCAGCAACACCAATTCCGGAAGGCTCACCTCCCCCTGCACCAACGCGAACTTCGGCAACCACTCCTGCAACCCGTCCTTGTACGCCTGCCTCGGATCCCAGTCGCCAGCGCAGGTCACAAAGGCCGCCAGCGTCCGTAGCGCCATGAAGTCCAGCGGCATCTCGTTGTTCGGATTCGTCAGGATGCCGCCCACCATCCCCCGGATCGCCGGATCCCGACCCGAGTACGGGCCGCAGTAGAACCGCCGTCCGTCGTAGTCATTCGCGTGGAGGTTGTCCCACAGGATGGGTTTCCGGCGGAGCTTGCCCGTCAGGATCTCCAGATGCTCCACCGTGATCTCGCCCGAGATGATCTCCGGCCCCGTCCAGAACACTTCCACCGTAGGATCCAGCTCACGTCCCACCGTCTCCAGATAGCCCGGTCCGCCCAGCCCGGCGGCTTCCATCCGACCGCAATACGGGGTCGGACAGAACAGGAACCGGGCCCCCGGCAACCGCTCCCGCACCCAGGCGACGCAGGCATTCGTCAGGGCGCACTGGGCGGATGCCAGGCTTCCCCAACGCTCCAGCTCCTCCGGCCGCATCCGATCCGGAATATCGTCGAACAACAGGCAGAAATCCCGGCAGCCCATCTCGATCAATTGCGCGAATCGACCTTCCAGAGCGATGCGATCAGACGGGTCGTTGTACCGGACATCGAGGCCCGGGCCCATGGCATACACAAAGCGCACCCCATGCGCCGCACAATCATCGATCAGGGCCTCGACCTCGGCACGTTCCGCAGCGGCGTAAGGCGTCCGCCAGAAGATCCGATGATGCAGATCATCCTTGGGACCGTAGAAATAGGTGTTCAATCCCCACGCCTGCATCCACCCGAGCACCTCACGACGCTCGGCCACGGACCAAGGCGGCCCGTAAAAACCTTCGATCACTCCCGCGAGGAAATCGGACGTCATGCGCCCTGCGCCTGTGGATGCCCCTTGCACCGGCCAAGCATGCGCCGCCCCCCTCCACCGCAGCAAGACTCGGGATGGGCGAGGAACCATGGCAGGGGGCGAGGTTTCCCGGGGAAACCCCGATTCAGATTTCTGGCAGCGACCCGGTTTACAACCGTGATGTGTCCCTCATCTTGGCGACGCCATTGAACGAGGCAATCTGCACAACCATGACCGCACCCGAGTCCATCGAAAGCCGGCGCTCTGTCAAACCCTTCAAACCGGCGCACCAGAACCGATCCGACGCATGAAAATCCGGCTTCCTGCCAGCCTTGGCCTGGCCCTGCCCATCATCCAAGGCCCGTTCGGCGGCGGTCTTTCCACCGTCACCCTCACCGCCGCCGTCACCAATGCCGGTGGCATGGGTTCCTATGGGGCTCACATGTTGGAACCCGACGAGATCCAGCAGGTCACGGATGGCATCCGTAGGGAAACCAACGGCCCGTTCGTGATGAACCTTTGGGTGGATAGCGAGGACAAAAGATCCAGGGAAGCCGACGCCGACGCCTTCCATCGCGAGGCGGCGAAGTTGACCGATGTCTACGGACGTTGTGGGGTTGCCCTGCCGACCTTTCCGCGACGCCAACCCGTGGATTTTGAGCGGCAGGCCGAGGCGATCCTCAAGGCGCGCCCACCTGTCTTGAGTTTCGTCTTCGGCATCCCTTCGAAGGAGATCCTCAGCCAGTGCCGCAAGCTTGGAATCGTCACCATGGGTGCCGCCACCACGCTCGACGAGGCTCTCGCGATCGAAGCGGCCGGTGTGGACATTGTGATCGCCACCGGATTCGAAGCGGGTGGGCATCGCCCGTCCTTTCTTCGACCCGCTGCGGATTCGTTGCACGGTACTCTCGCTCTTGTACGACAAGTCGTTGAATCGGTCAGAATTCCGGTTGTGGCCGCTGGTGGGATCGCTGATGCGGTTGGGGTCGCAGCGGCTTTGTCCCTCGGCGCGTCGGCTGTCCAGGTCGGAACCGCCTTTCTGGCCTGCGAAGAATCGGGCGCGGCCCCTGTTCACCGACGGATGCTCTTTCGCTCTTCCGCCCGACATACCCGCTTGAGCGACCGCGTCACGGGACGCCTCGCCCGCTTCATCGTGACCTCCACCCTGGAAGCGTTGGACTCACACGATTTGACCCAACTCGGATACCCGGTACAGGGCGAACTCACCCGGTCATTGAAGACCGTGGAGGATGGCCTCTTCTACGCGGGCCAGGGAGCTCCATTGCTGCGTCACCACACGGCGGCAGAACTCACCCGCGACCTCGCATCCCTCATCCGCTGAAGATAATGGGGTCGCATCTATAAATTAAACAATTGCCGCAACCCCGCAGAATTTGATTCCAAAATGTACAATTTATAGACGCGACCCCATTGTCCTCTTCCGGAGGCCTCAAACCAGGAAGGACAGCCGGGCCAATCCGCAATCGCCATCCGTCCCGTCATCTTCCCCTCCCCTCCACTCCCCTGTGATCGAGGATACCTACGCCGGTTACAGCGGACGGCGTTCACTGCTTTTCTCAGGAAGGCCGCCATTCAGATCGCGCGCCAGAATCTCCAACGATCCAACGGTCTCCAGGCTGGGACTCAGGTCCCAGCGATGCACGGTGCCATCGCCACCGACAACGACGAAAGGTCCGAGACCCCGGACAAACGTCATGGCGGCAACGCCACCCGTCACGGTGTAGGCCGCATTCAGCGGTTGGCCAGTCCTCGCGTCCCACAGGCGAACGGCGCCCAGTCGGGTCGCAGTCGCGAGGATACGCCCATCCCCCGTGAATTGCATGCGAGTGACGATGCCATCGTGCGGCATGGGCGGTACAAGGGAAGCACCGGTGGGGACGGACCAGATCCGGGCGGTGGCGTCCTGCCCTCCGGTGGCGAGGACGGTGCCGTCGGGACCGAACACCGAGGAAACGATGCTGTCGGTATGCTGCATCGGCACCCCCACGACCTCTCGGGTGAGTGCCTTCCACAGGCGCGCGGGATGCGGCACAAAGCTTCGGTCGGCCTGATGGGCGACAATCCATCGACCATCCGGGCTGAAGCCACCGCGGGCCATGGGAAGGTCTCCGTCGATCAGGGGCGCGCCTTCGACCCGGCCCGCGTCGAGGTTCCAGATCTGCAGCCTGCCCTGCCCCGCCTCGGCCATCAGGTAACGCCCATCGGGACTGAATTCCGGATACCGGGGCTCGGCATTCGCGGCGAGGGGAAGTTTCAGGGGCATGAGTTCCGGAAAGGACCAGAGGGTCAGTCCGAAGGTGGACTCCCCGCCCCTCTTTTCATCGCCTGTCACGAACCGGCGACCCGTGGGATCAAAGGCGATCCACAGACGTTCCGAACCCTCCGAGGGAACAGTGCGGACTTCGCGACCGTCCGACCAGTTCCAGACGTGGATTCCACCCTCTGTCGAAACCATGACAACGTGCGTCCCCCCGGGCTCGAACTCTCCCAGATGAACCGGGTTCCCGTGCCGCAGTGTTGCCAGGCGTTCACCCGAGACCGAGTCCTGGATCTCGAATTCAGGTCCACCCCGGGCGACACCCACCCGGGTTCCATCCGCATTGAAGCTGGCGGACGGAATCATCGACTCCGGGCCGCGCAAGACTCCCACCGGACGTGGCCGGATGGTCCAGAGCCGGACGCCGCCATCCTGCGAGATGGTCACCAACTCTTCGCCGGACGGGGAGAAGGCGGTATCGACGGCGTAACCGCCATGGCGAATGCCGGGCCCGAGGGGACGACCGGTGGCCGCATCCCACAGGCTGACCGTTCCATCAAGGCTGGCGGTCGCAATCCGGCGGCCCTGCGCATCCCACCGCGCCGCGTGGATCAGCATGGGATGCACGATGCCGCGAACCAGCGGATGGCCATCCTTGCCATCCCAGAGGCGTGCCGTGTTGTCGTAGGAGAGGGTGAGCAGGCGATCACCCGATGGGTTGAACAATGCCTGAGCCATGCGGAGGTGGGTGGCATGGTTCAGGGGTTCGGCCAGCAATCGGCCGGTGGCTGCCTCCCACAAGCGGGCCTCCGGTTCGATGCCCAACGAGAGGACGCGGTCCCCTTCCGGTGAGAACGCCGCCAGGTTCCCGCCACCGGTATGCTGTTGGCGACCCAGCGAGCGATAGTTCCCATCCGGTTCCAACAACCAGACGCCAACAGCGCCGTCGCGGGCTGACGTCACCAACCGTCGACCATCCCGGCTGAAAGCGGCGTGGGCCATGGGGCCCGGTTGAACCAGGACCGGACGCGCCAATGCGCCCGTCATCAGGTTTCGGATCTCAACGCGGTTCTCAACGACGGTGACCACGCAGGATCCATCCGGCGTGAAGAGGTCGGCCGCGTTGAGCGGTAGGGAGAGACCCTGCACAAAGGCAGGCCAGGCCGCGAACCGCTCGGCCCCGGAGACCGCATCCCAGCACCGTGCCCAACCGTCCGCGGTCTGGGTCACAATCGAACGTCCGTCGGGACTGAGGAACGCATGATGCACGGGTGCGCGGTGATTGAGGGTCAACAGCGCGTTCGTCCTCGCCACATCCCAGAGGACAGCGGTCGCGTCGAGGGATCCCGTGAGCACCCTCCGTCCTCCGGCATCGAACATCACCGTGGTCACCGGCGCCGTGTGACGCCAGTGCCGGTCCAGCGTGGGGATCTCGCGCAGCGTCAACCCGAGCCGCACACGGTGCATGCGCTCCCGTTCGGGATCCGCGGAATCGAGTCGCAGCGCGTCGAGGGCGTAACGCAACGCCCGCGGGGAATCCCGTTGCTCCGTCAGTCGGTTGGCGGTTTCGACGTTGAACTGCACGAGGGACTGACGTTGACGTTCGCCCACCGCGCGTAGATTGCGGCTCGCCATCCACGACCCCACCGTGATCACCCCGATCGCGAGGGCCAGCAGCCCAAGGAGGCTGGAAACCAGCGGACGACGCTTCGCCCACTTGATCGCCCGCTCGCCCGGGCCAACCGCCCGGGCCTCGATCGGTTCAGCATCCAGCCAGCGTCGCAAGTCCGCCGCCAACGCTCGGCAGTCGGCGTACCGATCCCTGGGAGCCTTGGCAATGGCCTTGAGGCAGATGGTCTCAAGGTCACGGTCCACCGTCCTGAGGACGGTGGAAGGTCGACGGACCTCCACCTCGGAGACCTGCCGCAGCACATCCAATGGGGTCGCGCCGCTGAACGGCATCCGGCCGGTCAACAGTTCGTAGAGGATGGCCCCGAGACCGTAGACATCGCTTTGCACCGTGGCCTCGTTGGATCCCCCGCGAGCGACCTCGGGAGCCACATAGGCGGGAGTTCCGATCGATGTGTGGGAACGCGTCAGGCGCACGTCGGTCTCCGCAAGCCGGGCCAGTCCAAAGTCGGTCAGGAACGGTTCTCCCGCTTCGTCCAGCAGCACATTCTCAGGCTTGAGGTCCCTGTGGAGGACGCCTCGCTGATGCGCGTAATGGACCGCCTCCGCGAGCTTGAAGAGGACCAACGCCACGTCGCGTTCCGAACGACCGGCAACACGCCCATCGGCAGGTCGGCATCCCCAACGGGCGAGCGAACCTCCAGTGATCAGCCGCATCGCGATGTACCAGTTCCCATCATCATCGCCGAATCCGTAGACCGGAACGATGTGCGGATGCTGCAGCGAAGCCGCCGCCCGCGCCTCGGTGCGGAAACGCTCCAGCAGTTCGCCGGCCGCCCACTCGCCCCCGCGCACCAACTTCAGGGCAACCTCACGGCCCAACCGGCGGTCCCTCGCCCGGAACACGATGCCCATCCCGCCACGGGCGATCTCATCCATCACCTCATACGGCCCGATCCGACGGACCACCGGATCCGCTGCCACCGCAGCAGGCCCCGCCACCTCGGGGACCGGAATCAGCGAGCTCAGGAGCAGGCACCGTGGACACAGCCCCGCCGCCACCTCCGTGCGGAGGGTCTTGCCGCAGGATTTGCAGGTCGCTTCAGCCATGGAGTAGTCCGTTCACCAGCCAGTTCTTACGGACCTCGATGGGAAAGTTCCGCAGTCGCACGCGTCAGCTGCCCAGGATATGGACGAGGTGCCGGATCTCCGACTCCACTTCGTCCGGTGATTCCACCGTTTCCGCGATTTCCTCCCGGACCAGTTCTCCATACCGCTGGCGCAGGCGATGGATGCCCGACTTCACCGCGGACTCGCTCAGTCCCAACCGGACGGCGACTTCGGCATACGAAGTTTCCCCACGATCCTCGGTCAGGAACGATTTCAATTCCTGGAAGCGTCCCGCACGCCCTCCCGCATCGAACTCGTTGCGCAAACGGTCCAGCACCCGGTTCAGCAACGTCTCAGCCCAACGACGCTCGAAGGCGAGTTCCGGCGTCGCAGGGTCTGCCGGCTCCCGCACCCCGCCGGCGGACGATTCCGGGATGTCCAGGGAAAGGGGGGCAACTCCCCCGCCGCGCTTGAGGGCTTCACTGCGTTCCCGTTCGTGCCCCAGAAAGCGGGTGACCGCCGTCAACAGGAACGTCCGGAACCGACCCTTGGTGGCGTCCGCGGCGCGCAACCATTCCTTCTCCAGCAAACGGGCAAAGAACGTCTGCGTCAGGTCCTTGGCATCCTCGGGGGAATAGCCACGGCGGGAGATGAAGGCGTGGACCGCCGGCCAATAACCCCGGCAAAGGCGCTCGAGGGCCTGTTGCGAAATTTCATCCGAGGCGTCAACGGCGCGCACCACCAACGACCAACTCGTGGTCCGAAACCGTGCGGCGTCCGCCCACATTCCGGGGGGTTCTGTGGATTCCGGGCTCAATGGTGGATGCAGCAAACCAGACGTCCTCACCGCTGGCAATCGTGCCGAACATTTCCGCAAACCCGCACGGAACTTATCCGGTGAATCCCGTAACAGGTGGGTAGGAAAACATGAACACAAGACCCACCACTTGCAGGACGGAAATGCACACAACCATCCCATCGACTCCACCCTTGAAACCCCTGAAACAACTCCCGCTGGTCGCAGCGCTCGGCCTGTTGGCATCCCTCGCCCCGCTTGCCGAAGCGGCCACCATCCAGTTCGTCGGGCTGTGCAACGATCTCGGTTCCAGATGGCGGACCCCGGCGATCCAAAAGGCGTTCGACCCGGACGGCGACAACATCATCGGCACCGACGGCTATCATGTGATCAACATCCCGCTGGTCTGGCCGTCGTACCTGACTTCCACCGAGAACCTGACGAACACCCTCTCCCTCAACGGGGACCATGGATCGGTGGACCAACCCACCGGGTTGCCCGGATTGATCCTGACAGGTGCCATCAAGGCATCCCCGGGTTCCGGGGTCAGCGCGGACCTCCTGCGGTTCACCTTCGGCCCGACGGTCGTGGGACGCGCCGTGCGCGTCGCCCTGTTGGTCGACAACCTCGACGACGCCGGCTTCAACGCAAGGAGCATCAGCCTGGTGCAGACAGCCGGCGGGAACTCCGTTTCCGGCCCGGTGCCCACCGACTCCGCCCCACTGAACAACCGGACGATCGATTGGATCGTGTTCGAAATCGCTGGAGCCAAACCTGGCGACGCCTTCGTTGTGCGTGGACTAGGCGGTGCCCGAGGTACCGCCGCGTTGGGTGGGGTGGCCTTCGACAGCGCCGTCCAATTCGGCTCGTCCCTGGAATTCACCCAGCAATCCATCATCAACACGACCGGCCTGATCCCAAACCCGGTTTCGATCGCCGTATCCGGCGACACCCTCGTGGCTGGAACCACCACCCCGGGTCAGGTCCTCGTCATGGTCCGAAACGGAACCAACTGGGTTCAGCAGGCGGTGCTGCGGCCCCACATTGCGAGTGATTCCGACGGTTTCGGGCGCAGTGTGGCGATTTCCGGAGACACGTTGATCGTGGGTGCACCGGACGAAGACAGCATCGCGAACGGCATCAACATGGACCTGGGTGGGGACAACAGCAGTACCGATTCCGGTGCGGCCTACGTCTTTGTCCGCACGGGCACCACCTGGACCCAGCAGGCCTACATCAAGGCATCCGACAATCAGCCCGGCCTCCGCTTCGGTGGATCGGTCGCCATCTCTGGAGACTCCGCCGTGGTGGGCGTGGGGGCTCTGAATTGGATTCACACGACGGCAACGCCAACGGTTCAATGGCCATCGACCGCGAACCAAGGCGTGGGTGCCGCGTATGCCTTCTCACGAAAGGGGACTCAGTGGTCGCAAGAGGCACGCCTGATCCCGGACAGCGGCGATCCTGGCGATGGTTTTGGACTTTCGGTGGCCATCTCCGAGGAAACCATCGTGGTCGGAGCACCGTTTGAGGATGGGCCAGCGACCAGAGTCGACGGAGACGAGCAAGCCGACGGCAACCCGGGGGCCGGTGCTGCCTATGTCTTCGCTCGAAAGGCCGGTGCCTGGATCCGGCAGGCCTACCTGAAGGTCGCCAACAATGATGCCGGCAACGCCGGAAGGGCCTCGCAGGGCGACCGGTTCGGTTGGCAGGTCGCGATCTCCGGCAACACCGCCCTGATTGGGGCCCCTCTCGAAGACAGCTTCGGACTCTCCAACAACAATTGGGCCACCAATAACGGGGCGGCGTACACCTTCATCCGCTCCCAGGAGCGATGGAGCCAGCAAGCCATGCTGAAGGCCGTTGACTGGGATCACGCCGCATTCGGAGCCACCGTGGCCCTCTCGGGCGACAGGGCCCTTGTCGGCGACATCTTCGGAGGGGCTTCCCCCCTCCCCTCAACCTTCGTCTTCGAACGCCACGGCACCTCCTGGATCCGGCAAGCCACCCTGGTTGGCTCCGAGTCCGGCGGCCCAGGCGTCCCACCCGGAATGACCGCCCTTTCGGGTGGAACCGCCGTCATCAAGAACCGGGCCAATCTGTTCGTCTTCAGCGCCGACGCCCCCCGGATGGAGATCGAGGACAGCACCGGCACCCTCCTCGCTCCCGGCACCACCGAGCAAACGATGGCCATACAGGACGGACTCGCCGATGAGTTGACCTTCACCCTCCGCAACACCGGCACTGTGACCCTGTCCAACATCGTCGCCTCGCTCGTAGCTCCCCAAGCGTCGAGATTCCAGATCAGCGCCGCCCCATCCGCCACCCTGCCTCCGGGCGGCTCCTCCACCCTGACCCTGCGGTTCGTCGAAGGCCCCGACTCAACCCCGGTCGTGGCCTCGCTCCGTCTCGCGAGTTCCGATCCAGTCCGCAGCCCCTGGATCCTCAACCTCCTCGGCATCCGCCTTGTCTCATCCTCGGACTCCGATGCCGACGGGCTGAATGATGTCGCGGAGTTCCGCCTGCGTTCCCTCGGCTTCGACCCGTTCGTCCGGCAGCCATCGCTGGTGAAGGCGCTGAACCTGGGCGGAGTCTACGGCCTCAGCCAGATCCAGGCATTGAACGTCGGCAAACCCTTGCTGCACCCGATCGCCCCCGGCGTCTTCCGTCTGACCCTTGGTCTGCAGAAGGCCACCCAACTCACGAACTTCGCCCCCTTCCCGATGACCGCTCCCCAAACCGTCATCAACGGCCAGGGCCAACTCGAGTTCGAGTTCACTTCACCCGACAACGCCGCCTTCTACCGACTCGACGTCGAGTAACCCACTCGCGGCGCGCCTGAAACCTATCAACGGGCGCATCGTGACACGGCCCCCGCATGCAACGGGGTGGCGACGTCCTCGTCGCCGCTCCATAGCCGCTTCCAAGGCGATGAGGACATCGCCGCCCCGAATCCTTTCCAAAAGGGCACAGTGTCCAGATGCGCTCTGTATCAACCTCCTCAAGCATTCAGGCTGGGTTCCAGCATGGATGCCTGCTCCCGCCGGAGGATCGGCATCGGGATCGAAAGAAGCTCGATGGCGATTCCGATTGCGATACCGATTCCGATCAAGGCTCAGCCGCCTTTTCCACTTATCCCGGAGGGATTCGAGCATATAGCCAATACGGGGTCGCGCAGCGCACCCCGGGTCACCGTGGAAAAGGAAACCAACCCCGCAAGGGTTGAAGCATCCGCCACGGCCACATCTTCATGTGGCAGGAGGATCCATGTCCGTGCGCGCAGGGTTGTCATTTGAAACAGCACCTGGAAGTGCTTGGACACGCCCTTCCGGGAAGGGAACGACATGGCAAAGCGGCCAAGCGGTCACGCCACCTCGTGAAACAGACCCGCGCGCCCGCGCCGCTTTACCGGCGTCCTTTCCAAGGCGAGGGCCACCATTGAATGGATATTCCTCGGGCGCAGACGCGAAGCTCGCGCCCGCTCGAACAGCACTCCTTCATCGCTCCACCTCCGGTGGCGAACCTCGACGTGTCACACCTGTAATTAAAGAATAACCATGTTTGCTTTAATAAAATCAGGCGCTATTCAAGTTTCGTACGATGAAACGCAAACCCACCGGCACCTACCACACAACGTCTACCGCGGGAGAGGCAGTCCGCGCATTCGTGCCCGTGCCTCTGCCGCCCTTCCCCCCATTGGAGATCACCGGACCACGTCAGTTACTCCTGGAACGGGCCACACTAGCCGTCGGAAGGCTTGACAGCATCAGCACCCTCCTGCCGGACCCCCAGCTCTTTCTCTACTCCTACGTTCGGCGTGAAGCGGTGCTGTCCTCGCAGATCGAGGGCACGCAGTCG
Organism: Verrucomicrobiales bacterium; assembly: GCA_027489875.1. Lineage (GTDB taxonomy): Bacteria > Verrucomicrobiota > Verrucomicrobiia > Limisphaerales > UBA9464 > UBA6176. The sequence goes on from JAIXZE010000180.1 coordinate 10,904, forward strand.
TCCCTTTCCGACCTCCTGCTCTTCGAGTTGGCCGAGGCTCCAGGCACACCCCTCGATGATGTGGTCGAAGTCTCAAACTACATCGCGGCCCTCGAATACGGCATGGGCCGTATCCGAGATGGCTTCCCTCTCTCGAACCGCCTGCTGCGCGAAATGCACGCCGTCCTCATGACAAAGGGCCGAGGTAGCGAAAAGCAGCCCGGCGAGTTTCGCCGCAGCCAAAACTGGATCGGGGGCACGCGGCCCGGCAATGCCCATTTTGTTCCGCCTCCGCCTGAAGAGGTGGGGACTTGCATGGGCGCGTTTGAAGAGTTCCTGCACGATGGGACCGTAGGTGTGCCAGTCCTGCTCAAGGCTGCACTCGCCCACGTTCAGTTCGAGACCATCCACCCGTTCCTGGATGGCAATGGTCGGCTGGGCCGCCTGCTCATCGCGCTCTTGCTCCACCATGGTGGACTGCTCTCCCAGCCACTTCTCTACCTTTCCCTTTATCTCAAGGAGAACCGTCGGGCCTACTACGATTTACTCGACCGCGTCCGCTCGACAGGCGACTGGGAGGCGTGGGTGGATTTCTTCCTGGAAGGTGTCGAGCAGACCGCGCGAAGCGCCGTGCAAACGGCGCTCAGGCTGGTGCACCTTGCCGGAGCCGACACCCTCCGCATGCAGAAGACAGGCCGAGGGGCAGCGAATGCCCTGCGCGTCCTCAACGCTTTGCGCCAGCGCCCGGTGATCACCTTGCAACACGTGTGCAAGGAACATGCGATGACCTTCCCCACAGCCTCAAAGGCCATGCACTCCCTCGTCTCGGCGGGTATCGCCCGGGAGCTCACCGGCCAGCGGCGCAACCGCGTCTTTGTTTACGACGCCTATCTCTCGATCCTCAACGAAGGCGGTCGCCCCTTGTGACCGCCATAGCGCCGCTTGAGGGGGAAAGGACTGGAGCTTCAGCCCGGCGGCATTAAACCGTGACGCCGTTCTCACGGCCGTCTCATCACCACCAAGGGTGGCAACGGTGCCCTACCTGTCCAATCGGACAAACACAACAACCGGACTGTTGGTCCAACACTGGAGGAACTCCTCGACATCGTCAGGCTGGAAGGGCGGCAACTGCCGCCGATAGACCAGGTGGGGTGTCGGGAAATCGAGATCCAGTCGCGAAGAGTGCAAGATCAGTCTCTGCCACTCGTCGGCGGTCCGTTCTGATGCGACGGAGGAAAACTCCCCGTGTCGAACCATCGCCGAAAGGTCCTGAGCGCCGATCTCGAAGCGGATCGCTCGTTGATCCCCTTCCGCAAAGTTGATTTTCCCACCCCCATGCCCGAGCACGCGCACGGACGCAGGCATCGGGCGAGCCACGAACTTCTCGAACACGGACTGCGCACTCATGGACCCGTAGGCCATGGCCAGCAGCAGCCCGACGGCAACGGTCGCCGGCAGGTTGAGGATCGCCATCTCGGGGATCGGTCGAAGGACCCAAACCTCGCGAAGCATCCACCGTGCGAGGACTTGAAGACCAAAGTGCGCCCCAGCTGCCGGGATCGCTAGAATGGGGCCGAGGACAACCGCGACCATCGGCCTGATCTCTGGAATCGAAGAATAGGGAACGGCCACCGCCCAACTCACCCCAACGAGGACAATCAGGCCACCTGCGAAGTATGCCCCGAACCTGCCCACGAATCCGGTTGGTTTCAGGACAGGTGGAACAGGGGGCTCGGATGAAGGCCCGGGTGCCATGGATCTACGAAACCTGATCGATGGCGGTGAACGCGCCAAGTCCCGAAACCACCCCCTGCATCAGGAGGGGCGCTTCTTGACACCGCCCCCCAAGGAACGGGGTGGCGACGTCCTCGTCGCCGTTCCAAAGCCATTGCCATGGCGATGAGGACATCGCCGCCCCGAATCCTCTCCAAAAGGGGGCAGTGTCCAGATCCGCCCCATCAGGGGTCGTGCGTCTTCAAACTGGCCCGGTTCACGAATGGGAACGGGGCGGCGATGTCCTCATCGCCTTGGGAGAGGGCGACGAGGACGTCGCCACCCCGCTCCGGGAGGAGGCAGTGTCCAGATGCGCCCGATGAGGCGTCACTTCGCGAGGAAGAATCGGACCAGGGCAAGGGCGAGGGCAAAGGTGTATCCGCAGAAGAATCGATGCAGGGGTCCGATGAGCAGTCCGTTCTGGATCCGACGGCGTCCGAGGGCTGACATCACGAGGCCAGCGACAACCGGTGTCGTCACCAGCGCCACCACGCGCAGGGGAACGGACAGGATCAGGGAATGGGGCAGGACCATCAGGCTGATGCCGCCACAGAAGGCTCCGATCGCGATGGCTCCCAGAATGTCAAACCAGGCCGGGAAGGTCCCCTGGGGTCGCGGCTGCCATCCAAAGACGCGCTTCAGTCCGGACAGGGATTTGTCGGCGAGCCATTCGAAGCCGATCTGGAGGAAGAGTTCCATCACCAGTTCCAGCAGGCCCAGCAGCAGTTCGAACAGGATTTCCATCGTTTGGCAGGGCACCCGTCATGGGCACCAAGGCCGACAGGCTAACCCGCCCCGGACCACTTCCCACTGGAACGTCGGCCGGTAAGTCCACGAGCGACC
>JAIXZE010000226.1 GCA_027489875.1 Verrucomicrobiales bacterium
CGAGGAGGAGGAGGGCGGTGCAGGCGGCGTAGATCAGCGCGTTGGGGGTTCGGGCTGTCCAGGTCTGCCACGGCCATGGGAAGCGGAAGAACGCGTTGTTCAGGAGGAAATAGAGGAGCGTGTTGAACGCCAGTGCGCCCGCCAGCCAGCGCTGGGTGTTCCCGGAATTTCCCAGTTTCCGAAGGTGGATGCAGGCGGCCACGGCCAGCACCAGCGGCAGGCCCAGCAAAACCACGGTGCCGACCGCCGTGCCAACGATGTGCTCCTCCAGGACAAGGTTGCGGTAGGTCTTCCCGGCGATCGGAATCGCGGTGATCAGCGTGATCGTCAGCCACGGCCAGAAGCGTCCGGCCGTGATGCCGACGATCGGGATCAGGCCCAGCATGAGTCCGAAATCGTACACCCGGTTGAAGGCGGGAATGTCCGCGAACTCGACCCCGACCAACAGCACCCCATGGACAGCGATCAGGGCCCATTCGACCAGCGGCGGAAGCGTCGGCAGCGATGCGGCAGGCTCGGACAGGTTTCCCCCGGCGTTGATGCGGTGACGGGACAACCAAAGCCCCAGCGCCAGCGTCGCACCCATGGTCGCACCGAAGGTTGTCTCCATGAAGTTCCACCAGTTGATCACGCGATCGGCCTCCGCGAGCCATCCCTTCTGGAAGAGGTCGCTGTTCCACGCGTGAAAGGCCTGGAGGCATTGGCCCAGCGGAAATCCGACCGCTCCACCCAGCAATCCCCAGAGTCCCAGGCGCGCGGCGAGTCCGTCGCGTCGGATCCACGCCAGCCACACCAGCAGGACGGTCATTGCCGCCAGGAATCCCCCCCAGGTCTCGCGACGTGGCTTGAGGACCTCGGCGGTGACATCCGGAGTCCAGCGCCAGTCGGCGGAGAAATAGATCCGGGGAAGCTGATGCTGGGCGGGATTGTAGGGTTCGTTGAAGGCCGCGATGCCGAGTGCGCAGGCGGCCAGCATCGTGCCATAGATCGTCAGCATCTCGCGGGTCCGGTAGCGGATCCCGCTCAGTCCCATGCCGAGGAAGGCGCCGCAGAACCCGATCCAGAGGCCGCCCTTGATGGCGAGGCCGAGCAATCCCCAGAGCAGGGCGTGGGTGTTGCCCACCATGTTGGCGTTTTGGGTGAGACCAACGGTCTGGCCGTAGGTCATCGAGCCGCCAAAGCCGATGGCCACGGTTCCCCACGCCACGGCACGCACGATCTGGGCGGATCCGAAACGGCTGACGAACAGCAGGGCCAGGACCGAACAAAGGAGGACCCCGGCGATCATCGCGCCGGTCTCGTGGCCGTACTGTCCGCGGATGCCCCAACCCATTCCTCCGGCGGCGGCCCCGAGGAGCAGGCATCGTCCAAGGGAAGGGGACGCGTCCGGGCCGGGCCGGGATGGCGACGCGGGGTTCATTGCGGGAAGCCCACCGCGCGTGCGTGGGCTGCGGTCGAGGACGGCGGGAGGCTACTTCTTCGCGCGTTTGGCGGGAGCGGCCTTGGCGGGAGCCTTCGCCTTCTTTGCCTTCGTCGGCTTCTTCGGTTTCGGGGCGCGGCCCTTGAAGGTGAGTTCGGCAATGCCGGACTTGTCGAGTTCGCCCAGGCCCAGCTGGGTCATGCGGGTGAACTGCGCAAAGGCGGTCGCGGCCATCGGGAGGTTGAGCTTGGCCTTGAGTCCGAGTTCGAGGGCGATGCCGGAATCCTTGGCGGCGTGTGCCGCGCTGAAGAAGCAGGAGTGATCGCGGTTCTGCATGTCCTCGCCGTCGGTGGCGAGCACGCGCGAGTTGGCACCGGTCTGGGAGAACACCTCGCGCACCATCGAGAGGTCGAGTCCGACGGCATCGGCAAGGGCGAGGCCTTCGGCGAGTCCGGCGGTGTTGATGTTCATGACCATGTTCACGAGGGCCTTGAGCTGCGCGGCCTTGCCAGAGGTGCCGACGTAGCGGAGGAGCTTGCCGTCGTCCGAGAGCTTGGAGAGGACGTCCTTGACCTGGCCGAAGACGGATTCATCACCGCCGACCATCAGATACAGGGTGCCGTTGCGGGCCTGGGTGATGCTGGAGGCCATGCTGGCTTCGAGTGCGGCCGCGCCCGCCTTGCTGGCGCGCTTGGCCACCTCGACGTGGATTGCCGGACTGACCGTCGCGCAATTGATGAACACGCGACCGGTGGCGCCCTTGAGAAGGCTGTCGCCCTTGCGGGCAAAGATGGCGTCCATCGCGGCGTCGTCCGTCACCACCGTGAGGATGATGTCCGCGCCCGCCGTCACCGCGGCGAGGCTGCTGGCCGCGGTGGAACCCAGTTCGGTGGCGAGGGCCGTGGCGACGTCCGATCGCACGTCGTACACGGCACCGATCGTGTAGCCGCAATCCTTGAGCCGACGCGCCATGTTGGCACCCATGCGTCCCAATCCAACAACTCCGATACGAGCACTCATGATTCTTGATGTCCGAGGTGAAACCGTTGACGGGCGAAGACTATCGGGGTGGGGGAGAGTTTGAAGTTTGAAGATTCAAGATTGAAGGCCCCGATCTGTAGGCCGCGTGCCCCAACGCGGCGATTCGATTTGGGCGCACTCCCTGCGCCGTGTGAGGGCACCCGGCCTGCAAAGGAAACTTCAGCGGTGGAACTGCGGGTGGGCTTCGAGGGCGACGCGGGAGGCTTCGGACAGGGGACGTTGGGCGTAGTGGGCCGTGTGCAGGGGTTCCGCGCTGGTGGAACGGAGGGCGCGGCCGAGCCAGGTTGCATCGAGGGGGCGGTTGACCAGCGTCGGGTCGGCGGCGGCGAAGGTGGTTTCCTCCTTTTCACCCGTGGCCTCGCCGGCCCCCACGTGGAAGCCGGCCATCAGCAGCGTCACCCGCAGCAGCGTGCTTCGGGAG
>JAIXZE010000042.1 GCA_027489875.1 Verrucomicrobiales bacterium
GACGATCGCTGATTTCTGATAGGAGATCAGGTCGGCGTAGCCGCCGTGGGGCGGGATGAAACCGTCCGGGCCGTTGGGTTCGGGCATGCCGGAGGCTCGGCGAGGACTCCCGAACTGGCAAATCTGCCGTTCCCTGTCCGCTGCCTTGGACCGCTTGGCCGCGCATCGAGCCTAGTTCTTCTTCGGCTCTTCCTGCGGCTTCGGCACTGGCGGATTGGTCACGGCGGGCGGCGCGTTGGTGGTGGCGCCTGACGGGATGCCGAAGTCGGCAGGCAGGCTGAGCTCGGTCCGAAGGCGGGCTTGGAACTCGGGGTTCACGCCGGAGGCGGGGTCGAGGAGCCGCATGAGGACCTCGCGCTTGATGTCGGGGAAAGGGCCCAGGGGAAGGCGGACCTTGGCGGACTTGTGGGTGGTGTTTTGCTGGAAGTTGGAATGGACCTTCTCGGCGAAAAGCATCAGGCCCTGAGCCTGGTCGGAATCGCCGGAAACGAGGTTGCTGTAGGCGGACTCGATGGTGCCTTCAACGATGGCCTTGATGCGGTCGCGGGATGTTTCACGGGCATCCTCAGTGATGCGGTCTAGGGCGTAGTCCTCAAGGGTCCACTCGGGCGGGATGTTGGAGTTCGGGCCGTAGGTCTGCTTGCAGAACTCGAACCACCGGCGGGCTTCGCGGAGCCGGTTGTAGGTGTACAGGAAGTAGACGGCGTCCTTGATGAAGTTGCGGTGGGCCTTGGCAAAGCTCTCGCGCATGCCTTCCTCTTCTTCGGCCTGGATCTGGTCGAGGTACGCGCGGGAGGCGTTGTCGACCATGTCGAGATTCGGGCCGAACTGGATGCGCTGGGTATAATTGTTCGTGATGAGGCGACCGCGGTGGAAGGCCATCATCATCGGTTGAAAGATGTTCCGGCGAAGCATGCGGACGTCGCCGGCTCCGCGTCCCTCCTTGAGGCCGCGGCTGGCCCAGTAGATCGCGTGGGTCTCGGGCAGACGCCATTCGAGGGGACCGTAGGTGTCGTCCACCATCTTCATCAGGGCGGGATCGAGCTTGTAACGTTCGACGAGGTTCTTGACGCGGGCGATGTCCTCCGGGGTTTTCGGATTGAGGAGGGCGTCGTAATCCGGACGGCCACTGCCGATGGCTTCCTGCATGGCCTCGGCCCAGTGGGCCTTGTAGGTGAGGTGAGCGTCATCGAGGTTGGCACCCATCTTGTGGTGGAAGTGGCGTGCGAGCTCGGCGTGGATGTCGATGGCGTGCGGGTTGTACTTCAGACCCTCATCGCGGAGGAGTTCGATGCCGCGTTGGACCCAGAGCCAGCGGTCCTCAGGGTCGGGGAACTTGACGGAGATGTTGTAGGACAGGTTCCACGCGAGGTGCACCCAGACGGCGGAAAAGTGCGGCTGGAGCTTGGTGATCCAATCGGAGAGCTGGACGGCCTCGAAGTGCTTGCCCTCCTCCTGGAGTTCGGAGGAACGGATCCAGAGGGCGTTGGCAATGATGCCCCGGAAACCACCGAGGGCGACGGTGGTGAAGGCGAGGACGGGTGGCGCGTTGGACAGGACCGTGGAGCGGGTCAGGCCGAGGCGGTCGCGGTCCTTGTTCAGGCTGACCTGAAAGAAGTGGCCCGCGACCAAGGCGAGGACGGCGAGGAAGAGGAGGCCGGACTTGCGAAGGTTCATGTGGGGAGGGCGATTTCGCGCCGGGTAAGGATGATCATGCCGGCGACGCCGATGCTGCCGGCGGTGATGCCGATGACGACAAAGATGGCGCGGCCGAGGTCAAGCCAGGTGACGGATCGGCCGGTGGCGAGGGCGTCGACGGGCGAAAAGCTGGAGACCTGGTTGAGGACCCAATAAGCGTTGCCGTAGACGATCACGGACGCCTTGTTGATGAGGGTGGGCTGGGTGATGGTGCCGGTCTCGCTGTTGACGCCGATGATGCCGCCCTGTTCGACGACCTGCTTGAGCGTGCCGGAAGAGAGTCCGACGACGAGCATCGCCAGTGAGACGAATGCGGCCACAGGGAAGGAGAGGAACGAGGCGGCGAAAAGTCCGATCGCCGTGAGCAGGCCCAGCCAGCAGAGGATGACTCCGAGGCCGCGGGCGAAATTGACGGCAAAGGGCGCTTCGGGCGTGAGGATCTGGATACCTTCGCGCAGAGGGACGACCACGGTCAGGGCTCCGAGATTCGCGTAACGCACGACGAGTCGTCCGTCCTCCTCGATCTGGTCGCCGGGAATGGCGAACTCCGAGGTTACGTCCGGTCCGAAGTTGTTGACCATGCGGAGAGCGCCCCGTTCCTTCCCGCCGCCGATTTCCCAGCCGTGATCAAAGGAGGCGTCCATGCCCACGTATTCCGGCGTGAAGAATTTGATCCGGACGAAGATGAGGGAGTCCTTGAACCGTTGGCGGGCCTCTGGTCCGAGATTGAAGACGTAGGGCAAGGGGCGGAACTGTCCGGGAGGGACGGCCTGGAGCCGGCCTTCGAGCTGTGCGCGGACCTGCTTCTTCACGAAGATCGGATCCATGTCGGACAGCGATGGGTCGCGGCGGCGCTTCTCGAACTCCTGCTCGACTTCGGCATCGATGGAGGGGACCTCCGCTTCGAGGGTCTCGCGGGCGACAAGGATTTCGCTGCGGAGCTTCTCGAGTTGGGCGGGCTTGAGTTGGGATGCCCGGGCGTGGAGGAGTCCGTAGACGATGGTGCCGGCGATGGCAACCATGCCGACGTTGAGGACCATGATGCCGACCCATTTCCCGAGCCAGATCTGCCAGCGCGGGATGGGCTTCACCGTGACGAGGAACAGGGACATGTCCTCGATGTCGCGGGCGAGGGTGCCACAGGCCAGCCAGAGGCTGGAGAAACCGAGAAGGCCGGTGATGGCCGTAAGCGTGTAGGCGAGGAGGATCTGGGAGAAGCCGGTGGCGGTGCCGTCGTGCTTGATGATGCTCGGAAGCACGAAGACGGCTCCGATGAGCAGGGCCAGCAGCACGACGACGAAACGGTATCGGAAGGCGGCCTTGAGGGTCAGGAGGGCCACCGAGACCACGGCGCGGAACTTCTTCGGGGTGATGTCCGGGACGCCTGTCAGATAGCGGGCGCGCCACTCCGAAAGGGGAACGCCACCCACCTGGGCGAGCATCGCGATGGCCGTCGCACCGTCGCGCGCGGGAATGGTGCAGGTGTACTCGAATCCGCTGCGCTCGGCGGCCAGTTCGCGGAAGTGACGGGCGGAAAGTCCGACGCCGAGGCCGAAGACCGCGGCGATGCCGGCAAAGAACATCCACGGGATGTCGTTCGCGTAGAGGACACCCAGCAGCAGGGCTTCGGCGATCAGGATGGCGGAGGCCTCGATCCACAGCCGCTGGAGGAACACCCAGACCGGGCCGAGGAGAAAGGCGAGGAAGGAAAAGCTCGTTGGAACCGCGAGGCGGTTTCCGACGGAGTCCGAGTAGATTTCGTAGCGGCGCTTCATGGCGTGCGCGGGCTATTTCTTCCCGCCGAGCAGGCCGGAGAGCTTGTCGTTGGCCTTCGACAGGTCGACGGGTGCCTTCGGGGCTGCCGGGGCTTCGGCGGGTTGGCTGGACGGTGTGGACTCGGCCGGAGCGGCTTCCGTGTGCTTGGTGAGCGCCGCAAGCTTGGATTCGTTCACCACGGGGGCGGTCGGAACGATTGTTGCCACGGGTTCCGCAGTGGACGCTGTGGGACGTGTGAGCCGATCGAGCACGGCTTCGGTCTGTGAGGTGGAGGTTTCGGCGGTGCCACCGCGGATGAACTCGGCGACCTGGTTTCCGGAGGTGGCGCCGCTGGTCTTGGCCTCGGCCCGTGCCCGTTCAACGACGTCGAGGAAGTAGCTCTCGAGGTTCTGGGTGGGGTTGTCGAGCCGGACCTTGTCGCCGGCTTCGGCGCGGAGGGCGGCAAGCACCTTTTCGGTGGTCTCGCGGGAAACGATCGGGCTCGTGATGCGGACCTGATCAGGCCGTGCGAGCAGTTCGTGCAGGGGGCCCTGAGCGTGGATGCGGCCGCCGTAATAGATGACGACGCGGTCGCAGAGGTCCTCGACGTCGGCGAGGAGGTGGGAGGAAAGGATGACGGTCTTGCCGCGTCGGGCGAGGGCGACGATGAGGTCCTTGACCTCCCGGCAGCCGAGCGGGTCGAGGCCGGCGGTGGGTTCGTCGAGGATGATGAGGTCGGGATCGTTGATCAGGGCCTGGGCGATGCCGATACGGCGCTGCATGCCCTTGGAGAATTCGCCGACGGTGCGGGACCGGGCCTGATTGAGGCCGACCATCTCGATGAGCTGTTCGGTGCGCTGGCGGCGCTCTCCGGCGTCCAGTTGGAACAGGGATCCGAAGAAGTCGAGGGTCTCGCCGGGGTTCAGGTACTTGTAGAGGTAGGATTCCTCCGGGAGGTAACCGATGCGTGCCTTGGTGCGGACGTCGCGGGGGGATTGGTTGAAGACGGTGATGTGGCCCTTGGTGGGGTAGAGGAGTCCCAGCATCATCTTGATCGTCGTCGATTTGCCGGAGCCGTTCGGTCCGAGCAGGCCGAAGATCTCGCCGCGACGGATCTCGAAGTCGACGTTGTCGACGGCGCGGGCCTTGGGGCGACCCCAGAAGTCCTTGAAGACCTTGGTCAGGCCGGTGGCGCGGACGACGACTTCATCGCTGGGCGCGGGGCGGGAGGTCGAGGAGGCCGGAAGTGGGGTGGTGTTCGCCATGGGACTGGGGTGCTGGCTGCGTTGCCGCGATCCGATCAACAGGAGGCTGAAGTGGAAGCCGAGGTGGACTGGAGGTTGGCGTGGTGCAGGAGCGGGTGGATTGGTGGGCGGTGGGAGGAACTTCCGGACTCAGGCTCAAGCCGGGATGAGGACCGGCTTGGGGGCGTTGCCGGTTGTGGCGGATCCGGAGTCCGAGCCGGCGCTCGGTGTGGGCGCGTTCGCGTGGAAGGGTTCGAGTTCCTCGCCCATGCGCACGAGCCGGGCCGAATTGAACACGACGATCAGGGAGCCGGCGTTGTGCATGATCGCGGCAACGATGGGGTTGAGGTAGCCCATGGCGGCGGCGACGAGGCCACCGATGATGAAGAAGACGCCGAAGAGGAAGTTCTGATTGATCACCGACCGGGCCATGCGGCTGAGCTTCACGAGGAAGGGCAGACGGCGGAGGTCGTTGTTCATCAGCGCGATCGTCGCCGAATTGATGGCGACCTCGGAACCGGCGGCACCCATCGCGATGGAGATGTCGCCGGCGGCCAGTGCGGGGGCGTCGTTCACGCCGTCGCCGATCACCGCCACGCGATGGCCTTTGGCCTTGGTGGCGCGGACGTACTCGACCTTGTCCTGGGGGAGGCACTCGGCGACGACCTCGGTGATCCCGATTTCGAGGGCCACGCGTTCGGCGACGGGCTTGCGGTCACCGGAAACCATGGCGACGCGGCGGATGCCGGCCTCCTGCAATTCCTTCAGGGCGGTGGCGGCCTCGGCGCGGGTCTGGTCCTGAAGACCGACCCAGCCGATGCACTTGCCATCGCGGGCGACGAAGAGGAGGGAGAATCCGGCGGTCTCGTCGAGGTCGACGGACGCCATGAAGTCCTCGCGGACGCCTTGATCGCGGAGGAAGGCGGCGCGGCCGATGACCACGCGGGTTCCATCGACGATGGCGGAAACGCCCTTGCCGGCGGTTTCCTTGAAGTCGGAGACGTCCGCGAGGGGAACGCCCGCTTCCTCAGCGAGGTTGACGACCGCCTTGGCGGTCGGGTGATTGGAGAACTTCTCGGCGGAGGCGGCGGCGCGGAGGAGGTCAGCCGGGGGGACGTCGTTGAGCGGGTTCAGGCGGGAGACCACGAGCTTGCCGGTGGTCAGGGTGCCGGTCTTGTCGAAGACGAAGGCCGTGATGCGGGCGGCGGCTTCGAGGTCAGCGAGGTTCTTGACCAGGATGCCAAGGCGCGCGGCGGCGGAGAGGGCGGCCACCATGGCGGTGGGCGTCGCGAGGATGAAGGCGCAGGGGCAGGCGACAACGAGGACGGCGATGACGCGGTTGAGGTCGCGGGTGAAGGCCCAGACGAGGGCGGCGATGACCAGCACGAGGGGCGTGTAGTAGCCCATGTACTGATCAATGATGCGCATGAAGGGGAGCTTGGTCTTCTCGGCGGCCAGGATGAGTTCGCGGACGCGGCCGATGGTGGTGTCCTGTCCGGCCTTGGTGACCTTGACCTCGAGGGCGCCGTTCAGGTTGATCGTGCCGGCGAACACCTGATCGCCGGGGCCTTTGTCGACGGGAAGGGATTCACCGGTGATGTTGGCCTGATTGATCGAGCCCTGGCCGGAGACGATCTGGCCATCGGCTGCGATGTTGTCACCGGGGCGGATACGGATGCTGTCGCCGACACGGAGATCGGCGGCGGCAATCTCTTCCTCGCGGCCGTCGGTCAGGCGGCGGGCCTTGGTGGGGGTGAGCTTGATGAGGGATTGGATGGAAGCGCGGGCACCGGCGGCGGTGCGGGTCTCGATCAGTTCCCCCAGCAGCATGAAGAAGGCGACGAGGCCGGCGGTCTGGAAATCGCCGGTCGCGGCGGAGGCGAGGACGCCGAGGGCGACGAGTTCGTTGATGGAGAGACGGCCGAGGCGGAGGTCCTTGAACGCCACGACAAGGATGGGCCACCCGAGGACGACGGCACCGGCGAGTGCGGAGAGTTCCGAAACCGTTTTGCCCTTGGTGAAGAACCAGTCGATCGCGAAGGAATTCACGATGCACACCGCACCCAGCAGGGTCTGCCAGATCTTGACGTTGGTGTGGGAGTGGTCGAGGCCGCCGTGATCGTGACCGCAGTCACAATCGTTGGGATGCTTCGCGGGATCCTGGTCGAGGCTCAGGAGGGATGTGACTTGCATGGCAGGAGGAGTGCGGGGTTGAAGGAAGGTGGCAACGGGCGGGTCAGCGCATGGGCTCTTCGCGCTTGCGCGGGGTCTGGGGTTCGCGGCTGAGGTTCAGGCGGAGTTCCTCGATGCGGCCGGGTTGGAAGAACTTGTCCTGGGCGTTGGTCAGCACTCGGCTGACCGCGGCGATCCGCAAGCGGTCGCGGAGGAGGGCCGGGTTCTTGCGGTACTCCACGAGTTGCTGCTGGAAGAACTGGGCGTCGGCCGAAACCGCCTGGACGAGTTGGTTGGACAGGCCAAGACCCACGTCGCGGGCACGCTTGGCTTCGCCTTCGGCCTCGCGGGTGATGCGGTCGTACTCGCCCTGGGCTTCGTTGATCTTCCGGGAGCGGTCCTGCTCGGCAGCGATCACTTGGTCGAAGTAGGTCTTCACGAACGCGGGAGCGGCGACCTCGACGTCGAGGGTATCGAGGGAAACGCCCACCTGATGACGTTCGATGAGGTCGACGGCGCGTTGCCGGATGGCGTCGCGGAAGGCGACGCGATCCTTGTAGAGGGCGGCGTCGGCGGAATAGCGGACGGCTGCCCAGTGGATGGAATTGTCGAGGGTGTCGCGCAGGAGGTTCGTGACGTTCGAGAACCGGAACGCGTAGGCGACAGGGTTGACGATCTTGTACCGGAGCGTGGCGCGGACATGGAGGATGTTTCCATCGGAGGTGAGCACGTGGCCGTCGACGCCAGGGGCGAGCGAGGGGTTGGGCTGCGGCATGATGCCGGCGGCCTCATCTTCCGGGGAAATGGCGTACCACGCGCCCGTGGCGCGGATGACCTTGGACTCACCGATCTGGATCTTGACGATCTCGTCGATGGGGTAGGGGAACGCCCAGTGGAGACCTTGGGTCTTGATCTGTTCCGAACCTTGACCGACCGGGTTTCCGAAGCGCAGGACGATGGCGACCTCGTTCGGGTTGACGGTGAAGACGCAGGAGAAGACGAACGCGGCGGCGAGCACGACCGCGAGGACGCGCACGAGGAGCAGGGAACTGCCGAGCGCCTCGTTGAGCGCCTGTGACGAGGCGTCGTCCGACGGGACCGGAGCGTTGGTGGGCCGGAGGTTGCCCGAGGATGGTGCGGCCATGGGATGTTAGCGGTTGGCGGGGAGCCGGACGCCGGGGAAGTTCGAGGTCGAGTCGCCCTTGAGCAGGTTGAAGGGCGGGGTGCGTTCGTCGAGGATCAGGGTGGAGCGATCCTTGAGGGAGCCTTCGAGGGACCGGAGGGAGAGGAGGAACACGGCGAGTTCCGGATCCTGTTGAAGGGTCTGGTAATGCTTGCTGGCTTCCTGTTCGGCACCGCCGAGGATGCGCTGGGCCTCATTCTCGGCCTGGGCGATCAGTTCCTTGCGCCGCAACTCGGCTTCGGAGCGGATGCGGTCGGCCTCGGCGTTGCCCTCGCCCTGATACTTCTTCACGAGCTTCTCGCGCTCGCTCTTCATGCGCTCGAACACCTTCGCGGTCAGCGCCTCGGGGAGACCGAGTTCCTTGATGCCGACGAGGTCGATGGAGACGCCGTACGCCGAGAGGGCGGTGGCAGCCATGGCGGCCTTCATCTCGCCCTCGATGACGTCGAACTTCACCTTGGCAGGGTCGGGGGAAATCAACTCGGAGAAGTCATGGTTGCCGATGACGGAGTTCTTGGCGTCGCGCACGACGTTCTCGAGCGTCTGCTCGGCCTTGAGAAGGTCGCCGTTGAAGGACTCCAGGAAGCGGCGGGGATCAGCCACGTGCCATCCGACGTACACACTGAGGATCGGAGACTTCTTGTCGCGGGTGAACTGCTGCTCGTACTTGCGTTCGAAGGTCTGCAGGCGCTTGTCGAACTTGTAGATCTTCTGGATCGGCAGCGGCAGCCGGAGGTAGATGCCGGCGTTGGTTTCACTGCGGGAATAACGTCCGAAGGTGGTGACGACGGCGACCTCGGTGGTGCGGACCTGGAAGCAGAACAGGAGCGCCAGGAACACAACGAGGAGCATGGATCCAACCAGGAGCGTGAGTGGGTTCTTCTTCATCGGAGGGAGAATGTCGGGTGGAAAGTGGGAGTGGATGGTTGTTGGCTGGGCGGCGGTTACTTCTTCTCTTCCTTGCCCTTCACGGGGTCGAGCGGGATGTCGAGGACATCGCCACGGAGTTTCTCGGTCAGGTCGATGGTCACGACGTCGTGCGTGTTGGTCGGCATGATGACGTACTTCCGGGTGTTAACGAGCGCGGTGCGCAAGGTTTCGAGGTAGTTGCGGGCCGTGTAGACGTCCGGGGCGGCGCGGAAGCTGGCCACCTGATGGCTGAAACGGGCGGCGCGGCCGGAGGCGTCATTGACGTAGACCGCCGAATCGGCCTTGGCCTGGTTGACCGTGCGTGAGGCGAGTGCCTTGGCGGCGGGAAGCGTTGCGTTCGCGTAGCCCTCGGCTTCGAGGATGCGGGCCTCCTTCTCCTGTTCGGCACCGATGACCTGTTCGTACGCGGCGGCGACCTTGACGTCCTTGTTGCCGATCGGCGGGTGGATGTCCTGAAGGCCGATGAAGATGATCTCGGTGCCAAGCCCGGCGGCGGTGGATGCGGATTGGATCCGGGTGCGCAGTTCGCGGGCCGCTTCGGCGCGGCCGGAGGACATGATGCTGTCGATGTCCACCGAAGCGAGGTAACGGACGACCTCACGATTGGCGATCTGCTCCAGGAGGCGTGCCGGCTGCGCGTGGTTGTATCCCCAGTGCGCGGCATTGGTGACGATGAACTGCACCGGGATCGAAACAGTCAGGAAATTGGCGGGGACCGTCTGGTCGGCATCCGCCGCGTTGGTGGACTGCTCGCGAGAGGCCACCAACAGGTTGAACTCGGTCTTGTAGTGCGACCGGGTCCAGAGAACGGTGTTTTCCTTCTCCAGGTTTGGATCGGGAACGAAGCCGACATTGAAGGATTGGACGGCGCGGGTGTTGATGCGCTCCACGGAGTCGATCGGCCAGGGGAGCTTGAAGTGGAGACCGGAGTCGAGCGTGCCGACGGGGTTCCCGAAGCGCTCGTGGAGCCCCTGTTCACCGGGATCGATCACGACGATGGAAGTGGACAGGAAAAGGGCTCCGGCCTGGGCAAGGACGATCCAGGCGATGGCCTTTTCAAGGAAGCGGTAGAACCACGTTTCGCTGACCTTGAAGCCGAACTGGTAGTCGAGGGCCTGGGCAGCCGTTGAGAAGAGGCCTGTGGGTTGGCCGAGGATGCCGACAAGGCGGCTTTCGTAGATCAGGCGTTCCTCGCGGCCCTTCACGCGGGGGCGATAGGCTTCAAAAACGAGGGCCAGAAGCGTCTCGAGGGCGACGAGCCCGAAGATCGCGATGCCCGCAAGGGCGACATGCTTGTCCCAGTGGGGATATCCCGCGTAGACGGCAATTTCGGTGCCGGCCGTGGCAAAGCAGAAAAGTCCACCCAGGACGAGGTGGGCCGCGCTGGGCCGAAGGAGGCGGATGTTGGCGTAGCGTGAGAGTTTGGCGGCGTACAATCCCAGCAGCAACAGCACCAGGCCGAGCCCCGCGTAGGAGGCGCTGGCCAGCGTGGAGGGTTCGAGACGGGGCAGGGGCCATTCGCGATAGCGCTGGATGAACCAGTAGGTGGCAACCGCCTGGGCGGCGAACAGGAGGATGGTGAAGGTCGGAAGGATCCAGCGCTCAAAGGCAATCCGGGAGCGACGCGCCGGGAACGAATCCTCGGATGATTCGGCGAACAGGGAGGCGCTGGAGCGTCGGCGGGCCAGATCCTCCATCTCGAGGCGTTCGGCCTCTTCGCGGCTCGCCAGACGCATCTGGAACCACGCGACCAGCGCGACCAACGCACCGATCAGCAGGTTCGCTGCGGTGATTTCGCCCATCGTCGAGACCGCGATCCGCGAAAAGGCTTCGGCGCCCACCGCCGCAATGATGAGGGTCAGCCAATTGACCAGACCGGTACGATTGAAGTTCTGTTCCATGTTGGGTGAAGCGGGGGATCAACCGAGTTCTCGGTCTTCGAAAAGGACCAGGGCTACGGAGAGGGAGGCGATGATGACGGACGCGGCGTATCCAGAGGCCCGGAGGACGTATCCCCATGGGATGACGCCCTTGTCCTCCAGCGCCTGCGCCAGGTAAAGCTGCTGCCAGTTCGGCGTCAGGTCGTAAAGGACCTGGGCCCACCATTGTCCGGCATGGGCGCGCTGGCCGAAGAGGTAGTCCGAAACCAGACCCAACGCGAAGAAGGCCGTGCAGACCGCAAGGGTCGGCATCGTGTCGAGTCGCGTGGAGCAGGCCAAAGCCAGCGCCGCGATCATGAAAAGTGCGAACAGGATCAGGACGGCTGCCGGCAGGAGCCGCCAGTCCGCCGTCGCATGCTCCCCAAAGGGAAGCGTCTTCTCCGTGAAGAACGTCAGATACCCCGCTGCGAGGGTGGTCGCGATGGCGAATCCGATGACCGCATCGGCAACAAAGATCCTGCGGAGAAAGAAGTTGAGGAATCCAGCGATCGCGTATCCCGCAATGGCACCTCCGTAATAAAGGGCCAGCGCCTGGACGTCCGCCGAACCGTACGCATCAAAGGCCATCCAGCTCGAGAGCAACGTGGCCACAAGGTTCGTGGCTGTGAGAAGCGTCAGCGTCGCCACAAGCCCTGCGTACTTGCCCAGCAGGAAGACTGCCCGGCCGACCGGCTTGGCCAGGACCGTGAGAGCCGTTCCCTGTCGTATTTCCTGGGCAACAGAAGAAGAGGCGCACAGGACCGCGCCCAACAAACCAGACAGCAGGGTGATGGCGAGAGCCATGTCCTTCACCATCTTGGGGTCCTCACCCAGTCCGAAATACGGAACGGCCGCGATGAACACGATGAATGCGCCCGAGCTGGAAAGCAGCAGCAGGTAGATCGGCTGCCTGATCAGCTCCATGAAGGCGTTGATCGCGATGGTGAAGAAGGAACGCATTCAGCGGTGTGTAAACTGTGTGGGCCAGATCATACAGATGGAAATGGGCGGGTCAACCTGCGCGACAGGAACAAGTCACTGTGGGACTGGATCCGTCCATTCCGCGATGAGCGCACGCTCGGCCGAACGCAGCAGTTGCTTCTGCAGGGAGGCTCCAACCCGGCGGGCCGCCTCGCGTTGGCCTGCAAGGCCGAGGGACGCGCAATAGACGAATTGAACGCGGGGCATGGGATTTGTTGTCTGGAGATAGGACTGTTCGATGATCTGCAGCGCCTTGTCCGGGTTGTTTTCCCGCGTGTAGGAAAGGGCCAGGGTGGCCAGGTAGCGGGTACGATCCGGGTAGGCCTTCGTCAGTTCCATGGCGGTCGCCCGGCATTCCTCGATGCGTTGTCCCGTGATCAGCAGCCACCAGGCCCGGTCGTTGCGGAGGTTCGGGTCGTCGGGGGTGAACTGCAGCAGTCGCTCGATGGCCTGGAGCAGCGGTTGGGTGTCGTCGACCCTGGCGAGCAACCGCATGAGCTTCGGCCCCGTGCGGTGGACGTTGCTGGGGTTTGCCATGAGGCTTTGCAGCGCTTCGGCGGCAATGCCCGGTTGATCGAACGCCTCGGCGTAACCCGCCACCAATCGGGCCAGGCTGGGGTCATCCCGCGTGCCTGCTGCCGCACTCGCCAGATGGGCGACCACTTCCTCGGGGGTTCCGATCCGGCTGGCGACAACGGCACGAAAGACGTCACGCAGCACCCGGGTCAATGGAAGCGCTGGATCTTCAACCAACGTCGACGCCTCCTTCCATTTCTGGAGTCCGCCCAGTCCCTGAAGGTAGCGCTGGAGCGCGGCGGTATTGGTTCGGATGGAATTGGTTGGCAGGACCTGGAGGCCTTCGGCATGGAGGTTCCGCAGGAACAACCAATCGGCCAGCAAGATGTGGCTTTCGATGGGGCTGTTCGTGGGCAGGGCTCGAACGGCGGCAGCGGCAAGGTCGGATCGGGATGGAGCGCGGCCAAGCTTTTCATCGAGTTCCAGGCGGAGCAGGTCCCGTCCGAGGGAGGGTTCGGCGGGGAGTCGCCGATTCAGCAACTGAAGTTCGGCTTTTGAAAGGTTCGTCCGGGAGGACAAGGTCTCAATCGCTTGCAGCAGGAAGGGGTTTTCCCGCAACGCAAGTCCCCAGAGGATGGCCTCGCCCTTTGTTTGGAGACTTGGCTGCTTCTGGGCCAGCAGTGTGCGTCCGAGTTCGAAGTGGCCTTGGTCGTTGGACGGGAAGTATTCCACCATGGCTTCTGCGGCGATGAGCGCATCCTTCGTGCGCTGCTCCAGAAGAAGCGCACGGAGGCTCAGGTCCAGGCACTCGAAATCGCGGATGTTCTCCTTGAGCAGCTCCACAAGGATCTTTCGGGCAGGTTCGGGCTGATCGACCTGGAGCAGGTTCCTGACAAAATCAATGCGGTCTGCGCGTGTCGCCTGACCTGATTCCACCAGCAACTGCCAGTACTGAAGCCCCACGGGGCTTCCCAGTTGGGTGCAGAAGCGACCGACCGTCCGGAGGACTGCGGGTTCGATTGGAGCCAGGGAGAGACTGAGCTTGATCCGATTGCCTGCGCGGCTCCAATCGCCTTTTCCCATCGCGATTTCAGCCTCGGCGGCGGCCTTCCGGGCCCGATCGACCTTCATCCGCCGGTAAATGGGCGGCACCGTGAAGCACGCAACGATGAACAGAACGAGCAGAAGTACCAGGGCCACCGTCACCCGGAGGGTGGCGTTGGGCATGTACGGCATCTCGATTTTCGGGGTCTGCGCACTCACGGGTCGGTGAGGAGATTCGGGATTTGGAATGGGTACAAGGCAGGAAAGCGGATGTTTCGGCCATGACTTATCGCATGGATGGCCTCAGCGCGATGTCTTAACTGGCATTCCGGCGAGGGGATCGGTCACGATCAGCGCCCATGAAGATGGCGATTGTGATGGGCGCCCTGTGCACGGCGCTTTTCGTGTGCATGTCGGTGATTGGATCCTCTCCAAAGAAGGGCAAGGGAAAGCTGCGTCATGTGGTTGGATTCAAGTTCAAGGAGACTACTTCCAGTCAGGAAATCCAGCGGGTGGAGGATGCCTTCGCCGGATTGAAGAGCAAGATCCCGCAGATCCAGGCCTTCGAATGGGGTATCAACAACAGTCCCGAAGGGCTGAACAAGGGGTGCACCCACGGGTTTATCCTGACGTTCAACACCGAAAAGGATCGGGACGCTTACCTCGTACATCCGGACCATGTTGAGTTCGGCAAATTGGTGAAGCCGGTGTTGGCGGACGTCTTCGTCATCGATTTCTGGAATCGGGATTGATTGCGTCGTGCTGGTCCACGACCGACCCAGCCCCGAAGGCCTGCAATCCTCCTCAGGAATGCGGGCCCAACGTCCCAGCCAGCGACTGCACCAGCCGATCCAGCAGGGGATGCTGTGAGATCTTCAGGCGTTCCCTGGCTGCTGGAATGGAAAAGAAGCCGGCGCGGTCAATCTCCGGCCAATCCGCCCAGACCCCGGAGCCTGGCGGCCACTCGATCTGGACCCGGTTGCTGCGGATGGGTTGCGATTCATCGTGATCCCCGGCGAAAGCCCATGCATGCACCGTCTTGCCACCCTTCTGCCGGATGGACCCAAGTTCGGCGTAGGGACCGTGGGGCTTGATGCCTACCTCTTCCTCGAACTCGCGGACCGCTGCCGCGAGGAGATCCTCGCCCTGTTCCAATTCTCCCTTTGGAATCGTCCAGACGTCATGGTCGCGGTTCGGAAACCACGGACCACCGGGGTGGGCGATGAACACCTCGATCTGGCCATCGGCAATACGGTACATCAGGAGCCCTGCGCTGACGCGGGCCCTTCGATGTCGATTGCTGGCGGTGTAGACGGCCATGGAGTTCTTCAATCAGGCCTTGGATTGGTGCCGTCCAAGGCCTTCTCAGGAAGCCTATCAGAACTTTGCGGATGCGTGCAACCGTGCTGGCCAATCCTGATCGATTGGAGGTGTTTGGTCTTCAACGCCCGCTTCCGGCAGTCAGTTCAGGGAATGGTTTGGCGTGTGAAAGGGGAGTTCCTATCTTCCGCCCATGCGATCCGCGCCTTTCGACAGCATCGAATCCGTCCTGACAGACCTGCGAAAGGGGCGAATGGTGATCGTCGTGGATGATGCCGATCGGGAGAACGAGGGCGATCTGGTGATGGTCGGTGAGAAGGCGACCCCCGCCGCCGTCAATTTCATGGCTCGCTTCGGCCGTGGATTGATCTGTGTTCCAACCACAGGGGAAAGGCTCCAGCAGCTGGGCATCGAGGAAATGGTTTCGCGGAACCAGGACTCGTTCAAGACGGACTTCCAGGTGAGCGTGGATGCGGCTGCCGGCGTCAGCACGGGCATCAGCGCAGGTGATCGCGCCAAGACCATCCAGGTGCTTTGCGGCCCAACCAGCACCCCGGCAGATCTACGCAAACCCGGACATGTCTTCCCGCTGCGTGCAAAGCCAGGCGGGGTCCTGCGAAGAGCCGGGCATACCGAAGCGGCCGTTGATCTGGCCCGGTTGGCCGGGTTTCGCCCAGTGGGCGTCATCTGCGAGATCATGAACGATGATGGCACCATGGCCCGGTTGCCCGAGCTCCGCCGATTCGCAAAGAAACACCGGCTCAAGTTGTGCACCATTGCAGACCTGATCCAGTTCCGCCGGGCTCGCGAGAAATTGGTCGAACGGGTCGAGACCATCCAGATGCCCACCGACTACGGGGATTTCAAACTCCATCTCTACGATTCCAAGTCGGATGGGCAGAACCATCTTGCCCTGGTGCGCGGTGAACCCCGGGGGGTTGATGGCGTGCTGGTCCGGGTGCACAGCGAGTGTTTGACCGGGGATGTGTTTGGATCGCGTCGGTGCGACTGCGGGCCCCAACTCCACGCGGCAATGGAGCGAATTGCAAAGGAAGGCTGCGGCGTGATCCTGTACATGCGCCACGAGGGTCGCGGGATTGGTTTGGGCCCCAAGATCAAGGCCTACAAACTTCAGGAACAGGGCCTGGATACGGTCGACGCGAATCTGAAACTTGGTTTTGGGATGGATCTGCGGGATTACGGGATTGGTGCCCAGATGCTGGTGGACCTCGGATTGAAATCCATCCGGCTGCTTACGAACAATCCAAAGAAAGTCGTTGGTCTTCAGGGGTATGGGCTTGAGATTCTGGAACAGTTGCCGATCCGGATCCGATCCAATCCTCACAACGAAAAGTACCTGAAGACGAAGCGCGAACGCATGGGGCACACACTTTAGGAGGAATTCATGCTTCAAATCCACACCACTACCCCCAGCGGGGGAACAGGACTTCGGATAGCCATCGTTGCCGCCAAGTATAACGAGATTTACGTCAACGGAATGGTCGATGCCGCCGTTGCCTACCTCCGGACGGCCGGTGCGTCCATCGAGGTCGTCCGTGTTCCTGGGGCTTTTGAGATTCCCGTGGCGGCTGCCAGCCTCGTCGGAGTGGAGGCGCGGAAACCTGATGCTGTGATCTGCCTGGGGGTGATCTGGCAGGGGGAGACCGATCACGCCCAGCAGATCGGCGGAGCCGTGACGAATGCACTCATGGATCTGCAGATGAAGACCGGGGTTCCCTGCATCCACGAAGTGCTGACGATCCGGTCCGAGGAGCAAGCGCGTGCCCGCTGCCTTTCCGCAGAGACGAACCGTGGCGTGGAAGCCGCGGGAACAGCGCTCGAAATGGGGCGTTTGTTGCGAGAACTCAGTGCTTCCCGATGAATTCGAGCCATGCGGCTCCCGTCTGCAAAACAAGCTTGTGAAATTTTTCACGAAACACTTGCCGCCTGAATGGGCCGTCATTAGCGTGCCGTGGATTTTCACAGGGAAATCAAAACGAGAAGCCATGAAGAATATCATCCACCTCGCCGCCCTGGTTGCCGGGTCGGCTAGCGTCCTCGCGGGCGATGTCACAGGCACTGTCACCCTCAAGGGAACGCCTCCGCCCGAGAAGGCGATCGCTCCGTTGACGGCCGACGCGAACTGCGGGAAGGCCGCGAAAGGGCCCGTGAACACGCGGCATTATGTCGTCGGTGCCGCCAGCGGCCTCGGGAATGTGTTCGTGTACGTCAAGGGCGGGTTGGACGGGAAGAAGTTCGACGCTCCTGCGACCAAGGCGGTCATTGATCAGGTCGCCTGCCTGTACGAGCCCTACGTGATCGGTGCCCAAGCGGGACAGGCTGTGGAGATCCGGAACAGCGATCCCTTCCTCCACAACGTCAACTTCATGAAGTCCGAGGCGGGCAACCCGACCTTCAACTTCGCCCAGGGAAACGCAGCGAAGCCCGTGGACAAGGTGTTCGCGAATCAAGAGGTCTTCGTGAAGCTCCAATGCAACGTCCATCCGTGGATGTTCGGTTACATCGGGGTCGTTTCGAATCCCTACTTTGCTGTGACGGATAAGGATGGGAAGTTCTCCCTCAAGGGTCTTCCCGCCGGCAAGTACACCCTCGCGTTCAAGCACTTGAAGGCGGGCGAGGTGACTCAGGAAGTCGAAGTCAAGGACTCCGGCGCTGAGGTGAAGGCCGTTCTGGAAGTCAAATGATCCCGGGACCGTAAGGTCCCCTCTTGCCGCCGCGGGCCATCCCGCGGCGGCGTCCTTTTTGGTGTGTTCATTTTCCCTCTCCTTTCGGGCGGTTCGACGCAGGTGGTTCACAAATGAGCTTCGGGACAACCCATACTGCACGGTCACGGTGGCTGCACTTCTTCGCTGTCTTCACGTGGCTTTGGGCTCTTGCTGTCATCTCCATCGGAGGTCTGGTGACCTCGAAGGGCGTTGGCATGTCCGTGCCTGACTGGCCGACGACCTACGGCTACAACATGTTCTTCTTCCCCATCCGTTTGTGGGAGGGGGGAATCTTTCATGAGCACGTCCACCGTCTCGTGGCCAGCGTGCTTGGGATGTTGACACTCATCCTGGCCGTTTGGATCTGGTTTTCTGAATCCAGGACCTGGATCAAGTGGCTCGGTGGCATTGCTGCCACGCTGGTGGTTGGCCAAGGCGTGCTCGGGGGCTTGCGGGTACAGTTGAACAGTTACGATGTCCTGGGTGTTCCGGGGTCTATTTTCTTCGGTGTCCTTCACGCAACCACCGCCCAGTTGTTCCTTTGTCTCGTTGGGGTGATTGCGTGGGTCACCCGGCCCTCCTGGTCTCCGAATGTCCTTGGATCAGGTGTCTGGACCGGAGATCGCAAGGCACTTTGGGCTGCTGCGTTGACCTGTATGACGCTCTTGCAGTTGATGATTGCTGCATCCATGCGCCACCAGCACGCGGGCTTGGCCATTCCCGACTTTCCGCTCGCGTATGGACATCTCTATCCCCCCACGGATGCTTCGTTTCTCGAGTCCGTGAACCAGCGCAGGGTCGACGTGATCGATGGGGGAGTCGTCACTGCGTTTCAGGTGCACCTCCAGATGGTTCACAGGGGCGTTGCATTGGCCCTCGTCAGCTTGGCATTGCTTCTCGCATTCCGGGCGCGCTCCGAATCGTCCGGGTGGAAGTTGGTCTTCCGAGGCTGGGCTGGACTCTTCCTCGCGCAGTTCTGCCTGGGGGCGGCGACCATCTGGACCAACAAGGCTGCCGATGTGGCTACCGCCCATGTGGCCTTGGGAGCGATCACCCTCTCATTCGGGGTTTTGGCCACATTTTCGAGGTCAGTGATCGAACAACAAGGCATGGTGAGACTCAGGTCTTGCCCGCCAGCCGGGAGCTTTCTACAAAGTGCCGCCGCTTCCGTAACCGGGCCTACTGCCTAATGTCCATGCCGACGAAGATATCCACAAATCCTGCCGCCGGGCGCATCAGCCAATCGGCGACGCGTTCGTGGCCGTCGGTGCTTGCTGCCTTGTTCAAGGCGCGGTTGACGTCACTCGTCCTTGTCACCACAGCGGTCGGTTACCACTTCGGAGCGCAGGACGGCATCTGGGGCGTTGTTTTCTGGCACACATTGATCGGAACCGGTGTCCTTGCGGCGGGGGCGGCAGCCCTGAACCAGTATTGGGAGCGTGACGCGGATGCGCTCATGCAGCGTACTTCCGGCAGGCCCATCCCTAGCGGACAGATTGATCCCTTGGTCGCCTTGTCTCTGGGGGCGGCCATGTCGATCGCTGGCATGCTGCAATTGACGTTCTTCGTGAATCCCCTGACCGGGCTTCTGGGAGTGGCGACCTTGGCCAGTTACGTGTTCATCTACACGCCGCTCAAAAAGATCACCTCGTTGAACACCATCGTCGGAGCGGTGCCCGGGGCTCTCCCCCCGTTGATGGGTTGGACGGCAGCCACCGGTGAACTTGGCTCGGGTGGATGGGCGCTTTTCACCCTGCTTTTCTTCTGGCAGATGCCTCATTTCATGGCGATCGCCTGGATGTATCGTGAGGACTATGCCCGTGGAGGGTTCCGTATGCTTCCTGTCGTTGACCCGAGCGGGACGAGGACAGGCAGTACTGCGATCCGCCATACGGTGGCCCTGCTTGCCTTCAGCTTGAGTCCGGTCGCCCTCGGGTTGGCTGGTCGCTGGTACGCGGGAGCAGCTGTTCTTCTCGGGATGGCCTTTCTGTTTTTCGCCATCCGTTTCGCGCTTCGCCTGCACCGGGAATCGGCGCGCAGCCTGTTCCTTGCCAGCATTGTCTATCTGCCATTGGTTCTCGGATTTCTCGTAGCCGATAAGGTGACCGTCCGGCCTCGACTCGCCGGTGCCCACACCGAAATGGGTGCGCTGTCCGCCATCCATGCCGTTGAGTCCTCGAATCCGAACCGACCGTAATCCTTCGTTTTTCTGATTTTCAGCAATCCAACTCCATGAGCACCGCATCCAGTCACTCCCACACTGCTGCTCACGAGCATGCCGTGGATCATCACCACGAGCCTGGCTTCTGGCAGTCGTACATCTTCAGTACTGATCACAAGGTGATCGGCATTCAGTACGGCCTCACGTCTCTCGCGTTCCTCATGTTCGGGTTCATCCTCGTCATGTGCATGCGCTTTCAGTTGGCGTATCCTGGCAAGCCGATTCCCGTTTTCGGCCCCCTGCTGGAAGCGATCCTCGGGGATACGGCCAAGGGAGGCATCATGTCGGGTGACCTCTACAACTCCTTTGGGGCCATGCACGGGACCATCATGGTGTTTCTTGCGATCGTGCCGCTCGCCTTCGGCGCTTTCGGGAACTACGTGACGCCGTTGCAGATCGGGGCGCCGGACATGGCTTTCCCGCGGTTGAACATGGCCAGCTATCACCTCTACTTCTGGGGTGGGGTGCTGATGCTCGCCTCGTTCTTCGTTCCGGGTGGATCGGCGAAGTCGGGTTGGACCTCCTACTCTCCTTTGGCCACGATCGCCGAGTTCGAAAAGCCCTTCAACGGTCAGACCATGTGGCTGATCGGCATGGTGATCCTGATCACCTCGTCGCTATTGGGTGCGGTCAACTTCATCACGACAATCATCCAATTGCGTGCCCGTGGCATGAGCTGGATGCGTCTTCCGTTCTTCGTCTGGGCCCAGTTTGTGACGGGCTTCCTGTTGCTCCTCGCATTCCCTCCGCTGGAGGCAGCCGGTGTTCTGCAATTGGCTGACAATCTCTTCCACACCTCCTTCTTCCTGCCGAACGGCCTTGTGGTCTCAGGGCAGCAATTGGCTGTCAGCGGTGGCGGAAGTCCGTTGCTTTGGCAGCACCTTTTCTGGTTCCTGGGACATCCTGAGGTCTACGTCCTCATCCTTCCAGCGATGGGTGTGGTCTCGGAGATCATTGCCAACAACACCCGCAAACCACTCTGGGGCTACAAGTCCATGGTTTATGCAACCATGTGCATCGGGTTCCTCAGCTTCATCGTCTGGGCGCACCACATGTACCTGACGGGAATGGGTACCAAGGTTTCCACCTTCTTCCAGACCACGACCATGATGATTTCGATCCCATCGGTCATGATCCTGACGGCGCTGTTTGTTTCGCTCTGGGGTGGGTCGATCCGGTTCAACACCCCGATGTTGTTCGCCTTGGCGTTCCTTCCGATGTTTGGCATTGGCGGTCTGACGGGACTTCCGCTTGGTTTCAATGCGTCAGACATCTACCTGCACGACTCCTACTACGTGATTGGTCACTTCCATTACGTCGTGGCTCCTGGAACCATTTTTGCGCTTCTTGCGGGTGTCTACTTCTGGTTCCCGAAGATGACCGGGCGATACATGAATGAGACGTTGGGGAAGATTCACTTCTGGTTTTCCCTCATTGGAATGAACCTTGTCTTTGCACCCATGTTCATCCAGGGCATGAAGGGCATGTCCCGCCGTATGGCGGATGGTGGTACGACCTATTTCGGCGCGGATGATATCGCGGTGAAATTGAACATCTCCATCACTCACGCCGGCATCCTCCTCGGAGTCGCCCAGATTCCCTTCATCATCAATCTCTTCATGAGCATCTACAACGGGAAGAAGGTGGAAGGGGATAATCCGTGGTCGGCGACGACGCTGGATTGGGCAACACCCACGCCTCCCCCGCATGGCAATTTTGCCAGCGAGCCCGTCGTGTATCGTGGTCCTTACGAGTACAGTGTGCCTGGTTCCAAGAGCGACTTCCTCCCTCAGGACAAGAAGCCCTGAAATCCGCTGACTCACCATCCTCCCACACATGGAAATTCCATATACATACAAGCCTCGTCCGGATACCGGGCTTTACAACGCGAAGGTCGGGATCTGGTTGTTCCTCGCCTCGGAGATCATGTTGTTCGGCGCGCTGTTCTCGTCGTACATCCTACTCCGTGTTCAGGCTCCGATGGGGCAATGGCCAACAGTGGCAGGTGCGTGGCCTACTGGATTGCTGAACATTCCGATCGGTACCTTCAATACAGCAGTCCTCATCACCTCGTCCGTCACCGTGGTATTGGCTTGGGCGGCCTTGAAGATGAACAATTTCAAGGCATTTCGCCGGTACATGGTGGTGACGCTCGTCTGCGCGTTTGGGTTCCTTGGGATCAAGTCCTATGAGTACAACGAGAAATTCACCCATTACGAACTGCGCTTGAAGTCGGGGGAGGCATACACTGGCCATATTGAAGTGAATGGGAAGCACGCGGGCTTCTGGGATTTCGGCTCGATCTACAACCTCGCACGGCTTGAGAAGGATCAGGTGGCTGAGATCAAGTTCACCGCAGATCCGCCCAAACCGAAGCCCGGCGAGAAGCACGCCGAGGGTGCTGCACACACCCATGAGGTGAAGACGATCAAGCGGGAGGACATCGCCAAGCTCGATGCGTTCATCCTCCGGAACCATACCTTCTTCGGTATCTATTTTGTGATCACCGCGCTTCACGGTCTTCATGTCTTGGGAGGCGCATTGGTCCTCGGATACTTCGCCTTTCCTGGCGCTTCCATGTGGAAGCGGAATCCTGAGCAATTTGCGAATCGCATCGAAGTAGCCGGCCTTTTCTGGCACTTCGTCGATCTCGTCTGGATCTTTCTGTTCCCCGTTGTCTATCTCCTCTGACCCCTCCTCAAATGAGCGATCATTCCCAAGCCCATGGCGGGCACGGTTCTTCCGCTGATGGTGGCCATGACCACCATGATATTGCGGCGCATGTGAAGACCTACATCCTTGTCTTCGTTGCGTTGCTGGTAGGAACGCTGATCACGGTGGGCATGTATTTTGTCCACTTCGAGAGCATGGCGGTAACGATCGCTGTTGCTTTGTTCATCGCCTCGATCAAGGCGTTTCTGGTGGCTGGCTATTTCATGCACCTCCTTTCGGAGAAGAAGATGATCTACAGCATGCTGGGGATCACGGTGGTGTTCTTCTTTGCCTTGGGGACGCTGACGATCTGGAGCAGCAACGATTTTCCCAAGAACACCGAAATGAAGGCACTGTATGTCCCTTAAGGCATTTCACGTGGTCTTCATCGCTGCGTCGGTGATGCTCTGCCTTGGATTTGCTGGGTGGTCTTTCGGCAACTATCGGGAGCTGTCTTCCGCGAAGGACCTCTACTGGGCCGTGGCTTCCGTAGCTGCCGCTGTGGGTCTCTTGGTCTACGGCCGCTACTTTTTAAGGAAGTTGAAGAACATCAGTTATCTCTAATCCGATGAAGATGTTACTGAAGACGCTCGCAGCGTTGTTCCTCGTTGCCCTCGGACGGGGGCAAGCCCTCGGATGCGCCACCTGCTTTGGTCAATCTGACTCAGAGATGGCCAAGGGCATGAATGCAGGAATCTTCGTTCTTCTCGGCTTTGTTGCCCTCTTTTGGGCCGCTTTTGGCAGTTTCTTCGTCTTCATCGTCCGTCGCTCACAAAGTACCGGCGACGTCCTGCCGGGGGATCAGCACGATCCCCAGCACAACTAAACACTCTCTGGCACAAATCGAACCATGACGCAGATACTACAGAAACTGGGGATGCCGGCTCCTGCCTCGGCGCATGCCCCTGGAATTGATGATTTCATTGGATACGTCCACCTGCTGATGCTGATCCTTTTTGTGGGTTGGCTGGCGTACTATCTCTTGGCTCTGTTCCGTTTTCGGAAGGCGGCGAGCCCCAAGGCAGACTACACGGGCGTGAAGAGCAACATGTCCACCTACCTTGAAATCGGCGTGGCCATTGTGGAGGCGGTCCTTCTCGTTGGTTTCGCCGTCCCACTCTGGGCGCGAGCCGTTGAGGATTTTCCTGTCGCGAAGGGCGACCCCAAGACGGATCCGATCGAAATCCAGATCATGGGCCAGCAATACAAGTGGAGTGCTCACTACGCGGGGCCTGATGCCAAGTGGGGCAAGCAGGACATCAAGAGCGCCTCGGCGACGAATCCGTTCGGGTTGGTCGAAGGAGACGCTGATGGAAAGGATGATGTGGTCTGTGCGTTGGGCGAACCCTTCAAGATTCCCACGGGTCGTGCAGTGATCTGCAAGATTTCCAGCATGGATGTGATCCATAGCTTCAAGATTCCCAGCATGCGGGTGACCCAGGACGCCATTCCAGGAATGGCCATTCCGGCGCACTTCATTCCCACCAAGGTTGGCAAGTACTCCATCACCTGTGCCCAGCTTTGTGGGAGTGGTCATTCGGCGATGCGGGGTGATTTTGAGGTGGTGACCCCGGAAGAGTACGAAACCTGGTATGCGGAGAAAGCCAAGGCTGGTGGCGGTGGCAGTGGGTTTGAGTGATTTCAGGAAAGCCTGATTGACCGGCCGCTGGGCGATACCGGCGGCCGTTTTTGTTTTCCATGGTCCGTTCGCGAAAAGTTGTGGGTCTGATCTGGGCTGTCCTCGTGACGGCCATGGTCGTCGTTCTGATCGCGTTCTCCCGCAACCGGACGGATCAGGTTCCGCGTCTGCCGGTCATCAGTGAGATCAGTGATTTCAAACTGACGAATCAGTTCGGACTCCGCGTGGGTAAGGAGGATGTTTCCGGCTACGTTCTGGTGGTGAACGTGATCTTCACGCGTTGCCCCGGCCAGTGCCATCGGTTGAGCCAGCAAATGGTGGAACTCCAGCGAAGAATTCCGCCCGGTTCACCTGTCCGACTCGTTTCGTTGACCGCGGATCCGGCTTATGATTCTCCGGAAGTCTTGAAGAAGTACGGCGATCGATACGGAGCTGACGGTGCCCGGTGGCTGTTTCTCACGGGAGACAAGGCGGCTCTCTATCAGTTGGCCATGGATGGGTTGAAGTTCTCGGTTGTTGAGAACGATCCAAAACGTGCGACCACTCTTGAGGATTTGTTCATCCACTCGGCTTCATTTGCGCTCGTGGATCGTTCTGGTCGCCTGAGGGCCATGGTTCAGGCGGAGGAAGCAAATGCCCTCGACGAAGTGGTCCGACTGACTCGATTGCTCTCGGAAAGGAATTCCCAATGAACTTGAGCCAATTGCCTTTGATCAATGCCTGCCTGAATGGGGCCTCTGGTGTTCTTCTTATCTTTGGATTGATCCTGATTCGGTCAGGAAAGCGTGAAGCGCACCGGCGGTGCATGCTGTCGGCATTCGGCACCTCCTGCGTCTTTCTGGTTCTGTACCTGATCCACAAGTTTGTGGTGGTCCGAGGTGTCCACACCCCTTTCCGAGGCCCAGAAGCTCTGAAGATTCCGTATCTGGTCATGTTGGCCAGTCACATCATCCTCGCGATCTCTGTTGTTCCCTTGGCCTTGATAAGCATCCATCGAGGCCTTCGAGAGCGATTTGACGAGCATCGGCGTATTGCCCGGTGGACCTGGCCCATCTGGATGTATGTCAGCGTTACTGGCGTCTTGGTTTATCTCGTCCTCTACGTGTTTTGGCCTGCTGCCTGAGCAAGCGGGCAGTCGTTCAAGAGCGCATCATCCCTGTGCAAAACCTGCGGTGATACCGGGGTTTTGGGTGGTCGTTACAAAACAGAAACGGGGCACCGTGAGGTGCCCCGTTGAAGACGAGTGAGAGCGGGTTGAGAGCAATTACTTACGGCGGAGGGCAACAAGAACCATGCCGGCACCGGCGACCATCATGGCGACGGTTCCTGGCTCAGGAACGGCGGTGATGGTGGCAACAAAGTTTGCCGAGGGAGAACCGGGGTTGAAAGCCTTCAAGGCCCAGTCGTTGGCTCCGGAACCGGTCTTTTCCCAGAAGTCATTGGAGCTGGCACCGACCGCAGGGGATCCTCCGGGGATGATCAAACCAGCAGTGTTGCCGGGAAGGAGGCCTGAAAACTGGACGGTGTAGGTAAGGCGGTTCGGAAGAACGTTCGAAGCGTCGTAAGCGAAGTCGATGTTGACCACACCGCCACCGCTGAGGATGTCAACCGTGGTCTCGTAGATCTCGGTTCCAGGCGAGGCGAAGCCGCTGATCGGAACTCCGTTCTGTTCGTAAATCCGGAAAGTCAACCCAGCCGGAAGGGCGTAGTTGGCGGAATACTCGAAGGTGAAGCCAGTGATCACCCACTGGACTCCCGCGATACCATGGGCCGGGATGATGACTTCGTCGCCGTATTCAGCCCCGGTGGTGTAGCTGAAATTGCCACTTCCCGAGTGCTGGTAGACAACCTGTTCCCAGGGATCCAGCTGTGCCATGGCGGACGATGCCGCAAAGCACAGACCCAACAAACCGGCGATTTTCATTGCTCCAGAGGCCATATACTCGTCTTCAAAAAAGGGTTAGCGCTAATCCAACAATCCCGCTCTACGAGACTGCGGTTACTCAACTCCTTAGGACCCATCCGCGTCAAGGTGATTTTCCTGACGCAGGGGTCGGGTTTTTGCTCCAAATCCTGATTGCTGCGTGGTCTGCCAGAGGATCCACGATTCCGGGAATGATTCGGCTCTCCTTTCGCATGTTGGATTGTTGTTACCGGCATCCCACCAAACCTCGCAAAGTCCATGGGAGAAACGGGTTTCCCATGGAAGATGATACGCCCCGGCGTCGAGCCACAGAAGGACGTCGCCGATGTTGACGTCCGAAGGAAGCAGGCGTCGGCCAAGTTGGTCGAAGGCCATGCACGTGGGGCCGTGGACTGCGGCTGGAGTTGTTGGGGAGGTGGATGCCTTGAGTGGGATGAGTTGATGGTCTTCCCAGATGGATACCAAGGCATGAAGGGTCCGTCCCCCGTCGCAGATCAGGAGGCGGTGTGGTCCCTTCTGTTTGATGTCGAGAATCCGTATCGCCAGCAGGCCGGACTCGGCACACGTATGGCGTCCATGCTCAAGCCACAGGGTTTTCGCCCAAACGAAGGGGCGCAGGGCGTTTCTGAGATGCTCCGCGTACGACTTCAGCGATGGGTCAAATGAGGCTGTGTACGGTTTTCCAGCACGGGTTCTTGTTGTGAAGGCGGGAAGTCCGCCACCGAGATCGATGTTCGCCGGGTACCACTGGTTTGCCTCGCAGCACTCTCGAAGGACATCCAACGCGCGTGTCCAACAGGTGGGGTCAGAAACGTTGGTGCGAAGGTGGGTATGGATGGTTTCCGGTTCCAGCGCGGCGTTCCGGAACTGGCGCAACGCCGTGGGCAGTTCCTCGGGTTCCATTCCAAACTGGGTCGGGAACGAGGGGTTTTCGGGATCGAACTCCTCGGAAGTCCGGACGCGGATTCCGGTTCGCCAGCCGAGCTGGCTTGCCATTGGGAGCAGTGGGGGGAGTTCGGTCAGGGAATCAAGGTTCACCCTGAGACCGGGAATCGGGAAGCGGGGGAGCCAACGATGCTTCGCTGGACCATTGATCAGCAGTCGATCGGGGGGGCAGTCCGATGCGAGGGCTGCACGGAGTTCGAATTCACTGACGACCTCGATGGGACGTTCCAATCCCACCCAATGTCGGACGAGTGGCGGGAGTGGCTGGGTCTTGAACGAATACCAGCAGGTGGTGGGGAGGCCGAAGTTGAGGTTCTCGATGGTGTGGGTCCGTTCGATGACTGAATCAGGGCTGAAGAGGTAGAAGGGTGTCTGGGCTCCCCGATCCAGAGCTGCCTGGGTACGTCGACGCCATGCGTTGATGGAGGCGGGGGAATGGCCGAAGGATTCCTCGGCGGCGGCGGATGTGTGTGGGGGGGAAGGACGGGGCTTCATTCGAAGACAGCGACCTTGGCACCTGTGGATTCCCGGATCACCGAAGCCATCGAGTCGAGGGTGGCCCGGTCGAGTCGGGTTGCCCACGCCACCGGGGTTGGCCGTGCGACGGTGTAGAGGTGGATTTCCTGGATCTTTGCACCTGCGGCGAGAAGCGCCTGGATGCGTTGGCAGTAGGCTTGGAGTTCAGACGTAGGCATGGGTTCTCCGTGGATCCGCAGGAACAGGGACTGGATGATGATGGGCCGCTCGCGGGCAGTGAGTTCCAGGTTGGCGAGGATCCGTTCGAACCGGATATGGCTGCGATTGACGGTGGCGTAGTACTCCGGGGTTCCTGCATCGAGTTTTGCCCAGATCTCACCTTGATGGGCATCCATCAGCAGGAGCCCGGTCCGGACCCGTGCCTTGTCGAGTCCGGCTGCATCCGTGATGAGGACGATCTTCGTGGAAGGCAAGTTCGCGGCCCGCTTGACGTCGACGGCTACCTGTATGCATTCGTCGAAGTTGTCGACCATGGTGGGTTCCCCATCGCCGCTGAAGGCAATGTCCCGGACGTTCCGGGTCAGGTCACCCGCCTCGCTGAACTTGGGGTCCTGCGCGAGTTGCCCGGACTGGGCCAATTGGACCATCGCAGCCAGCTCTGCCCGGATCTGTAGCAGGTTGACTGCCTTTGTTTTCGGGGGCGTGACGCGGTCAACCTCGCAGTAGATGCAATCGAAGTTGCAGACCTTGTCGGGGTTCAGGTTGATGCCGATGGAAAGTCCCTTCGATCGCCGTGAGACCACCGGGTAGACGTAAGTGAAGTCCCAGAAGGACCTGGAATGGTCCCGGACGCTGCGCCAGTGGTTTTCGATCGAAGGCTCGCTCACGTGCGGAGGCTAACCCGGGAAGTCCTGTTGGGCGAGCGGCGGGCGACGGGGTGCCGTCCGGTAGCCTGTCCGCGATCGGGGCAGGCTACGGGGCGGCATCCAGCGCGGCCGTTGGTGTGGGACTGAATCGGGCCTTGAATCATGCGGCCTCCTGAAGAAGGGAGGCCGAGCGGGCCCGGATGCGTTGCTGACGTTCGATCCGTGCGTGGTCGTTGGCAGCCTTTTCAAGGAAAAGAACCGGAAAAACCAGCAGCGGATGAGGCTCGAGCCAGGCGAGGGCGGCGGCCTCGTTGGCGGCACGTCGGAGGGCCACGATCATCGCGGTGTCCTCGGTTGCGGCCAGCGCAAGGCGGAGCAGTCGGTTCTTGAGCCGGTCGAGGTCATTCTCGTCGGTCCCTTGGAAGGGGGCCGGTGGTTCGTCATGTGTCGTTGTCATGTGCTTCTGATTGGCTGACAGGTACTGGGTGATGTGGGTTCGAGATGTGGGCATACCAAAAACGAAAAACCCGCGTTGCCGTGGCAATCGCGGGTTTTTCGTGGTCTGGAATGCTGATTGATTCCTAAACGAAAACCTCCACGACGCCGAAGCCCCGGGCTTTGGCCCAGCGGCAAGTGGCGGAAGCGCCTTCCTGATGGCGCTTCATGGTTACAGTGATGGAGGTACGGCAAATCATTGTCGAACGAGCCGTGGTTATAGTCCGCACGGGCGTTTCGGGTCAAATGGGATTTCTGGAGTGATCATGACTCGGGGTGCACTTCGAGACTGCCCTCGTTCGGAAGGAGGTGACGATGTCCTCATCGCCCTCGGTAAGGCTTCGGACCGGCGACGAGGACGTCGCAACCCCGTTCAACGGGGTGGGGACGACAGAATCGCCTTTTCGAAACCTGCTTTCTGGGTGTCATGAAAAGAGAGCTGACGGGGGGCGTTGCAAATCCCGGGGAGCCAAAGGCAGTCTGGGGTTGTGGCGGTTTCCGCACCATCGCTGGTTCGGGCATCAGGGACGAATTGGCCGCATACCGGCCATCGCGGATTCACCCTGATCGAGCTCCTTGTCGTGATCGCGATTGTTGCGATCCTGGCTGGCCTGCTGTTGCCGGGGCTTGGGCGGGCGAAGCAGAAGGCACAGGGAATCCAATGCCTGAACAATCACCGACAACTCCTCCTCGCGTGGCGGATGTATGCCGAAGAAAACCGCGACCGGATTCCGTATGCGAGTGTCCATGGCTCGGATCGATCGCGGGATTCGGCGGTCTGGGTGTTGGGCCAGCTCGATTTCGACGGCGCAAACCGCTTCAACTGGGATCCGAACTTGAGCGTCCGCAAAAGCCCGCTGTGGAAGTATTGTCCGTCGCTGACGGTGTGGAGGTGTCCCGGGGATCGATCCACCGTGACGGTGGCGGGGCGGAAGTTGCCGCGGGTTCGCAGCATGACCATGAGCGTCTGGGCGGGCGGATACGGCGGTGAGGCACCCCAGGATCTGGACTCCGGATGGCGGGTGTATCGGTCGTTGGTCGACATGCAGGATCCGGGGCCCTCGGGGACGTGGATCCTGATCGACCAGCGGGAAGACAGCCTGAACATCGGCAACTTCTACACCGACATGCGGGGCTATCCCGATGCGCCTGAGGCCCTGCGGTTCGCCTACGATTACCCGGCGAGCTATCACGGGCGGGCCGGCGGGCTTTCCTTTGCGGATGGGCATTCGGAAATCCGGCGATGGGTGGATCCCCGCACGATGCCGACGCTGACGCCCGGACAACGCAGTCGGTTCAATGCAGAGTTCACCCCGTCGCCCCGGAACGCTGACATCCGCTGGCTCCAGGAACGCGCGACACGGCGAACGCGATGAGTTGGGCCGGTCGAAGGGCTCCGCAGCTCAGATGTTTTCCGCGATGGACGGGAGTTGGTGGACGGCAGAAACCTCGGGGCTGAGGGCGAAGCCGTCGCGGGACAGGACGCGGTACTCGCGGATCTGGAAGGAGATTTCCTTGTCTTCGGCGAGGCCCAGACGGACGAACTCGTCCTTGGTGATCCGGGTGCGGAGGGTGAGGCCGGAGGGAGTTTCCAGTTCCAGGCGCAGCTGGACGCCCAGGAAGTACACGTGCTTGAGGGTGGCCCGGTACCGGTACTCGGAGAGGTCGGGTGAAATCTGGACGGCGTACGGGCGGAATCCGATCCGAAGGTTGGAGCCTTCCGCCACGCCATGGGTTGGGAATGTGAGTTCGTGGAGGCGGGCGACGCCGTGTTCGACGCGCAGCTCGAGGACGTTGAGGACGCCAATGAAACGGGCGACGAACTCATTGGAGGGGCGCTCGTAGACTTCCTGCGGAGCACCGATCTGTTCGAGGTTGCCGCGGCTGAAGATGACGATGCGGTTCGAGACCTCCATGGCTTCTTCCTGGTCGTGGGTGACGAAGACGGTCGTCACCGAAAGTTCGTCGTGGAGGTGGACCAGCCAGTCGCGGAGTTCCTGCCGGATCTTGGCGTCGACGGCACCGAAGGGTTCGTCGAGCAGGAGGACGGAAGGCTTTGGGGCGAGGGAACGCGCGATGGCTACGCGCTGGCGTTGGCCGCCGGACAGCTGGTGGGGAAAGCGCTTTCCGAGCCCGTCGAGCCCGAAGAGCTTCAGCAGTTCGGCGACGCGATCGTTGATCTCGGCCTGGGGCCACTTCTTGATCTTCAGTCCGAAGGCGATGTTGTCGGCGACGGACATCGTCTTGAACAAGGCGTAGCCCTGGAACACGAAGCCGATGTTGCGCTTCTGGACGGAGACGTCGTTGACGCGTTGGCCGCGGATGAGGATGTCGCCTTCGGTCGGTTGCTCGAGTCCGGCGATCATCCGGAGGACCGTGGTCTTGCCGCCGCCGGAGGGGCCGAGCAGGGCGACCAGTTCGCCTTCGGCGACCTTGAAGGAGACGTTCTGGACGGCGGCGACGTCGCCGAAGCGCTTCGAGATGTTGCGGAGTTCAATGCTCATCGGGCGAATCGGAAGAGGTCTGGGCGAGGTCGAGTTCGCGTTGCTGGCGGTGTTCGAGCCAGGTCTTGAGACCGAGCGTCAGGAGGGCGAGCACGGCGAGGAGGGCGGCGATGCTGAAGGCAGCGACGCTGTTGTACTCCTTGTCGAGTTTCTCGATGCGGAGCGGAAGGGTGTCGGTGATCCCGGTGATGTGGCCGCTGACAACGGAGACGGCACCGAATTCGCCGACAGCACGGGCGGTGCAGAGGATCACGCCGTAAAGCAGTCCCCATTTGATGGAGGGAAGCGTGACGTGCCAGAAGGTCTGCCAACCGGTGGCTCCGAGGGTGAGGGCGGCCTGTTCCTGGTCGGAGCCCTGCGCCTGCATGAGCGGGATCAACTCGCGTGCGACGAACGGGAACGTCACGAAGATCGTGGCCAGCACGATGCCGGGCACGGCGAAGATGATCTGGATGTCGTGTCGGTCGAGCCAGGGACCGAAGTAGCCACGCAGGCCGAACAGGAGCACGTAGACGAGTCCAGTGACGACGGGCGAGACCGAGAACGGAAGGTCGATCAACGTCGTCAGGACGGCCTTTCCGCGGAACTCGAACTTGGCGATCAACCACGCCGCGGCGACGCCGAACACCGTGTTCAGGGGCACGCTGATGAGCGTGGCGAGGGCCGTCAGTTTGGTGGCGGCGATCGTGTCCGGATCGGTGAGGGATCCGAAGGCCGTCTGCCAGCCTTTGGCGAAGGCCTGCCCGAACACGTTCGCCAGCGGTAGAATCAGGAACACGCCGGCGAACAACGCCGCGACGCCGATCAGGATCCACCGGATGTACCAGGGATCCTCGGTGCCCCGCCGGGATTTGGCCTGCCCGGACGTCCAACGTTTCTGGGTGGTTCCAGCCATGGTCAGCGTTGGAATCGGCTCGCCCAACGTTCGAGCAGGTTGACCGTGATGAGCAGGAAGAATGAGATCACGAGCATGACCACGGCGATCGCCATGGCTCCCGGGTAATCGAATTCTTCCAGTCGGTACCAGATGAGCATCGGTGTGATTTCGGCGCGCTTGGGCGCAATGAAGATCACCGATCCGTACTCCCCGATGGCCCGTGCAAAGGCGAGCGAGAAGCCGGTGAGGATCGCGGGCAACAACGTGGGGAAGATGACGCGGGTGAAGGTCATGAAACGGCTCGCGCCGAGGGACGCGGCGGCTTCTTCCACCTCCAGTTCGATGTCCTCCAGCACGGGCTGGAGCGAACGGACGACGAACGGGATCCCGATGAAGATCAGCGCCACAACGATTCCGGACTGCGTGTACGCGACCTGGATCCCGACGAGGTCCAGCCACTGTCCGAGCCAGCCTGTCGTCGCGAACAGGTTGGCGAGCGTCAATCCCGCCACGGCGGTCGGAAGGGCAAACGGGAAGTCGATCAACCCATCGAGGATCTTCCGGCCCGGGAAACGATACCGGACGATCACCCACGCCAGCAGCGTGCCCATCACGGCGTTGATCACCGCCGCGATGAAGGCGCAGCCGAATGTCACCCGATAGGATGCGATGGCGCGGTCGGAGGTGGCGATCTTCAGGAATTGCGCCCAGCTCAGTTCCGAAGTCCGCAGAAATAGCGCCGCCAGCGGGATGAGCACGATGAGGCTGAGGTACGTCAGGGTATACCCCAACGACAGCCCGAAACCGGGCAGGATCTGAAAGCTCTTGGATCGTGCAGACGACATGCGGTGGGGGATCAGCGGCTGGAGATCTGATCAAAGATGCCGCCGTCAGCAAAGTGCTCTGCCTGGGCCTTGGCCCAAGAGCCGGCGATTTCAGCGAGGGTGAAGAGCCGCATCGGCGGGAACTGCTGTTCGTAGCGCGCTGCCACCGCGGGATTCGACGGCCGGTAGAAGTGTTTTGCGGCGAGGTTCTGCCCGGCGTCGGAATAGAGATGCGTGAGGTAGGCCTGGGCGACCTCGGCGGTCTTCTTTCGGGTCACCACACGATCCACCCACGCCACGGGAGGCTCTGCCAGGATGCTTTCCGATGGCCGCACGAGTGCGAACCGGTTGGTCCCGTGCTCGCGCAGCAGGAGCATGGCCTCGTTTTCCCAGGTGATCAGGACGTCACCGATCTTGCGTTCGCTGAAGGTCTGGGCGGACGCCCGCGCCCCGGTGTCGAGTACGGGTGCGTTCCGGTAGAGCTTGCTCACGAAATCCCTCGCGGTGGCCGGCGAGCCACCCGGCTTGTGCAACGCGTGCCCCCACGCGGCCAGATAGTTCCATCGCGCACCGCCGCCGGTCTTCGGGTTGGGGGTGACCACGGTCACGTTGGATCGCACGAGGTCGTCCCAGTCCTGGATGTCCTTGGGGTTCCCCTTCCGCACGAGGAAGACAATCGTGCTGGTGTAAGGACAGCTGTTGGACGGCAACCGCGACGCCCAATCCGACGGCAACAGCCCGCCTTTGGAGGAAATCGCGTCGATGTCGTATCCGAGGGCGAGGGTCACGATGTCCGCCCGGAGCCCATCGATCACGCTGCGGGCCTGCTTTCCGGAGCCGCCGTGGGATTGCTGGATGCGGACCGTTTCGCCGGTCTTTTGCTGCCAGAGTTGGGCGAACTCGCGGTTGAATTCGGCGTAGAACTCGCGCGTGGGATCGTAGGAAACGTTGAGCAGCCGGACGATGCCCGGTTCCTGTCGGGTCAGGGTGCGCAGAAGTGCCGCCAGCACGAGTGCGGCGGCGATGCCCGCGACGACACGCTGGAGGCCCGACCAATTCACATCAAGAAGATGGAGATTTAATCACGAGTAAGGCAAGTGGGATTTCAAGAATCAGACTCGAGCAGCACCCGGATCGCCGAGGCCCGGTTCTCGACGCCGAGCTTGAGGTAGATGTGTT
Source organism: Verrucomicrobiales bacterium (assembly GCA_027489875.1). Classification (GTDB taxonomy): domain Bacteria; phylum Verrucomicrobiota; class Verrucomicrobiia; order Limisphaerales; family UBA9464; genus UBA6176. The sequence continues at coordinate 34,152 of JAIXZE010000042.1, forward strand.
CGAGGTGCTTCCGGACCGTCGGTTCCTTGACGCCCAGCAGCGTGGCCACGACGGCGGAGGTCTTTCCCTCGACGAGCCATTCTGCGACCTCCCGTTCGCGGGGGCTCAGGATGTTCCACATCGGGCTGCGACGGGGCGAGTGGGGTGGATGGGCCCGAACGGCGAGGGCCGCCTCGCCATCGGGGAGGCGGACAGCCCGGACTTCGATTCCCTCGGGGGCTTCCCAAAGCAACGGGGCGGGGTCATTCGCCGAGAATTGGTTGGCCACAACGCCCTTCCACGCTTCGAGCTGTTGTTCCCAGCTGTGGGGGCCCCAGCGATCGGCCAGGATCCGCCGGGTGGCCTCGGTCAGGGGCGGGCCTCCGTAGCCTGCGGTCAGCGGAACCAGCTCATAGCCGAGTTGGCGGAAGGCGTCGCGTTGGGCCGACTCGATGTGGGCGCAGGTCTTCCACGCCGACTGCATCCGCGGGACAACGGCATTGAGGCGGTCGAGGTCTTCGGTGGCGAAGGGATCGGTGGTCCGGAAGAGGGCCAGGGAAACAACGCGTCGGGCGTCGATCTCGATCGGGGCGATGAGTTGGTGGCGGATGCCGAAGGCGGCGTAGAACCGGCGGTAAAGATCGGTCTGTTCGAAGTCGGAACCTGTGTCGTCGAGACGGAGGGCCCGATGGGGAGCGCCGTTCAAGTAGGCCTGGAGGACGGGATGCTGGTCGGCGTGGCGGAGGAACTCAGGGAAGAGGGCTTCGGCTCCCGGGGTCTGGGCGTTGTTCACGCCGAACATCCAACCAGCACCGAGATCCATCTCGTCGCAGGTCACGACATCGGCGCGCACGAGCCGTGCGGTGGTTTCCACGGCACACAGCGCGACCTGCTGTCGGGTGCGGCAATCGTCGAAATCGAGAGGCACGTTTGGGGAAGGGGTGGGCATGGAACCGGCCTGTGGTGTGTTGGGAGGGATGCTGGGACGTGGGGGCGGTTCCGTGTCAACCGGCGGATTCGTCATTCCGCGAATTGGAGGATCCGAGGGGATCTGGGCAGGATGCAGCGGTCCAAGCCCGTCTGACGCGAACAACCCTCCGGAAGCAGTGCGCGCCCGCACGCCCGGATTGGGTCGTCTCCCAGGATCATTTCTCCGGGTTTTTGCTGAATTGCGGGAAGTCCTGGTTCGGGACCGACCACCGGATGCGGGCGACGAAGGTGGCCCCTTCGGCACCCCGGGCGCGTGAGTCCTTCATGAACATGCCTTCGGACACGGTGACCCAGGATTCCGTTGGGCTCATGGCTGCTGCTCCGAAGTTTCCGAGTTCGGCCCCACGTTCGGGAATGACGATCCGTTCCGTGCGACGCACCAGGTGGCCCGTGCGGGGATCGACCCGTGCGATGAAGAGGGGGGCGCGATGCCGGATGATGTGGTCGTTGGTTCCCGCGCGGCGCGTGTAGACGAGGAAGAGCCCGGCGCTGTGGCCCAGCCAGTGTTGCTGGGTGTTGTAGCTGCCGAGTTCCGTGCCGTCGTCGAAGGTCCATGGTTCCACGGCACCGAAGGTCAAGCCGTCATCGCTGACGGAATGGTAGCCGCGGACATCATTCCGGAGCGTGAGGTGAAACCGTCCGGCGTGGGCGATCAGGGAAGGTTCGTAAAGGCCGCGGGGCGTTTCGAGTCGGAGGATGGAGCCGTGGCGCAGGTAGCGGAGGCGTTGGCCTTCGAGACGGCAGTGCGCCACGGTGGTCGAATAGGGACCGGCCGCATCCCGGGCGATGTACAACGGAACGAGGAGGGAGCCATCGGGCAGGACCAGCCACTGGGAACAGGCGTTCCGGGCGAAGTCGAAGTCCGGCGACTCCGGCAATTCCAGGATGGACCAGGGCGTCCACTTCTTGCCCTGCGGATCGAGCACGGAATAGACCGTTTGATGGGCGCGTCGGACGTCCTCCAGCTGACGTCCGGCCGGGCTGTATCGGACCTGGCATCCGATCGCGATCACCTGCCGGGAGGCGGTGTGGTATCCGGGGGTTACATCGGCTACGCTGACGGTGACCCCATCCGGCTGCGGACGCCAATCGAGGGATGGCGGCAATGTTGGCGCGGACCACGGACCGTCGAGTCCCTTCCGACGGAGGATATGGAGGCCGGAGTAGTAGTCGGAGATCTTGAGGTGCTTTTGGAGGGTAAGGATCGCGCCTTGGGGTGTCGCGGTCGGCCGCGGATGAAACCAGAGGAACTGGCCATCGTCGTGACGCAGGACGGTTTCCAGTTCGATGGAGAAATCCAGCGCGGGCAATTCGGCCGCATGGATGCGGACCCACGCGCCCAGACCGAATGCGAAACAGGCGAGGGCGAATCTTCCGGGATCGGCGAGCCAC
>JAIXZE010000265.1 GCA_027489875.1 Verrucomicrobiales bacterium
CACCACCCGCGATTCCCCATCCGGCGACATCACCTCGTACCGGAACGCCTTTCCACGGACATGCATGTGCGGCAGGAACGACAGGATCCGCGCCTCCCGCGGCACCGGCAGCGCCGCCCACTCCTCATGGTTCGATGCCCCCGCCGGGATCCGGATCCCCGGGTTCGCGATGCCCACCACATGGACCACATGCTGCGGCTTCTCCGGCGCAAAGCGGAACGCGATCCGCATCTGGTCATTGGTCGCCTTGCCGTACGGCGTGTAATGGATCTGGAACTTCAACGTCGCCCCTGCCGGCAGCGCCTTCCCGAAACCCTCCGGAAACACCCGCGACGCATTCCCCGGAACGTACGCCCCAAAGAACCCGGAGATCTCGTCCTCGGATGCTTGCCCCTTCTTCTTCTGCCCCCCTGGTGCCTCCACCCACACCAGCACATGGTGGACCGCCGCCGCGACGGTCGGACGGATCTCCATCGCCTGGATCCATCGATCCTCGGTCTGGTCCGTATCGATGAAGGCGTACTCGTACGCCATCACGCCTTCGGCCGGGATCTTCACCGGCTTGGGCAGTCCATACACGGCATCCGGTTTCCCGATCGCCCATTCACTGGCCCGGCGCACGGGCAACGGTGCTTCCGCGGGGTCGCCCTCTGCACGGTCGCCGGCCAACCACGCCAGCAGATCCTTCCCATCCTCTTCCGGCATCGTCCGGTCATTCGCCCACTTTCCATGAACCTCGCCGGCAACCGGCACCGAGAACCACGGCGGCATCTGCCCCTTCTCCACCTGCTTCCGGATCATGCCGGCGTGCCCCACCACATCCGCGTAACTCTCCAACGAGAACGGCCCGACCCCGCCATCAAAGTGACACTCCCCGCAATGCGTCTGAACCAGCCGGGAAATCCGCCCGTGATACGTCGCCTTCGAACCCGCGGCGGAAGCCAGGAGCGCGGGTCTGGATTCCTTCCGTTCCAGCACGCACCCCGGCGCGGTCGTGGCCGCCAGCGCCGGCTTCATTCCCTTCTCCAACGCCGTCAACGCATCCTCCAACGGTCGCTGCCTCGCCTCCGCACGGGCGTACCCGACCCCGTACTGGTCGTTCACCGCGCCGCGGTAAACCAGCGTCCCTGCCGCGTCGAGGACCAGCACCTCTGCCGTCGTCCGCAATCCGAGCGCCGCCCCCACCCGTTCATCCGCATCGCGGACCACCGCTCCCTTCCAACCCGACTCCGACGCCATCGCCTTCAGGTCGGCTGCGGAATCCACCGGCAACGACCCCACGTACACGAACTCCACCCCCTTCGCCGCCCACGCCGCTTCCAACCGACCCAACCCCGGCGCGAACTTCCGACTCACCGGACAACTCGACGACGTCACCGCGATCACCCGGCCCATTCCCTTCGGCTTCGATCCCAGATCCACTTCCCGTCCATCCAGCGTCTTCACCGGCACCGACGGGACTTTCCGGCCCACACCGTGGCTCACCGGCGACACCGGTCGCAGGCTCTCTGCCAGCGTTTCCGCCACTGCCACCGATCCCTCGCCTTCCTTCGCGCCCTTCGTCCCCTTCTCCGGTCGGGCCCACCGACGTTCCACCCCGATCGACGTCACCGACTCACTGACCTCCCGCCGCGTGACGTACCCGTTGTTGTCCTTGTCGAGGAGCATCATCATCCCCGGGTTCTGGAGCTCCGCAGCGGTCACCCGGCCATCCTTGTCCGCGTCGTACTGCTCGAACATCTCCGCCAGGCTCTTCCGTCGTTCCCGCCGCGGCTTCGCTGAATTCGTCGACGCCGCCTCCTGGGCGAAACCCACGTCTGCCAATCCAAGGCAAAGTCCCACCACCAACCAACCCATCCTCACCGTTCCGCTGCGTTGCATCCCGCCAGAGAATCCCATGCCGTCAGAGACGCAACCCAGGACTGCAAGGTTTCATCGGCATTCGGTGACTCCGCCCCATCCGTGGGACAGCCTCTGGATGCCGCCCCCCGCATGAAACGGGGTGGCGACGTCCTCGTCGCCCTCTCTCGCCTGTTCCCAAGGCGATGAGGACATCGCCACCCCGTTCCCATTCTCAAACGGGGGCAGCGTCCAGATGCACCCCTCCATCTCTGTAATCCTGAAATCTGTGGACCGCCCCCCTCCCCACCCCAATCCTCACGCCGCCTGTGAGATCTCCCCTGCGCATCGTCGGCGTCATGTCCGGCACCAGCATGGACGCCGTGGACTGCGCCCTTTGCACCTGTCGGCCCGGCGGCATCCAATTGATCCGACTCTGGTCGCGAGCCTTTCCCAAGGCCCTGTCCGGACGCCTGCACGCCACGGCGCGTGGCGATGCGGACGCTTGGGAATGCGGACAACTGCATCATGACCTCGGCCGGTTCTACGCCGACGCCATCGGCCGCGGCCTGCGCGGCGAGTCCATCGATGCCGTCGGACTTCATGGCCAGACCGTCTTCCACCAACCCCTCCGTCCCGCGGCCACGTGGCAGATCGGGGAACCCGCATGGATCGCTGAAAAACTCCGGGTTCCCGTGATCTCCAACTTCCGGGTGGCGGACCTCGCCGCCGGCGGACAGGGAGCCCCGCTGGCAACGCTCTTCCACAAGATGGCCTTTGCCCGGCCCGGGACCTGGACCGCCGTCCAGAACCTGGGAGGCATCGGCAACGTCACGCTGATCGACGCCTCCGCCTCCACCTCGCCGGATGCCCCGCCGCGGATCCTCGCGTTCGATACCGGCCCGGCGAACGTCCTCCTGGACCTCGCCACGCGGCTTGTCTCCGCGGGCAAGGACGGCTTCGACAAGAACGGACGCCGCGCGGCTGCGGGAACGATCGACGCGGAGCGCCTCGACGCCTGGCTCCGCCATCCGTTCTTCCGCAAGCGCCCGCCCAAAAGCACCGGACGCGAACTCTTCGGTGAACCCTTCCTGCGCGGGATCCTGGCCGATTGGCCGGAAGCGACACGCGACGACGGCATCCATCTCCTCGCCACCCTCACCGAACTCACGGCCCGCTCCATCGCCGAGAACTACCACCGCCACCTGCCCCGGCCCGCCACCGATGTCCCGGTGCGCGTCATCCTTGCCGGTGGAGGCGCGGCCAACGCGCACCTCGTGCGCCGCATCCACGCGGCGTTGGAGCCGATCCTGCCCAACCTCACCCTCGCCACCTCCGATGACTGCGGCTGGCCGCGGCAGGCCATCGAACCTGCGGCATTCGCCCTGCTTGGGGCCGCGCATCTCCTGGGTGTTCCCGGCAACCTTCCCGAGACCACAGGCGCGACTGGACCGCGGATCCTCGGCCAGCTAACGCTACCCCCGCCGTCCATCCCGTCCGCGAAATGAAGTCCGGCCATCCAGCACAGAAGATCCTCTTTGGCATCGCCGCCCTGAGCGGTGTCCTCGCACTCGTCGGCGTCCTCGTCGGCAGCCTGTTCTTCAAGGCGCTGTCGATGAACATGGCCTGGATCCTCGCGATCACGCTCCCGATCTTCATCCTGTCCTGCATCGCCGCCAGCGCCCTCTTCCTCCTCATCCGGATGTTCCAGGGCGACGGCCTTGGAAAGCCCTTCATCCTGTCAGCGCTCGTGGTCCTCGTCGGATACGGCGGCCTGGCCGCCCTCCAGATCGTCCGAAGCCGCGCGGCCCGCAATTCCCCACGCCAACGCAGCGAAACGGAACTCGCCAGCCTCACCACCAACAGCGCCGTGTTCTTCGATCGCGTCCAGCAACTCGCCCCCCTCGACGACGCCTACCGCAACCAGACCGAATCGCTCGTCGGCTACCAGGCCTTCCGCCGGCCCAACCCGGAGTTCGCCTCCAATTACTTCGCCCGCGGCACGACCAACATCCCGCCCGGACCGTGGATTGCACGCAGCCTGCTGTTCGGCATCCAGGAACTGAGCCCGGGATCGGATCCCGCACGACTGACAAATCTCGCCGCCGTCCTCCAGATCGTGGAACGGCATCAACCCGTCCTCCTCCGCGCTCCGTTCGTCCAACGCGAACAGACCAACTCCCTGCGCGGCTTCGTCGAGGAGGAAGCCCGCACCGGCAATGCGCCCGACCGCCACGCCGCCGTACTCACCCTGCTGCCCGCCCCCTCCAACCGCTGATCCTTTTCCAATCCCATGAACCTGCATCTCGCACTCAATCCCGCCTGGACCGACGGCTTTGACCTCATCCGCGGCCACGTTGAATTCACCGCAGAGGAACAGGCCCTCGGCCTCCCCGCCACCATCCCGGTCACCGGCCTGGTGGGCCTCGAACCGGACTTACTTTCCGGAGAAATCTGCCTCGATTTCCCGAAGCTGGACGAAGGGAACTTCCCAGGGCCAGAACCCTGCCGAAAGATTGTCGTCCTCTCCGACGACGAGGAGATCGAGGTGCTGGACGAGGCAATCACCGAACCCAACTTCGGGCGGTTCGCCGAACATTTTCCCCGGCTCTTCACCGAGCAGCACTGGAGCCAGATGTCCGAGATCTATCGGATCGTCCGCACCCACCTCGCCGAGAACTGCGACATCCATGATTTCTACTACCTTCCAGACGTATTCCAGCTTCACCTCGACCTCGCCCAACCCGAGAACGACGACCTGAGCCTTCGCGACCTCTGCGAATATCCACTCGCCGCGGGAAAGTTGGATGGAACGTCGTGGTTCATCGACGAAACCTATTTTCCGTCCCGCAAATCCGGCCCCCTGGTCGTCAACGTGGAGTTTCGGGTCACCGCAGACGGACTCGACCCTGATCTCACCGACGATCAGTACGAAACCCTCAGCGACGACCCGGAGGGGCATCCCGAGTTCTACAGCCCCTCGGTCCGCCTCGCGTGGAATCTCGACTCCGGGGAGGTGACCGAGCTCGACCGAAACAAGACCGACCTCCCGATTGCCCGCTTCCTCGACCTCCTCCTCGAGGTCATCCCTGACGCCCGCGAACGATTCCGCCGGCGCCACCAACACCTCGTCGACAGCCTCGCCAAGGCCCCAGCCATGCGGGAGGTCCAGAACGCCCGCTTCGATACTGACGACGACTTCCAGGAGTTTGAAGCGCCGGGAGACCGGTTCAATCCCATGTCGATTCCCCCGCCTCCGCCCGGACCCGCGCCCATCCTCCGCGCCGCTCCCAAGGTCGGACGCAACGACCCCTGCCCTTGCGGCAGCGGCAAGAAGGCGAAGAAGTGCTGCGGAGCCTCCTGATCGCCGGGGGGCGCTTCTTGACACTGCCCACAGGCAACGGGGTGGAGACGTCCTCGTCGCCGTTCCAAAGCCATTCCCAATGGCGATGAGGACATCGCCGCCCCGGCCACGTCCTACCGGTTGAACATTATCACCCCGTTCCCGAAACCGGACGCCAGTCGAGGAACTTCAACCGCACGCTCCGGCGGCCGTTGTACTCGTTGAACTCAGGCACGGCCGCCAACTCGAAATCCCCCGTCGGCACCATCCGGTCCCCCGCGCTCCACCACACGCACTCGAGCGTTGCCCGTCCGTCGGTGACCGAGAACCGCCAGTGCTGCTGGTCCTTTCCGATCCGTTGCGGCGGGCGCGCATGCCGCAGTCCGGGGATGCGCAGATGCACCGCCGGATTCCCCTGACCAAAGGGCTCCAGCTTGCCGAGTTCCGTCACCGCCGCCTCGGTCACGGCCGAAAGCTCTGCCGTCGCATCCAATCGCAGCGCCGGCGTCAACTGCTCGACCGCCAGCGTCCCGCGGGCGATCCGGTTCATCCGCTCGCGCAGGGCGTCCACCTGCGACGGATCCACGCTGACCCCCGCGGCCATCGCATGGCCACCATGCCGCAGCAGGAGATCGTCACAACCGCGCAAGGCCGCCGCCAGGTCGAACCCGGCGATGCTCCGGCCCGAACCACGCCAATCCTCCCCCTCGCGTCCAATGATGAGCGTCGGCCGATAGAATTCGCGCAGGACGCGGGAAGCCACGATGCCCACCACCCCGATGTGCCACGCATCACACGCCTCGACGATGGCGTAATCCCGCTCCGGGTTGAACCGCGCGCGAACCGCAGCGATGGCGTCCTCGGCCATCTTCTTCTCGATGGCCTGACGCTCCCGGTTGCACGCGTCCAGGGCGCCCGCCAGCGTCCCCGCCAGCGTGGCATCGGACGTCAGCAAGAGATCCAATGCCTGCTTGGCGGATTCGAGCCTGCCGGCCGCATTGAGACGTGGACCGAGTTGGTACCCAACCTGATCCACCCGGACCACATCACCGACACCGGCCACTTCCTTCAACGCCCGGACGCCGACCCGCCGCGTGGCACCAAGGCGCTGCATGCCGACGCTGGCGAGGATGCGGTTCTCACCGTGGAGCGGAACGAGGTCAGCGATGGTCCCCATGGCGACCAGATCGAGGGCCTCCCGGATGTCGTAGGTGGCAAACCCCGGGAGCCCGCGTTGCCGTCCTTCCTTGAGCAGCGCGTGCCCCAGTTTGAAGGCGAGCCCGGCGGAACACAGCTCGTGGTCGAGGCTTCCCCGCTGAGGGTTCACGAAGGCCACCGGTTCCGCTGGTGTCTCGCCGGGTTGGTGATGATCCAGGACGATCACGTCCACCCCACGCTCCCGCAACCACGCCACCGGACCGCGCGACGTTGAGCCGCAATCCACGGCCAGCAACAGGCCACAGGAATTCTTCGCATGACAGTTTTCAACCGCCGCCTGCGTCAACCCGTACCCCTCCGTGAACCGATCCGGAAGGTACTGGGCCACGGTCCAGCCAAGTGTCCCCAGCAACTCGCTCAACAGGGCCGTCGAGGTCACGCCGTCGACATCGTAATCCCCGAACAACACCACCCGCTCGCCGCGTTCCCGCGCCTCCAGCAACCGCACCACCGCCCGGTCCATGTCCGGCAGCCGGAACGGGTCGGCCAGGTCCTTCAGGCGCGGTTCCAGGAACCGCCGGGCCGCCTCCGGGTCGGGGAACCCGCGTTCCACCAGACAGGTCGCCACGAGTTCTCCCAGACCGGTTGCTTCACGCAACAGCCGCACCTCCAGCGGTCGGGCCGCTGGCAATTCCCACCGATACTTCATGTCACAATTCCCCACACTCCGGTGATCCATCGCCAGGCCGCCTCGATGAGCGCCATGCCACCCACCAGGGCCGCCATCACATAGACCGACGCCACCAATGAAACCAGGTACCCCACGAAAATCACCCGCCCGTCCCGTTCCATCAGGCAGGCGGACACCACGATGATCGAATAGCCGGGAAGCGAGTTCGTGAACGGTACCGGCAACGGCAGCATCAGCAGCGCCGCCAGCCAGACCATCAGCAATGCGTGGAGCCGTCGGCTCATCCCGGTTCCGAGCCAGTCGTGGCCTCGCGGTTTCACCGCTTTCTCGATCCATCCCAGCAACCGTCCGCTGGCCCGCAGCACGCCTCGCAGGCGATCCGAACCCACGACCTTTTGTCCCAGCCAACGCGGAAGCCGCAACCCACCCTGCCCGCCGCTCGCCAAGGCCACCCACAGGATGACCGCGCCAAAAATGCTGCTGACCCCGGGCAGCGGCACAGGCGTCGTGAACGGCAGGCACAGCAGGATCAACAGGAGGTAACCGCCGCGACCTCCCGTCCGATCCGCCACCGCCTGCAAGGTCAGTCCACCGTCCACACCCTCCAGGACGCGCCCCAGCAATGCTGACAATGGCAGCGTGTCGGCATGCGGTGGAGACGGCGTCGGTTCCTTCATGAACCCGGCGATGCCGGTCGCTCACGCCACGCCACAATCATCGACGCCGCCATCGAGACCAGGATGATTCCGATCACCGACGCGAGGGAGATGTTGGTCAACTGGCTGCCCAGCCACTTCTCCAGCCAGTGCTCCGCCAGCATCTTCACGCCGATCACGACCAGCACCAGCGCAAGGCCGTACTTGAGGTACCGGAAATAACCCATCGCGCTCGCCAGCACGAAATACAGTGACCGCAGCCCCAGGATCGCGAACACGTTCGACGTGAAGATCAGGAACGATTCCTTGGTGATGCCGAAGATCGCCGGTATCGAATCCAGCGCGAAGATCACATCCGTCGTTTCAACCACGATCAGCACCAGGAACAACGGCGTGAACCGCAGCTTGCCGCCCACGCGCGTCACGAAGTTTTCCCCGTCAAAACTGTTCGTGAACGGCAACAGCTTCCGTGACAGCCGTACCACCGTGCGCTTCTCCAGCGCCGCATCGTCATCGTCGCCACCGGCGAAGGCCATCTTCGCCCCCGTGAAGACCAGGAACGCGCCCATCACGTACAGCAACCAATGGAAGCGCACCACCAACTCGCTGCCCGCCCAGATCATCACCCCACGCATCCCCAGCGCGCCCAGGATCCCCCAGAACAGCACGCGGTGCTGCCACGTCCGCGGCACCTTGAAATACGAGAAGATCAACGCGATCACGAACACGTTGTCCATCGACAGCGACAACTCCACCAGGTAGCCCGTGACGAACTTCGCGGTCCAATCCGGCGTCCACGTCGGGACGAACTTCGGCCCCACCCAGAAGGCAAAAAGCATCGCCACCGAGACCCACACCGCCGTCCAACCCATCGCCTCCTTGAACCGCACTTCCCGGCTTTCGCGATGGAACAACCCCAGGTCCACGGCCAGAGCCAGGACAACAAACAGTGAAAACGCGGCCCAGTACCCCAGCGGTATCCCGCTCCCGGCCGTCGCGGCAATCAGTGGCATGTCGTGATGTTTCGGTTGCTTTGATTTCGAATGGTCTGTTCCAGCAAGGACGCGCTCAGCGCGCCGCTCCTGCTTCCGCCACGCAGTACAGGGCCTGGTGCGTCCGCAGGAAAATCTGCCCGTCCGAAAGGGCGAGGGTCGAATTCGACAGCTCACCCACCGGATTCGATCCCAACCGCTCGAACTTCGGCGACGCCCGCAGCACGTGCGTGTCACCGGATCGGTTCACCACGTACAACCGGTCACCGCTCAGGACCATCGATGCCCACGTCGCTCCGTCGCCGCCCGTTGCCGGCAACCGTTCCTCCCACACCATCTCGCCCGTCTGGAGGTTCACGCACTGCGCGAAGCCATCCGTCGAACTCAGGTACGCGTGCCCCCCGAGGACAATCGGCGACCCGATCCGGTGCTTCTTCGCCCGACGTTCGTAAAAGCTCCGGCGTGCGGTGACATCACCCTCCCCACCGGGAGCCACGAAGATCGAGCTGCCGAAGAACCCGCCCATGGCCACGACCTTGCCCTCGCCGAAGCTGGCCGAGGTGTAGACCAACGGATTCATCCCATCCACCCACCACAACTTCCGGCCGTCCTTCGGGGAAAACGCCTGCAACCGGTTGGCCACGGGCAGCACGACTTCCGTGCGCCCGGCCGCCTCAATCACCAGCGGCGTGCTGAACGATCCCATCATGCCGTCGGACTTGCCCGAAAACCCATCGAAGCGTTCCGCCGGTTGTTCCTCGGGCAACGCCACCTTCCATTTCACGGTACCGGTTTCGCGATCCAGGGCGTGCAGGGCCGAGTGCGGTCCCGGCCCATGATAGACGAGCACCAGATCCCCATGGATCACCGGCGACGATCCCTGCCCCCAGGTGTGCTTCTGCGGGCCAAGGTCCGCCAACCACCGTCGCTTCCCGTCCAGTCCGTAGGCGGCCACGCCGGCCGAAGCGAAGCTGGCCACCACGATCTTCCCGTCGGTCACCGGCGATGCCGCGCAGTGCGGGTTGGTTTCGTGCCGCGGATCCTTCCCCGGAAATTCCACGCCCTCCTGCCACAACACCTTGCCCGTGGAACGGTCCAGGCACATCAAGGTCCGTTTCGCCCCGTCCTCCAAAGCCTGCGTCAAAAACACGCGGTCGCCCCAGACGATCGGGGATGCATTTCCCGGAGCGGGCAGCTCCACCCGCCACCGGATGTTCTTCGAGGGACCCTTGGACGACCACGCCCACTCGGTGGGAAAGCCCGTCTCCGGCGAAACCTGGTTGCCCGAAGGCCCACGCCACGAGGGCCAGTTCGCCCCACTCAGGGAAACGACCCCCATCCAAAGCGCGGCAAGACCAGACCACGACGCAACATGCATGGGGGGATCCTAATGACGACCGCCCAAAGCCGCTACCGGCTTTTCGATGGGGACAACCACGGTTTCCAGTTCCCAGTCTCCAGTTCCTGTCACGTTGTCACCGCAAGGCTCTGACACCTGAAGTCAGCGGTTGTGCCTTTGGGGACGCATCTACCGGACATGCATCCCGTGCCCGCCCTCGCCGCAACGCGGCGCACGGAGAAAGCCCAGCGGTGGAGCGGAGCGGAACCCTGGGTCACCCCACCCCATGACATCACGCCCCAACGGGGCGGACGGTGACTACACGCACCCTGTTCCGTGTGCCCTTTCAGGGCACAGAAGACATTCTGTGACATGGTCCCCGGGGTTTCACCCCGCTTTCACCTGTTGCCCCTTCGGGGCACGAGCACGGTACGCACCGGCCTTCACACGGAGTCGCCAATTCCCAGAAGCCAGTTCCCAGAAACTCCCACTGTAGGCCGCGTGCCCCCCACCGGAACCCTGCGCAAGTTGTCCGGGCGTGGACCGTCCCAGCCAGGAAGCTGGGTCCGAGGCGGGCCCCCTGATTTGCATCCGGACGTCGCATATGCGACGTCCGGATGCAAAAACCGC
>JAIXZE010000175.1 GCA_027489875.1 Verrucomicrobiales bacterium
GGATGATGTGGGTCGGTGCCGGTGCGGCGGTGGTGGCAGTCGCAGGCGTCGTGAGGGGCGTGGGGGCGATCATTTCGGTATGCATGTGGATGGAGCTGTGGGTGGCGTTGTGGGTGGGGAGTGATGCTTCCGCAGTGACGATGAATTCTGGAGCCTAGGTAGACCGCCGGAACTTTCCCGGTCAACCAGAACTCCGGATGGACCGGGAGCCCGGAAAGCGGAGCCGAGCCGGACCGGACACCTGCCGAACGAAACCCGGAGACGCGGCGAAGGGCGGGCGGGGAGGGGGCGAAGGGGGGCGAAGCGCGGACGGGGAGGGGCTCCATTTGCAATCGCGCGTCGCATATGCGACGCGCGGTTGCAAATTCATCCCCCAAACAGGGGTGGTTTTGCATCTGGACGTCGCATATGCGACGTCCGGTTGCAAACGGGGCCAGGGTTCGCGGCGCCGCGCGCCGATGGCCGGGCGGGATGGCTCGGCGGGTCCACCCGCACGGGCGAGGGGCGGGAGCGATCTGGGGATCCGCGTTGGGAAAGCCGTCGTGGAGGAATGGAGCGGAGCGTGTCAGCGCTTTCCCGGCCAGGTGCACGTGGCAACGGAGCCGGCGGGGAGGGTGGTGGTGAAGCTCTGGGTGCCGGTCCGGACGTCGAGGGTGCGGGGGGATTTGCCCGGGTTCAGGGCGATGAGGACGTAACGGCCGTCGGGTGTCTGGAAGGCGACGTTCGGGACCGTCTTGCTGGCGGTGGAGGCGATGCGGACGGAGCCGGGACGGACTTCCCGGGAGGCGTGGGCGATGACGTACCAGGCGGTGTTCCGGAGGACCTTGTCGCCGTCGAGGGTCAACGCACCGAGGCAACGTTCGCATCCGCCGCGATCGGTGTGGGGACGGTTGTTGGGATCGGCAGCGAGGTTCCATTCGAGGACGGCGCGGCACCAATGCCGGGTGGCCCCGACAAGGATGTGCTGGATGTGCCAGGAAAGGTCGCCGGCGAAGTTGCCCGGGGCACCGGTCCACTGCTCGGTGAAGTAGAGGCTGCGGTCGGGGTGGGCGGTGTGGACCTGTTCGATGGCCTCGATCTGGCCGGCGTACAGGTGGAATGCGGAGCCCTCGACGAAGGCCTTGGCCTGGGGATCGGCGAGGACGGTCAGGGGGTAGTCGGGTTGGTCGGCGTTGTGGTCGTAGCAGACGATGCGGGTGGTGAGGCCGGCGGATTGGAAGGCCTGGCCGAGGTGATCGCGGATGAAGACGGTCTGGTCGGCGGCGGACATGTACATGCTGGGGTTGTTGTCCGCGTTGAGGGGTTCGTTCTGGATGGTGAGGGAGTGGAGTTGGATACCCTCCTTCTGCATGGCCCGGACGTAGGTCGTCAGGTAGCGGGCGTAGGCACCGAACCATTCGCGTTCCAGGCTCCCGCCCTTGGAATCGAACTCGGTCTTCATCCAGGACGGCGCGGTCCAGGGCGACGCCATGATCTTCAGGGTGGGTTGGATGCGGAGGATTTCCTGAAGGACGGGGAGAAGGTCGGCGCGATCCGGGTCGAGGCTGAAGCGCTTCATCTCGGGATCGGTTTGTCCCTTGGGCAGGTCGTTGTAGGTGAAGACGCGCTCGTTGAGGTCGGAGGCTCCGACGGAAATGCGGAGGAAGCTGACCCCGATGTTGGTGCCGTCGGTGGCGAAGAGTTCCCGGAGGAGTTGGCTGCGTGCTGGCGGGGACATCCGGCGGAGGAGTTGGGCGCTGCCGCCGGTGAGGGTGAACCCGAAGCCCTCCATGGACTGGAATCGGGTGCCGGGGTCGATGTCGATGTGTTCGTTCTTGCCGGTGGAAGGGGTGGAGGCCGAGAGCGGGATGTCGGGTTGACGCTCCCAGCGGGCGGTGCCCTCGGGATGGGTGAGGCGGATGGAGACGAGGGCAGGGGTCTGGGCGCAGAGGCTTGAGCCCAAGGCCAGGAGGAGGAGAAGAAAGGGAAGGGGGCGCATGGGAGGCGTTCAGGGGGTGGGTTCCGACGGCGAAACGGTGCGGATGACGCGGCAAGGGTTGCCGAAGGCGAGGACGTTGTCCGGGATGTCCTTCGTGACCACGCTGCCGGCTCCGATGGTGGTGTTGTTCCCGATGGTGACGCCGGGAAGGACGACCACGGATCCACCAAGCCAGACCTTGTTCCCGATCCGGACGGGTCGGGTCTGGGTGCGATACGGGGCCTGGCCTGGAGCGGGGGGCAGGACCCGGGCGGCGGGGTCGAGTGGGTGGGTGGCGGTGTAGATCTGGCAATTGGGGCCGATGAGGGTGTCGTCGCCGATGGCGATGGTGTTGCTGTCGGAGAAGACGCACTGGACGTTGACGAAGGAGTTCCTGCCGATGGAGATGTGGCGTCCGTACTCGCAGCAGAAGGGGAGTTCGATCCAGGCCCCGTCGCCGGTGTGACCGAGCAGGTCGCGGAAAAGGGCGGTGCGTTGGTCGAGATCGCGGGAGTCGAGTTGGGAGAGGGCGCGCAGCAGGCGGCGGGCGCGGTGGTAATCCTCGAGCAATTCGGG
This sequence comes from Verrucomicrobiales bacterium, assembly GCA_027489875.1. Classification (GTDB taxonomy): domain Bacteria; phylum Verrucomicrobiota; class Verrucomicrobiia; order Limisphaerales; family UBA9464; genus UBA6176. The sequence continues at coordinate 2,534 of JAIXZE010000175.1, forward strand.
GTCGCGGGGGTTGTAGAACTCGCCGCGGAGCATCTTCTGTTTCTCGGTCATGGCGGGGGTGTGGGAATCATTCCCATGCAGTCCCGGAGAGGAAACCGGAATCTGGCGAAGGGCTGGTACTTCAACACGTGGGAGACCCACGGCTGACGTCTGGGTTGAAGCGTGAAAGGGATCCTGGCCCGGAGCGGGTGAAGGATTCCGGCTGGGAAAGGCTCTTTCGCCCCTCCCGGCCTGGGGCCAAGGCCTCAGTCTCGCAGCGGCTCTGCCCCTCTGCGCCAGATAACCCATGCATGGAAACGGTGAACCTGGTCGTGGGTGGCTCCGAGGAAACCCCTGTCTCCCCGTTTGCGGGTTTTCAGGAAGCTGCTACTTCACACGGGACATTTCGAAACCTACGACAAAGGAAACTGACTCATGAGTGATCTGACCCTGGTGCGTGTTGGCCAACCGGTGCCTGCGTTTGAATTGGAAACCTACGATCCGTCCGAAGGTGACTTCGGCAAGTTCTCGCTGGCGGCGACGCAGGCGGCGGGCCGTTGGACCATCCTGGTGTTCTATCCGGCCGACTTCACCTTCGTGTGTCCCACGGAGCTGGCGGACCTGGCGGAGAAGCATGCGGCGTTGGCGGCGTTGGGTGCCGAGGTGGTGGGTGTGTCGACGGACACCAAGTTCGCGCATCTGGCATGGCTGGGATCGGAGAAGCTGCTGGCCGGCGTGAAGTACACGATGGCCGCGGATCCGACCGGCAAGATCTCGAAGCTGTTCGGGGTGTATGACGAGGGCTCGGGTCTGGCGCTGCGCGGGACGTTCATCATCAACCCGGCCGGCTTGCTGGTTTCGAGCGAGATCAATTTCTACAACGTCGGGCGCAATGCCGACGAACTGCTCCGGAAGACCGAGGCCAACGTGTACCTCGCGAAGCATCCGTCGGAGGCGTGTCCGGCGAAGTGGAAGCCGGGTGGCAAGACGTTGACCCCGGGCAAGGACATGGTCGGCAAGGTGTTCGAGGCGATGCAGGAAACGGCGGCTCCGGCCCCGGCCCCTGTGCCCGCTCCTGCGGCCAAGGGAGCGAAGAAGAAGAAGTAAGGGGTCACGCACGGCACGGACGGGTCCATGCGCGTGTGGTCTGATTCGGGTCCCGGAGGGGAGGGAGGCCTCCTTCAACCCCTCCAGGGTTGTTGTCATTGAACGACAAAACCCGGGGTGCGCTTCGCGACCCCGGGCTACCGGCTGAAATCCCTTCGGGATAGGGATACTGCTCAGACCCGCCAGCCGGTGGGATAGGATTTGCCGAGGAGGGCGTCGGTGGCGGCGTCGCCGGTGGTCAGTTTGGCGGCGTTCCACTGGATGCGGCGGCCGGACCGGATGGCGACGTTGCCGAGAAGGACGGCTTCGGTGACAGGACCGGCGATGTCGAAGTTCGAGGGGGCCTTGGGGCCGCCCTTGCAGGCGGCGATCCACTCGTCGTAGTGGCCCTGTTCCCAGTCGGCATGCTTGGCGAACAGTTCGGGGGCGGACTTGAAACGGTCGATGGGCGTGCCGCTGAGGAGACGTCCGCCGCCTTCGTAGGAAGTGACGAGCGTGTCCTTGTCGCCGATGAGGATGACCCCGTTGCCCTCGCGGATCAGACCGCCGGCGAGTTCGGAAGCGGGGCGTTTGCCGCCGTCGTACCACACCACCTTCATTGCGGGTTGCCGGTGCTGGGCGGGGAACTGGTAGGTGACGACCGACCACAGCGGGGCGGATTCGTCGGTGTTGCCGGCGGATTCGGCGACGACGGAGGTGGGGTTCCGGATCTCGAAGGCGAGGGCGAGGATGTTGAACAGGTGGCAGCCCATGTCGCCGAGGGCACCCGTGCCGAAGTCCCAGAATCCGCGCCAGGCGAACGGATGGTAACCCGGGGCGTAGGGACGCTTCGGGGCAACCCCGAGCCACAGGTCCCACGCGAGGGAATTTGGCGGATTCCCGCCGGGTGCGGGACGGTGGAGGCCCTGTCTCCAGAAGTTGCCGGGGCGATCGGTCCAGAGGTGGACTTCACGGACGGTGCCGAGGGCACCGGCGCGGACGATCTCGGCCTCGCGGCGCAAGGGGCCGTGGCCCATGCCCTGATTGCCCATCTGGGTGGCGACCTTGGCCTTGCGGGCGGCCTCGGTGAGTTGGCGTGCCTCCCAGACGGTGTGGGTCAGGGGCTTCTGGCAATACACGTGTTTGCGCAACCGGACCGCAGCCATGGCGGGCGGGAAGTGCATGTGGTCCGGGGTCGAGACGGTGACGGCATCGAACCCGTTGCCGAGGGTGTCGAAGAGTTGGCGCCAGTCGGCGGACTTCTTTGCTGAGGGGAACTTCGCCGCGGCCTGGCCGAGGCGCCCGCTGTCGACGTCGCAGAGGCCGACGATGTTTTGGCTCGCGACCTTGTTGACGTCGGTCCAGCCCTTACCGCCCACGCCGACGGCGGCGATGTTGAGGCGGCCGTTGGCTCCGAGGACGCGGAGGCGTGAGACCATGGGGAAGGCGACGGCGGCAAGGGCGGCCTGACGCAGGAAGGTCCGGCGCGGAATGGAGGGGAAGGACATGATGATCCGATGGGACGTGGAGCCGGTGGGAGTTCCAAGCTTTCAGTTGCGGGTTTCAGGGGGTGCATTGCCTTCAGCGCCGGAGGCGCGACAGAAAGTAGGCCCGGGCGTGAGCCCGGGTTCAGGGGGCTCCCTTGGGGCCCAGCCCCGGAGGGGCGGAAGACAGACGGAGGTTGTGTTCGGTGGTGGTTGTCCAGAGGTGTTCTGTCGCCCCTCCGGGGCTGTTTTGCCTTTCGTTCCCAACCCACAGCTCACGCTGTGGGCTACCCTCTTCCGCCCCTCCGGGGCTGGCAGGTGAGGGCGGCATTGCGGATGGTAAGCCGCGTGACCTGCCGCGGCGGATCAGCATCACCGCCGGGTGAGGGCACCCGGCCTACAAGCGCTGCGCGCCGATTGCGTCCGGTGCGGGGACGTGGCCCACTTGGGGATACAAATGAACCTCGAAGACTCTATCGGTGACATTGTGCGCAAGGCGCGGATTTCGACGCAGGTTTCGCTGGAGGAGGCGGCAGGACTGGCGGGCGTGGCCGTGGAGGCGTACCAGCAGTTTGAATCGAGTGGGCGTGCGCCGGCTGGATTGCGGTGGGCGGACCTGTGCAGTCGGTTGACGTTGGAGGCGGGGCGATTGGAGCGGCAGCACGACGGGTGGCGTCCGGGCGCGGTGGACCTGGCGGGGTGGCGGGAGTTGCGGGTGTTCACGACGGCGGGTGATGACATGACGGTGAACGCCTACCTCGTCTGGGACGAAGTGACGCGGGAAGCGGCGGTGTTCGATACCGGATTCGATGCAGCGCCGATCCTGGCGTGCATCGAGGCAGAGGGCCTGACGCTGAAGCATGTGTTCATCACGCATTCGCACGGGGACCACATCGCGGCGCTGGGACCGATCCGTGAGCGCCATCCGAAGGCTCGCCTGCATTCGGGATCGAAGAACGCGCCAGCCGAACATCGTGTTCGGGCGAACGACTTCATCAACCTGGGAAGCCTGCGGATCACCAACCGCGACACGCCGGGGCATGCCGAGGATGGGATCACCTACGTGATCGGCAACTGGCCGGAGGACGCGACTCATGTCGCGGTGGTGGGCGACGCGATCTTCGCGGGATCGATGGGTGGCGCTAGGGAAAATCTCGAACTTGCGCGGCAGAAGATCCGCGAGCAGATCTTCTCATTGCCTGCCGGGACGCTGATTTGTCCCGGCCACGGTCCCCTCACCACGGTGGGTGCGGAACGGGCACACAATCCCTGGTTTCAATAACGGAAGGAATCCCTCCGATGAACACTCCACGAACGATGGCTGCGGGCGGTCGGCGAGGCGCGGTGATCTGGCTTGGATGCCAGCGCGCAGGAGGGGCATGGGGGTCGATGTGGCTGGGGCTTGCCTTGTCGGGCGCTGCGTTGATGGAAGGGCGGGCCGAGAAAGCCGTGCTGCCGGTGGCGTCACCGTTGGTGGTGCCGGTGGTGTCTGTGGTGCCAGCTCCCGCGACATCAACGCCGGTCGGGGTTGTTGCCGTCACGACCACGAACCAGCCCGGTTCGATCACGGTTCCGTTGGGCGATCCGGTGATGGTCCAAACGGCTGTGGACGTGCTGGGGGAGATGGCGGCCCGCGATCATTCGGATCTGGTCAACCGCGGGGTGCAGGAGGCGATGGATGAGCGCACCAAGGACACCCTCCGCCCGTTGACGGTGGAGGAGGCGGGCAGTCCGTTGCGTCAGGTGGCCCGGGACCGATCGTTGCGGGCACTGGCGGACCTGTTCGATCCGTTCGCGCCGTTGCCGAAGCCTTATCGGGAGGCGGCTCCGGCGTTTGACGAGCAACGCCGCTTGGAACAGGACCTGCCGTCGTCCCTCCGGTCGTTTGGTGGAACGACGCGCCCCCGGACGGCGATCGATCACACCACGCACGAGTACGGGTGGACGCTGTTCCGGTTCTCCTCGAAGGCGGAACAGGAGCGGGAAGACCGGCTGCGGGAGCGGCGGAAGCAGCGGTGACGCTGGGGAGCGCCGCTCAGCCGTCATCCAACGGCATGGATCCGGCTCAGGTTCCCGGGCGGAACACGCTGGCGACGATGGCTTCCTTGGCCTTCCAGAGGAGGGTCATGGTGAGGGCGAGCGGGACGAGCGCGAGCATGACGAAGAGCCAGTTGCCGGATTCGCCGAGTTCCGAGAGGAGGGTCTGGACAATCAACGGCACCCACCCGGGACGGGACTGGGCGAGGATCTGCGTCGCGATGAGCACGCCGAGCAGGCCGATGAGGCCGGCGTTGACCTGGCTGAAGAGGCGGGTGTCCGAGCGCAGCACCTCGTCGGGCAGCATGGCGGCGAGGCGGAGGAGCACGCGGTTGATGGCCATCATGAAGCCGATCCCGGAGAAGATCATCAGGCCGAGGCTCTGGGTGTAGAAGGGGTCGAAGGGGCGGATGCTCCACCAGTGCGCGAACGGGACGAGGGCGAGGAGGACGCTGTTGAGGATGGTGGCGCGATCGAGGGCTCCGATCCAGATGCGTTCCTGGGATTGGAAGCGGGCCAGGTTCCGCAGCCCGTAAAGGAGGAGCACCAGGGCGGCGGTCGCGGGAAGGCAGGCCTGGATGAGATCGATGAGGAACCCCGTCCAGCCCTGGTTGCGGAAGAGAGGGGAACCCCACGTGCCAAAAGCCCGCCAGGAATCGCCCATGGCGGTCTTGACGCACGCGAGCAGCGCGAGGGGCAGCCCCCAGAAAAGGGCTGAGAGACCTCGCACGGCACGGGCCAGCGACGGAAGTAGGTGGGGTGTTCCCATTGCGATGACGCGGGCGGATTGAATCGGGAATCCGGTCCGGAACCAACAACCAAGGAGATCCATGAAGGATGGGCGCATCCGGACGGTTCCGGGGCGGCGATGTCCTCATCGCCTTGGGGAAGGGCTTTCGGATGGGGCGACGAGGACGTCGCCGCCCCGTTCGCCCGGAGAGGGCAGGGGAAAGTGCGGCAGGAAGAATGGAGAAATTGAACTTTCACCTTCTTTGTGCGGATTTGCGGTCTAGGGTGTCGGCGGTTCCGGGGGGGCGGAAGGTCGCTCGCAGCACCGCTGCGGGAGGAAAGTCCGAACTCTCCAGGGCACGGGGCCGCGTAACCCCGGCACCGCCGGGGATACACGCGGGAGATCCGTCCACAAGGGCGGGTCGACAGACAGTGCCACAGAAAACAAACCGCCGTGGGTCTCGCGATCCGCGGTAAGGGTGAAAAGGCGGGGTAAGAGCCCACCGCCCGCCGCGCAAGCGTCGGGGCATGGAAAACCTCCCCGGGAGCAAGGCCAAATAGGGAATCGAGGAACGGCCCGTTCCGGAGCTGCGCAAGCAGCCCGATTCCGGGTATCGGCCGCCGAGACAAATGACCTTCTCCTCCGTCTAAGGACGGGGAAGACAAAATTCGGCTTACAGCCTCCCCGGAACCATTTCTTCATCAGTCCCCTCGAATGGATCCGGGGCGACGAGGACGTCGCCTCTGCGCTCGGGATCCGGGGTGGCGATGTCCTCATCGCCTTGGGAAAGGCTCTGGGACGGCGACGGGGACGGCACCTCCCCGTTCGGGATTGGCTATGGGCTTCGGTGCCCCTTGGACAGGCGGTACCCGACGCCATGCACCGTCAGCAGGATGCGATGGGGGGCGGCGGTGTCGCCGAGCTTGCGGCGGAGTTGGACGATGACCTGATCGAGCGTGCGGGTCGTGCCGTAGTACCCGTGTCCCCAGACCTCGTTGAGGAGGAGATCGCGGGACAGGACCTCGCCGGCGCGGGCGTGGAAGAGTTGCAGCAACTGCAATTCCCGCGCGGTGAGTTCGCACGTCGTTCCGTCGCGGCTGAGTTCGAACGTACGCGGATTGATCGTGGCTCCGGCGATCTCGAAGCGCGCGTCCGTGGACGTCACGGTTGCCGTTGCCGCGGATTGCGGTCGGGCGCGGCGCAGGAGCGCCTGGATGCGGGCCACCAGTTCGCGGACGCCGAAGGGTTTGGTGACGTAATCGTCGGCCCCGATCTGGAGTCCGACGACCTTGTCGAGTTCCTGACCCTTGGCGGTGAGCATGAGGATCGGTGTGTGGCAACCACGACCGCGGAGTTGCCGGCAGACATCGTATCCGCTGAGGCCGGGCAGCATGACATCGAGGAGGACGAGGTCCGGATTGTGGCGGGTACAGAGATCGACGGCGAGATCGCCGCGGGCGCAGGGGAGGACCTCGAAGCCTTCGCCGCAGAGGACCTCGCGCAGGCCGAGGGCGATGTTGGCGTCATCCTCGACGACCAGGATGCGTTGGGCAGCGGGCTTCACGGGTTCAGGGAGTGGGTTGGGCTGTGACGCGTGGGAGGGTGACGACGAAACGTGCGCCGCCTTCAGGACGGTTCGACCCGACAAGCGTGCCGCGATGCAAATCCACAAGACGACGCGCCAGGGCCAGGCCCAGTCCGGAGCCGGGAATGCCGGAGGCCAGGGAATCGTGCGCGCGGAAGAACTGCTCGAAGATGCGTTCCTCGCATCCGGCCGGAATGCCCGGGCCGCGATCGGAGACGACGATCCGGACGGTGTCGGGGGAAGGTTGGACTGCGACCTCGGCGACTCCTCCGGTGGCGGCGTACTTCTCGACGTTCGAAAGCAGGTTGAACAGCACCTGCGCGATCGCATCGGGATCGGTGTCGAGGACGAGGGGATCCTGGGGAAGGTCGAGTTGGAGTCGGACGCCAGCGGCTTCGAGCTGTGGGCGGCAGGTTTCGGCGGCGTTCCGGACCGCCTCGGGGATGTCGGTGGGACGCAGTTTCGGCGTGTGCCGGTTTTGTTCGAGCCGACCGAAATCGAGGACGTTGTCGAGAAGTCGGGTGAGGCGGGAGGCCTCGGTCTGGATGACCTGGACGAACTTCCGTTGTCGGGCCGGATCGATGGGCGCGTCGGTGTCGAGCAGTTCGGCGAACATGCGGATCGAGGTCAGCGGCGTCTTCAGTTCGTGGGAGACGTTGGAGACGAAGTCGGTCTTCTGCTGGGCGAGGAGGAGGTGGCGTCGCAGGTCGGTGACGATGAGCCAGGAACCGACGCCCATGGCGACGAGGAGCACGCCGACGAGGAGGGCGATGGTGAGCTGTTGGGTGTGGATCGCGGCGGCGGCCAGCCCGGGTGACGACGGATGGATCTCGACCCGCCAGTGCGGAAGCTTGTCGCCGATGTCCGCAGCCGCGATGGGACGCGCCGAGGTGCGGTGGGCGGAGGCGGTGCCGGCAAAGGCAGCGACGAGTTGGGAGTCGTCGCGGAGGATGGCGGTGAAACGCTCGGCAAGGGCGGCGTCGGGACGGAGGGCTTGGGCAAGGCGTGGGATGAGGGTGGCGATGCGGACCTGGGCACCGAAGACGACGCCGGGATCGGCGGGATGGCGATGCCACAGGAGCACCTGGAGTTCGTCCTGGACGAAGCGTGCGACGGTGCCGCCGGGCGAGTCGCCGATGATGTCGCGGAAGTTGCGGGCGGGTCGACGTCCGACGGTGTCGGGGCTGGAGGCGAAGACGGCGGGGGACTTGGTCCGCTGGGAGAGGTCGAGTTCGGTGAGGTTGATCTTGCCCTTGGGGCTGTTCCACACGACCTCGACGGATTCGGCGTTGCAGAGGAAGCGTTCGTTCTCGATGCGGAACTTCCGGGCTTCGGGATGGGCGAAGAGGGAGGGCGAGATGCAGCTGCCTTCGACGGTAACGACGAATCCGACGGCAGCCGAGGGCCACTCGCTGCGGAGGCGTTCGTCGAAGGCGGGCGTGGTGGCCGAAGGCGGATTGGTCCCGATGAGGGCGTCCGCCTTGAGGGAGAATTCGCGAAGGGTGTCGTCGAGGGCGGCCTCGACCTTGCGGGCGAGTTCGGTGGCGGCGGCTTCCGCGAGGAGGGTTTCCTGACGTTCCGCCGCGAGGCGTTGGTCCCGAAGCGAACGCAGGGCGAGGCCCGCGAGCACGAGGCTCGGGACCACCACCGCGAGGATGAAGACGACGGCAACCTTTCGCATGGGCAGGGACTGGACGGGAGTGTGGAGGGAAGCGGACGAGGTCACGAGGCGGGAGTTGGGGGGAGTTTCACCTGAAGTCCGTGGTCGTGTATCTGGAGTACGCCGGAGGCGTTGGAGCGGGTAGCCCGGGGTGCGAAGCGACCCCGGGTCCTGGGTACCCAAGGAGTCACTTACCCCGGCAGGGGTTGCAGACCCCCGGATCTTCGCACCCCGCTGGGGTGCGGATTCCATTCAGCACACCATTCCCCGGGTGCGTGCTTCGCACGACCCGGGGCTATCGGCTGCAACGCCTCCGGCGTACACAGGGAGTTCCCAGTTTTCAGAAGCCAGATCCCAGTGAAGGCCGGGTGACCTCACCCGGCGGAGATGACGATGCGCCGCGTGAGGGCACGCGGCCTACGGTGGGAGTTGCCAGATTCCAGTATCCTGCTGCGCGTGCTCTTGCCCCGAAGGGGCAACCGGTGAAAGCCCGGGGTGGAACCCCGGGAACCACGCCACACAACGTCCTCTGTGCCCTGAAAGGGCACACGGAACGGGGTGCATGGGGTCACCGTTCGCCCCGTTGGGGCGAGGTGTCCTGGGGTGAGGTGACCCAGGGTTCCGCTCCGCTCCACCCTGGGCTTTCTCCGTGCGCCGCGTTGCGGCGAGGGCGGGTGCGGGATGCATGTCCGGGGGATGCGCCGCGTGAGGGCACGCGGCCTTCACAGGGAGTTCCAAGTTTTCAGTTTCAAGTTTCAAGCCAGACGCTCAGTGCGCGGCGGTTGAGAAAATGGAACCGGCGTCGGGGAGGCTCGCGCTCTCGGTGGCGGGCTTCGGGAAGACGGCGGCGCGCAGGGTGTTGAATCGCTCGTTCCTTGTCACGGTGGCGGCTTCACGACGCTTCGCGATGGGCTCGAGGGAAGGTTCGAAGTTCAGCCAGTTTTCTGAGGCGGCGAGATCACGGCTGTGGAGGCGGTTGAGGAGTGAATCGGCGAAGCGGGGTACGACGAGTTTCCCGAGCTCCTGGGCTGCGGACTTGTCGCCGCTCTTGCGGAATCGCTCGGCGAGGGACTCGGCGCGGCGTTCGAGGTCGATGGGGATCAGTTCGGCGCGGCCCACGAACACGCGGGCGAGTGCGGCCGGCGCGGGCTGGAGGGTGAGTGGCAGGACGGAATCCGTGAAGGCGCGGGGCACCAGGTAGAGGACACGCGTGCCGTCCTCGTCGAACCACGAGTCGGCCCAGGTCTGGATCATGGCGGCGGCTTCGTCTGCGTTGAGACCGTCGGCGACCAATGCGGTCTGCAGGCGATCCTTGAACTGGCGCGTGAGTGCGGAGCGATCGCCGGTGACTCGATTGGGATCCTGCTCGGCGTGATGGACGGTTCCGACAGCGAGGGACGGAATCGGGGTCAGGCTGGCCTTGTTGCCGCGGGCTTCCCACACGAACAGGCTGGCAAGGTCGTGACGGCCCGTGTTCTCGAGGAGGAGTTCCTGGCCGGGGTTCGAGAACTTGAGCGGAGACGGGAAGTCCGCGACGCCGCGATAGAACAGGAACTGTTCGGACTCGCCGCGGCCTTCCGTCGTCCGGCCCACGCCGCGGGTCGTGCGCACGGGATTGGATTGGGCGTTGCGTGCGGCGTAATAGTGACTGGCCGCGGATTCCTTCGGCGGGTTGGGAAGGGTTCCGGTCGAGGCGGCGTCGCGCGGCAGGATTTCCAGATCGGTCCAGGTGGCGAAGCTCTCCGAGACATCCGGGAACAGGTTCGTGACGCCGAAGACCGGGCCGTAGGCGGTGGCGGCGGGATACCATTCGGTGATCAGGCCGGTCGGGAATTTCACGGTGGCTGTGAGGCGGAGGGGCTTCTCGCTGTGGAAGTAGATGACCGGGGTTTCCATGCGTTGAAACCAGTGGGTCGATTCCTTCGACATCAGCATCCGGAGGTTCACTGCCTGGGCCCGGACGGCAGGTCCGTCGGCTGGCTTGCGCCGGGTGTGGACGAAGTTGGGGAGGTCGGATTCCGTGAAGGGGTTCCAAGGGATGGGTTGGCCGTCTGAACCCTGGACGGACGTGAACGTGCCCCACTCGTGGGCGGTGTAGTCGGCGGTGTCGCCTGCGGAGACGGCGGCGGCCATCAGGCCGCACGCGATGAATGATCGGAGCTTCATGGTCTGGCGATCATGGCGAAGGTCCCGAGCCCGTGTGTCAGCGTGTGGTGAGCGAATTGTAAAAGGTTTGTAGGAGCGGGAGTTGCCAGTTCCCAGATGCCAGATCCCAGTGAAGGCCGGGTGTCCTCACCCGGCGTGGGGAAGCAGATTGATGATTCACGCTGGTTTGCGCGGCTTCCCAGTGGAGTGGTCCACTTCAAGTGCCGTTACGCCGGAGGCGTTGCCGTCGATAGCCCCGGGTCGTGCGGAGCACGCACCCGGGGAGCCGCGCGTTGATTTGGAATCCGCACCCTGGCAGGGGTGCCACGCTTCGGAGTCTGCAACCCCTGCCGGGGTTGCTTCGCACCCCGGGCTAATGGCTTCAACGCCTCCGGCGTAACTGCAGGGTGAGTTGCCAGTCGCCAGTCGCCAGTTCCCAGAAGGGGCCAGCCTCGTGACCTCGTCTGCTACGTGGGAGGTCGCAGACGACGTGAGGAGGCTGTGGAAGAGGAGTTTGAAGTCGCCAGTTTCCAGCTCTCGGGGTGATGATTTTCGCATGCACACCATTTCCGGCTTTCGCTCCATCCTGTTGGGTTCGCTGCTGCTCGGTCTTGGCGCGGAGAACCGACTTGGTGCAGCGGATTGGCCGCAGTGGCGGGGGATCCAGCGGACCGGTCATGCGGCCGCCGACGAGAAGCCATTGACCGCGTTGCCGGACTCGCCCCGGACCCTGTGGAAGGTTCCCTCGGCCGAGGGTTACGCCTCGCCCGTGGTGGCCGATGGACGTGTGTTCGTCATGGAGGCTGCCGATGGGAAAGAGGTGTTGCGGGCGTTGGATGCAGCAGACGGCCGCGAACAGTGGCGTGCGGTGATCGACGAGACCTTCAAGGATTCGCAGGGTCCGGCGGCCCCGCGTTGCACCGCCGGTGTGGCGGATGGCCGGGTGTACGCGCAGTCCTGTCGCGGGGAGTTGGTCTGCCTCTCGGTGAAGGATGGGAAGCGGTTGTGGTCGGTGAATTACACGCGGGATTTTGGCGCGGTGTTCATCGGGGAGAAGGGGGCAGCGCCCGGAGCCACGCGTCACGGCAACAATGGGGCACCCCACATTGAAGGCGGTGTGGTGTGGGCCTCGGCGGGATCCACGAACGGCGCGGGCGTCGTGGCACTGGATGCGGCCACGGGCGCGGTGAAGTGGAAGGGTGGGAATGAAGTCGCGGCGTACGCAGCTCCGATCGTGACCACGATCGGCGGTGTGCGTCAGGTGGTGAACTTCATGGCCGATGCGGTGGTGGGGTTGGATGCAGGCAACGGCGCGGTCCTGTGGCGGCATCCGATGAAGACGGCGTTTGCCCGTCACGTGATGACCCCGATCGTCCACGGAAACCGCGTTGTGGTGGGGTCGCACCAGACGGGGTTACTCGGCCTCGACATCGAGCCCCACGGCGGGCAGTGGCGCGTGGGCGTGGCCTGGACCAATCGGGAGGCCGGCCCGAATTTTTCGTCGCCCGTTCTGGTGGAGGGTCACGTCTACGGCCTGGGTGCCGACCGGGAGGTGGTGTGCGTCGACGTGGCGTCCGGGACCACGCGATGGAAGAAGTCGGGTTGGATGTCGTCGGCGGCGGACAAGGCCCATGCGGGGTTCGTCGTGGTGGGCGGAAAGACGATCCTCATGCTGACGGACGGCGGCGAATTGATCCTGTTCGCGGCGGAGTCGGCGGCGTGTCGGGAATTGGGACGCGTCCAGGTGTGCGGTGCCAACTGGTGCAACCCGGCCTATGCCGGGGGGCGATTGTACCTGCGGGACGGATTGAAGGCCGGGGGCAGTTGGTGGTGCGTGGAGTTGGTCGGGAAGGGGGGGTGAAGGCCGGCTGCCCTCACCCGGCGTGTGTCAAAAAGGGGATTTCGGTGCGGGCAGCGCCGCGTGGGGGCACGCGGCCTTCACGAGGAGTTGCCAGTTGCCAGTTCCCAGTTTCCGGAACTGGGAACTTTTCAGGTCCGGGCGAAGGCGGTGAACTCGTGGCGGAGGTGTGGGGGCACGAGGACGCGGAGGTGGACGTGGGTTCCGGATTCGTAGTCTTCCTCGAGGACCTGGCCGAGGGCGTGGAGCCGGGCGAGGGTGCGTTGCTCGGTGAAGGGGATGGCGAGTTCGAGCTCGGCACGGACCGGCCGGAGGCTGGTGGACAGCTCGTCGAACAGTTCGGGGAATCCTTGGCCGGTGCGCGCGGAGACGGCCACGGAACGGGCAAAGAGGCCGGACCAACGCTGCAGGATGTCCTGCGACGGGAGCAGGTCGACCTTGTTGAAGACCATCAGCGTGGGACGCTCGGCAGCCCCGATCTCGGCGAGCACGCCATTGACGGCGCGGATCTGCTCCTCGGCGTGCGGATGGCTCACGTCGACGACGTGGAGGAGGAGGTCGGCTTCGACGACTTCCTCGAGGGTCGCCTTGAAGGCCTCCACCAGGCCGTGCGGGAGCTTGCGGATGAATCCGACGGTGTCGCTGAGGAGGACGTTCTGGTTCGTGGGCAACCGGAGGCGTCGGGTGGTGGGATCGAGCGTGGCGAAGAGCTTGTCCTCGGCGAGCACGCCGGCTCCGGTGAGCGCGTTGAGGAGGGTGGACTTTCCGGCGTTCGTGTACCCGACGATGGACGCGAGGGGCCACTGGTGGCGCTGGCGTCCGTCGCGCTGGGTCTCCCGCTGGCGACGCACGACATCGAGTTCGTCGCGGATGCGGTCGATGCGTTCCTGGGTCTTGCGGCGGTCGGCTTCGAGCTGGGATTCGCCTTCGCCGCCGATGGCTCCGAGACCACCGCGTTGGCGGGAAAGGTGGGTCCAGAAGCGCGTGAGGCGGGGGAGGAGGTACTGGAGTTGGGCGAGTTCGACCTGGAGCTTGCCTTCGCGGGTGCGGGCGCGCTGCGCGAAGATCTCGAGGATGAGCGAGGTCCGGTCGAGGACCTTGCATCCGAAGGTCTCCTCCAGGTTCCGGGTCTGCGCGCCGGAGAGCTCGTCGTCGAAGATCACGGTGTCGACGTCGAGTTCCTTGCAGCGCGTGGCGAATTCCGCGGCCTTGCCGGGTCCGATGCAGGAAGTGGGATGGGGTGCGTCGAGCTTCTGGGTGCCATCGCCGAGGACGACGGCACCGACGGTGGTGGCGAGTTCCCCGAGTTCGTCGAGGGAATCGCGGACGTCCCAGGCCGAGCGGGACTTGAGTTCGAGGCCGACGAGGAAGGCTCGTTCTGTGCGGCGGTCGGCGGTTTCGACGAGTGCTTTCAAAGCGTGCGGTGACGGGAAACTACGCGATGTGGGGCGTGCGGCAAGGGGTGGACCTAGACGATCCGGACGGTGGGCACCGGAAGGATGAAACGGCCGCCGGCGGTGCGGTACTCCTGCTGCTGGGCGAGGATCTCGTCGGCGAAATTCCAAGTCAGCAGCAGGGCGAAGTCGGGACGGCGCGCGAGGAGTTCGGATGGAGGAACGATCGGGAGGTGCGAACCAGGGGTGAGACGTCCCTGCTTGGCCGTGCTGCGGTCGGCGACGAACTCGAGGGCGTCGAAGCCGTCGCGTCCGATGCCGTAGAAGTTCAGCAGGGTGGAGCCCTTGGCGGAGGCACCGTAGGCGGCGACGCGATGGCCTTTGGCGCGCAGGTCGCGGAGCAGGTCGAGCAGTTGGGTGCGGAGGGCGTGGACCTTTCCCGCGAAGGCTTCGAAGTAGGCGTGCGACGCGACGCCCTTCGCGGTTTCTTCCGCGAGCAACTGGCGGACGGAATCGGCGATGGGACGGGATCCGGCGGGGGCGGCGGAAAAACGGAGGGAACCGCCGTGGATGGGGATCCGTTCCACATCGACGACGTCCAGCCCATGGCGGGCGAAGAGCGGGATCAGGGACGTGAGCGTGAAATAGAAGACGTGTTCGTGGTAGATGGTGTCGAATTCGAGGTGTTCGACGAGGTCGCAGGCGTACGGGAATTCGAGGACGATCCGGCCCGTGGGTTTCACGAGCGCGGCGAGGGCAGCGACGAAATCGTTGGTGTCTGGAACGTGGGCGAAGACGTTGTTGCCGAGGATGAGGTCGGCGCGGGAAGCGGGGGGGATGGGTTCGCCGGCAGAAGGGGCGCCGGGTGAGGGCACCCGGCCTTCAGAATTGGGATTGGGGGGCGAGGCGAGTTGGCGAGCGAGATCGAGTGTGAAGAAGCGGTTGAGGGTGGGGATGCCCTTTTCGGAGGCGACGCGCGCGATGTTGGTGGCGGGTTCGATGCCGAGGCAGGGGATGCCGGCGTCGACGAAGTTGCGGAGGAGGTATCCGTCGTTGGAGGCGACCTCGACGACGAAGGAGCCGGCGTGAAGTTTTTCGGAGGCGATGTGTTGTTCCGCGGCGAGTCGCGCGTGGCGGAGCATGGCGTCGCTGAACGACGAGAAGTAGAGGTACTCGCTGAAGAGTTCGACGGGCGGGACGATGTCGGTGATCTGGAGCATCCAGCAGGATTCGCACACGGCGAGACGGAGCGGGAAGCGCGGCTCGGTCCGGCCGAGGTCCTCGGGTCGTGGGAGGTTGTTGGCGAGGGGCTGGAGGCCGAGGTCGAGGACGGGGCGTCCGGCGTGGGAACCGCAGGCGCGGCAGTGGAAGGCGGGCGTCATGAAGTCAGGAAGGGCGGGTGGCCCAGGCGACACGTGCGGTGCGTGCGGCCTGGCAGAATTCCAGGATCTGGGTGCGTGAGAGATCGACCAGGTTGGGATCGGTTCCGGTGTGGCGGAGGGCGTACCACGTGGCGGTGCGCTGGATGGATTCCTCGAAGTTCCAGACGGGGCGCCAACCGAGTCGGGCACAGGCGCGATCGATGGCGAGGTTCAGGAGGCTGGCTTCGGCGAGTTGGGGTTCGGAGCCGACCTTCTCCCACGCGATTCCCCAGTGCCGGTTGAACTCGGCGATGACCTCGCGGACGGAGCGGTTGCCATCGGGACCGGGGCCGAAATTGAAGGCCTCGGGGAAATCAGGGGAACCGTCGAGCCGGGCTCCGACCTCGAGGTAACCGCTGAGGCAGTCGAGGACATGCTGCCAGGGGCGGGTGGATTCGGGGTTCCGGATCTGGAGCGGCACCTTGGAGAAGCTGGACCGGATGATGTCCGGTACGATGCGGTCGACGGCGTAGTCGCCGCCGCCGATGACATTGCCGGCGCGGACGGTGGCGATGCGTCCCGGGGGGAAGAAGGATCGGCGCCAGGACTGGGTCATCAGGTCGGCAGCGGCCTTGCTGGCGGAGTAGGGGTCGTGGCCGCCCAGGGAATCATTCTCGCGGTAGCCGTAGGGCCACGAACGGTTCTCGTAGACCTTGTCGGTGGTGACGATCACCAGGCGTGTGTTCAGGCCGAGGGTCCGGACGGCTTCGAGGACGTGGGCGGTGCCGAGGACGCAGGAAGTCAGCGTGTCGAGAGGGTCCTTGTACGAGAGGCGGACGAGCGGTTGGGCGGCGAGATGGAAGAGGATGTCGGGCCGGGTGGCATCGAGCCAACGGGTGAGGGCGGGGAGGTCCCGGATGTCGCCGGTGGTCTGGGAATCCAGCGATGAGGGGCCGAGGATCTCGTGGAGGTTGGGATCGGTGGGTGGCGGGAGGCTGAAGCCGGTGACGCGGGCGCCGAGTTGGGCCAGCCAGAAGGCCAGCCACGCACCCTTGAAACCGGTGTGCCCGGTGATGGCTGCGACCTTTCCGGAATAGAAGCCGCCGAACATGGGGATCACCAGACCTTCCACGGGGCGTTGCCGGATCTCCAGAGCCCTTCGAGGAGCTGCTGTTCGCGGTAGGTGTCCATGCACTGCCAGAAGCCGTCGTGGCAATGGGCCTTGAGCTGGCCGGCGTTGGCGAGGCGTTCGAGGGGGGCCTTCTCGAAGCTGCAGCTGTCCTCGGGATCGATGTATTCGCCGACGCGTCGGTTCAGGACCATGAACCCGCCGCTGATGTAGGAGCTTTCCTGTTCGGGCTTTTCGCGGAAGGCGGTGATGGTCTGGCCGTCCATGGCGAGTTCCCCGAACCGGCCGCTGGGCTTGACCGCGGTGATGGTGGCGATGGCTCCGTGGGTGAGGTGGAACCGGACGGAGGCGTTGATGTCCGAATTGGTAAGGCCGTCGCCGTACGTGAACAGGAAGGTGTCGTCGGTGACGTGGGCCAGGGCGCGGCGGAGGCGTCCGCCGGTCTGCGTTTCGAGGCCGGTTTCGAGGAGGGTGACGGTCCAGTCCTCCTCCTCGTGGGAATTGTGGTAACGGATCTGCGGGTTGCGGCCGAGGCGGAGGGTGACGTCGGACGTGTGCCAGAGGTAGTTCCGGAAGTAGTCCTTGATGACGTCACCCTTGTATCCGAGGCAGAGGATGAAGTCCTTGTGCCCGAAATGGGCGTAGTACTTCATGATGTGCCAGAGGACCGGGCGCCCGCCGACGGGAACCATGGGCTTGGGACGATACTCGGTCTCCTCACGGAGACGCGTGCCCAGACCGCCACAAAGGATCACGACCTTCATTCTGAATGCGCGGAACGTAGGCCGGGACCGGGCAGGCTGTCGAGCCGCCGGCTCAGGGTTCCTCGACGCGGTAGAAGGCGGCGTTCGCGCTGGCGGGAAGGCGGACCTGATAACGTCCGGCCGAGAGCACCGGGGCGGTGGGCACGTCCTGCCAGGCTTCAGGTCGGATGCTTTCCGTGGTCTTCAGCCGGGCGTTGGTGAACTTCGCCGACCACGACAGGACGATCGGGTTGGCCGGATCCGTGGGATCCAGGGCGAAGGTGAGACTCGGCTGGGCCAAAGCGACCGAGGCTCCGACCCAGGCGGTGCTGAGCGGCAGGGCTGCCGGGCTGGCGACCTCGCGGATGACGGGACCGTCGGCGAACTGGATGGGTGAGCCGTCGGCTCCCTTGGCGCGGAATCGCAGGTGGAGGATGGGACCTTCCGCGGCGGCGAAGCGGCTGCCGACGTTGAGGGCCATGGCGACGCCGATGCGGCCGTTCGCGAGTTGGCGGGTGTTGAGGTTCCAGGTGGCGGGACCGGCGGACGTGCCCAGGCGGCTGTCGACGAATTCAATGGCGGCGGGATTGAAGGCGACGCTGAAGGCGAGGGCGTTTTCGTCACCGAGCGCAGTGAAGTGGATGGCGACCTCGTTGGTGCGCCCCTTCAGGAATTCGTCCGCGACGACCTTCAAGGCGCGATCGGTTTCGAGGGCCGGGGCCGGCAAACGGCGGTTGGGGCCGTTGGTGGAGGGTTGGTTCGGCCCGCCCAGCAGGGTCAAGGGATCGAGGCCTGCGGCGGAGCGGCCCGCCTGAACCCAATCACTGACGGTGAGGAGACCGTTTCCGGCGGTGGTGAGCGGCGCGCAGTCGGCCCGCTGGAATTCGGTTCCGGGTGCGGCATCGTCGAGGGCTGCCACGAAGCGACCGATCTGGACCCAATCGGAGACGTTCACCAGGCGGTTCGGATTGGAGCGCGGGTGCACATCGGATTCGAGTTCCGCAGGCAGGACGTTGAATGCGCTGCTGAACCACTGGGTATCGATCGGCTGGGCGTTGGCGTCCACGACCTGCTGAGGGGTGGGGATGCTCTGGAAGCGCAGGGAAAAAGGGCCGAGCGCCGTGATGGGGAGGCGCAGGCGGATGCGGCACAGTTCGTTGGTGCCGGTGCCGAGGCTTTGACCGGCGGGAAGGGCGGCGATGAGGCCGATGCGTCCCGCGGAGAGTTGGTTTGTATTGGCGAGGAACTGGAGGTTGGTGATGGCGGGATTGGATTCGATGCCGAGGAACGTCGCGGTCGGGAGCCCGTAATTGACCGAGAAGCTGAGGGCATTCTCCTGGCCGTAAGAGACGAGGTTCACGGGGATCTCCACCTCGGTGCCGGCCATCGCGGTGAAGCTGGGCATCCGGAACTGGGTGTACTCACGGGTGCCCGTGACGAAGAGGGTGGTGGAGTTCCAGCGGGATTCCACCTCCGATCCGGCGGCGGAAAGCAGGCGCGAAGTGGTCGGTGAGTCCGTTATCGTGAGCGGCGTCTGGAAGTCGCCGGGGGTCCGGGCGGTATTGAAACGCAGTTGGAGTACCTCCTGCGAACCAGCCGGCAATGTGGCTCCCGCAGGGAGGGCCGCGGTAACACCAAGGCGTCCGGTCGCGAGTTGGTTGGTGTCGAGGGTGACCACCAGGTTCGACAGGGCGGGCGCGGGCAACGCGCTCAGGAAGGAAAGACGGGCTGGTTCGAAGGCGAGACTGAAGCTGACGGTGTTCTCGATTCCGGCTGCGTTGACCTGGACGGGAACGACGGCCGTCTGCGTGGAAAGCGTCCGTTCGGAAACCAGCGAAACGACGGTTGGGAACAGGACGTTGGTGACGCGTCCGGCGAGTGCGGAGACTTCGAATCCGGTCAGGACGAAGTTCCCGTTCTCGGGTTGCCGACCGGGTCCGTCACCA
>JAIXZE010000140.1 GCA_027489875.1 Verrucomicrobiales bacterium
GCCAGCCCGCGCGCCTCGCAGTACCTGATCCTCGGGGCCAAGGCGCGCGCCGCCTCCACCGGGAAGCTCTGCGCCGATTTCGACGGTGTCCGCCACGTCGCCCGACAGGTCCTCCGCCATCGCGTCCTCCCCAACTTCAACGCCCGCGCCCAGAAGGTCGGCATCGAATCGATCCTCGACCGCCTCCTCGACGAAGTGAAGCCGTCCTCCCGCTGAACCCGGACGTCCACCGCGCCTCCCTTGAATCCACCGGCTCCCATCACCCTCGACGCCCGCACGCTCGCCGCCGCGGAGGATCTTCCCCTCCTCGCCAGCATCATCGTCGAAGGCTTCCTCGATGGGCTCCACCGCAGCCCGTTCCTTGGGTATTCCACCGAGTTCTCCTCCTACCGCCAGTACGCCCCCGGCGACAACCTCCGTCACCTCGACTGGAAGGTCTGGGCGCGCACCGACCAGCTCTACATCCGCCAGTTCGAGGACGACACCAACCTCCGCTGCCAGATCCTCCTCGATACTTCGGCCTCGATGGATTTCGGCGCGGAACCCGCCAACAAGTTCCGCTACGCCCGGATCCTTGCCGCCGTCCTCGCGCAGCTGATGGTCCGGCAACGCGATGCCCCCGGCCTGATCCTGTTCGGCCCAGACGCCCGTCAGGCCCTCCCGGCACGCGCCTCCCGCATGCACGCGATGGAGGTGTTCGCCCTGCTCGCCAATGCCCACGCCGGCGGCACCACCCAGCTCGGCCGCGACCTCACCGGCATCACCCAGACCTTCGTCCGCCGCGGCCTCGTCGTGGTCATCTCCGACTTCTTCACCGAGGAGGAATCCACGATCGAACTCCTCCGCCAGCTCCACGGCCAGGGCCAGGAGGTCCTCGTCTTCCACGTCCTCGCCCCCGAGGAGGAAGATCTCCCCTACGAAGGCGAGTTCATCATGAAGGACCTCGAATCCGATCAGGAGGTCGTCGTCGATGCCGACGCGTTCCGCGAGGAATACCGCCGCCGCGTGAACACCTTCTGCGACCGCATCCGTCAGGAGTGCCTGCGCCTCGAAGCCGATTACCTCCGCATCCGGACCGATCAACCCCTCGACGCCGCCCTCATCCGATACCTCGAACGACGCGCAGCCGTCTGAACGTCCTCCGGCGCACCCATGCCCTTCTTCCTCACCAACGCCGTCCTCCTCGCCGCCCTCGCCGGACTCGGCATCCCGATCGCGATCCATCTCCTCCTCAAGCGGCGCCAGGTCCGGATGCCGTTCAGCACCGTCCGCTTCTTCTCCCCGCAGGAACCGCAGGCCAAGTCCCGTCGCAAGCTCCGCAACCTCCTGCTGCTCCTGCTGCGGCTGCTCATCTTCGCCCTGATCGTCTTCGCCTTCGCCCGCCCCTTCCTTCCGTCCGCCAACTCCGGCCCCGGCGCCCGCCAACCGCGCCAGGTCGTCCTCGTCCTCGACCGTTCCCTCAGCCTTTCCGCCCGCGATTCCTCCGGCCTGCGCTGGGACGCCGCCCGCCGCCGCGCCCGCGAACTCCTTTCCACCCTCACGGCCACCGACAAGGCCGCGCTCGTCTCCTGCGCAGGCCGGACGGAGGTGCTCCTCGGTTTCGCCCCGCCGGCCCTCGTCGCGGCCCGACTCGACGAACTCCAGCCCACGCATTCCACCTCCGATCTCGGCGAAGGTCTCCGCGAAGCCAACCGCCTCCTCGCCACCGCCGAACCTGGCTTCCAATCCTCCATCGCCATCGTCAGCGACCTCCAGCGTTCCGCCGCCGACTCGGTCAGCGCGGCCCCCGTGCCTCCCGGCCTCGACGTGCAGGTCCTCCAGGTCGGCGACCTCATCGCCCCCAACCTTGCCGTCACGGACCTCCAGCTCGAAGCCGGTGAAACCAACCGCCCCTTCGCCACCCTCGCAAACCTCGGCGACGAGGACGCCCCCGCCGCCGAAGTCGAACTGCTCGTCGACGACAAATCCCTCCTGACGCGCTCCATCGCCCTCCGCGCGGGTGCCTCGACCAACATCGAGATCGCCCTCCCCAACCTCCCCGAAGGCTGGCACCACGCCGAGTTCCGCCTGAACTCCCGCGACGCCCTCGCCGCCGACAACCGCCGGCATCTCGCCTTCATCGTTCCTCCGCCGCTCCGCGTCCTCGTCGCCGAAGGCCGCCGTGGCGTCCGCTCCTTCCAGGAACAGTCCTTCTTCCTCACCGCCGCCCTCGATCCCAACCTCGGCACTCCCGCCGCCGGAACGGGACGGTTCCGCGTCGAGAATACGGATCTCGCCCAACTCGCCGCCCGCCTCGTCATCCCCGGCTCGCTCCCCACCGCGTCGACCAATCCCACCCAACGCCTCCCGTTCGACGCCCTCTTCCTCCCCGCCCAACGCTCCCTGCCCGCTGGTGCCGCCGAAGCCATCGGCCGGTTCGTGCGTGCCGGCGGCGGCGTCGCCCTCTTCCTCGGTACCGAGGCCACCCCGGCCGGATTCAATTCCGCCTTCGCCGACCTCCTTCCCGCGCAGATCCTGCAGACCGAGGCCGCCGAATCCGGCAACCCCTGGCGGCTCGCCGAAGCCATCCGCACCTCCGCCGTCTTCGATGCCTTCCGCACGGCCAACAGCGGCAACCTCGCCGTGCCCGAGTTCCTCGCCCGCTTCAGCCTCCAGCCCGCTCCCGGTGCCGCCGTGCTCGCCCGCTTCGACGACGGCGTCCCCGCCGTCCTCACCCGCAGCCTCGGTGCCGGACGGACCCTGCTCGTCAACACCTCCTCCGACACCGCCTGGTCCGACTGGCCCAAGCACAAGACCTTCGTCCCCTGGATCCACGGCATCGCGCGCCACCTCGCCGCCCGCACCGACGACCGTCTCCTCGTCTCCGGCAGCACCGCCACCATCGGCTCCGAGGCCACCCTCGACAACCTTGGCCCGGTCGACACGCACCTCACCCTCATCCTGCCGGATGGCCGCGAAACCAACACGCTGGTCGGCCCACGCGGCGAATGGCATTTCGAACCCGAACTCCCCGGGGTCCACCGCCTCCGCGACGCCGCCGGGGCCACCGTCCACGAACTCGCAGCCCACGTCCCCGCCGTCGAGTCGGACCTCTCCGGCATCCGCGCCGCCGATTTCAGCCAGCTTCTCGTCCGCAAGGCATCTCCGGCCGAACCCAGCCTCGCCGGCACCCTCTTCGGCTCCGACCAGAACCGGCGTGAGTACTGGCGCCTCCTCCTGATGGGCGCGATCGCCCTGCTCTTCGTCGAAACCTTTGTCGCCAACCGGTCGAACACCTGACCTGCCATGAACCCCTCACCGGAATCCGCGCGCCACCAACTCGAAGCCGCCATCCGCCAGAAGGACGGCGCCCGACGCAACCGCACCCTCTTCGCCACGCTCGCGGCCGTCGTCGCGGTCCTGCTCGCGCTCGCCGTCCTCGACTTCACCGTTTCCCTCCCGCCCGCCGCCCGTTGGATCGGGCTTGCCCTCTGGCTCGCGGCCCTCGTCGCCGGAGCCGTCCGCATCACCCGGATGCGCCGCGAATCCACCCGACTCGAGGAAGCCGCCCGCGATGTCGAGGCCGCCCGACCTGAGTTCGGATGCGAGATCTCCACCGCCGCCGAGTACCTCTCCGGCGCACGCAAACCCACGAAGGAATACGAACCCGAGATCGCCGCAGCCCTTCAGTCCCGCGCGGCCGTGAACCTCTCGACCACTTCGGTTCCGTACGCCCGTCGGCTCGTGCTGCCCCTCGGGCTCGCCTTTGCTGGAACTCTGGCGGCGATGCTCGGATTTGCGCTCTTCGCTCCCGGCGGTGCCACCTCGCTGCTGCGTGCCGCCGCTCCCTGGTCCAAGGCCAGCCTCACCCGCATCCAACCCGGCCTCGGCAACGGCGAGTTCGCCATCGGCACCGAGTTCTCCCTGACCAACCGCTTCGCCGGCCGCATTCCGGCCAAGGCCGAATTCCAGTTCCTGCCCGCAGGCTCCAACGTCTGGCAATCGGCTCCGCTTCCCGTCCTGCCCGACCGCACCGCCCCCCACAGCTTCCGCGTCACCCAGTCCTTGCGTTGGCGGATCGCCGCCGGGGATGCCGTTTCCCCGGAGTTCACCCTCACCGCCTTCACGCCGCCCGAGGTCCGCGACCTCGCCATCCGGTTGACTCCGCCGGCCTATACCCGCCTCCCGGCCACCGAACAGAAGGGGCCAGCCATCACCACACTGCGCGGCACCCGCGCCGTCTTCCGCATCGACGCCAACGTCCCCCTCGGCAGCGCCTCGCTCCAGTTCACCAACGGCACCGCCCTGCCCCTGCGCCACCTCACCAACCAGCTCTGGACGACCGACCTTTCGATCACCAACGACAACGCCTACGCCATCGTGCTGACCGACGCCCGCGGACGCTCCAGCCTCGACCGTTCGATCCACACCATCCGCGCCCTCCGCGACGAAGCGCCGAAGATCGACTTCACCCAGCCCGGCCAGGACATCCGCGCCACCGCCACCAACTCGGTCCCCCTCGTGATGGAGGCCACCGACGACTTCGGCATCGCTTCCATCCAGCTCGTCTTCCACAAGCTCGGCACGCCCGAGCGCTCCGTCGCGGTTCCCCTCGGTGCCTTCAAGGACGGCAAGCTCACCGCCTCCGCCCAACTCGCCCTCGCCCCACTCCAGCTCCGCGATTACGAACTCGTCGCCTACCACGCCGAGGCCCGCGACAACAACGACTTCGACGGCCCGGGCATCGGCCGTTCGCCCACGTACTTCATCGAGATCACCGACAAGGAATCCAACGCCGGCCCCAAGCCCAAGTCGCAGGGCAAGGGCGAGAAGGTCAACCTGCTCACCATCCAGAAGCAGATCATCGCCGACACCGCCGCCCTCGCCGCCGGAGCCAAGCCCGAGAAGTTCAAGGAACTCGCCCAACGCGAGCGTGACGCCCTCGAATTCGCCCACCTGTACGAATCCGCCCTCGCCGACAACAACGCGCCCGCCGAAGCCCAGGCGCACATGAAGTCTGCGATCACCCAGATGGAGAAGGCCGCCACCCAGCTCGATCGCGCCAGCCGCGCCGATTCCATCCCGCCCGAGGAAGGGGCCCTCGCCGAGCTGTACCAGACCATCCGGGCCATGCCCCAGCTGCAGAACCTGCCCACGCGCATGCCCAGTCTTGCCCAACCCTCCAACGAACCGCCCCCGCCCCCCGCCGTGCGTGTCGTCCTCGAGGAGATCCAGAAGAAGAAGGAAGAAGACCCCAATCTCCAGGCCCTCGAAGCCGCCCTCCAGCAGCTCGAAGCCATGGCCGAGACCCAGGCCCAACTCGCCGCCGCCGCCCAGGCCGCCGCCGATGCCCAGGCCGCCCAGACCCCACCCGGCAACGACCGCCACGACCAAGCCGAAAGCCAATCCCCCGCCCAAGGCGAAGGCCAGGCCAAGGCTGAAGATCAGGGTAAAGGCGAAGGCCAGGGCAAAGGCGAGGGCCAGGGCAAGGGCGAGGGCAAGGGCGAGGGCAAGGGCAAGGGCGAGGGCCAGGGCAAAGGCGAAGGCCAGGGCAAGGGCTCCGGGAAAGATCAGTCCGATCAGACTGATCAGACTGATCCGTCTGATCCGCCGTCCCCTACGTCCCAGAAGCCACCCCCCCTCCCCACCCTCGCTCCCCAGCAGGAAGCCCTCTCCCAGCAAGCCCAGCAGCTCGCGGAGCGCCTCAACCGCGCCCTTTCCCAGGGCCAGCGTCCGGGACACAACCCGGGCCAATCCCTGCAGAAGACCGCGGCCCAGATGAAGCAGGCCGCACAGGCCATGCGCTCCCAGAACCCCGGGGCTGCCGCCGCTGCCGGTGCCAACTCCGGCGCCGGCATCCAGTCCTCCATCGCCGCCATCCAACGCCTCCTCGAAGGCCGCGCCACCCTCACCGACGTCTCCGCCGAGGAAGCTCCCCTCCGCTACGAGGCCCCCATCTCCGACTACTTCAAGCGCCTCAGCCGCGCCGAATGACCGTCCCATGACCGAGTTCACCCATCCCCCGGACTGGCGCTGGCTCATCGGCCTGGGTGCCGCTGGCGCGATCGCCATCGCCCTCAGTTACGCCTTCGCCCGCGGACGCGCCGGAGCGGTCGTCCGCACCGCCTGCACCCTCCTCCGCCTCCTCGCCATCGCCGGACTCGTCGTCTGCCTGCTCGATCCGAATCACGTCCGGAAGATCCTCCACCCCCACAAGGCCCGCCTTGCGGTCGTCTTCGACACCTCCCAGAGCATGGCCACCGTCGATGTCCCCGGCGGTCGCCTCGCCGCGGCCCGGGCGTGGGCCGACCGCCACGTCATCCGCGGTCTCCCCAAGGGCGTGGAGATCGCGTCCCTGACCTTCAGCGACGCCCTGCGCCGCCCCTCCAACAACGTCCCCCTCAGCCCCACCGGTTCCGTCTCCGCCATCGCCGGAGCCCTCGGCAGCCTCCTTGCCGCGCCCGCCGACGACTCGCTCTCCGGGATCCTGCTCGTCTCCGACGGCATCGAGACCACCTCACAGTCACCGGAGGCCGCCGCCCGACAGTTCCGCCGACGCGGAATTCCGATCCACACCATTTCCACCGGAACCACGAACGAGATGCGCGACGTCATCCTGGAACAACTCCAGGTCCGACGTTCCGCCGCCAACGACGCCCCCACGAAGGTCGCCCTCGAACTCCGTTCGCCCGGCTTCAAGGGTTCCAACGTCACCCTCCAGATCCGCCGCGGAAAGGACGTCCTCGCCGTCCGATCCCTCCGCCTCAATGGTTCCAACCAACCCGTCGAACTCGAATTCACCCCGCGCGGTAAGGGCTTCCAGGTCTTCGAGGTCGTCGCCAGCCAGCAGGCGGGCGAATGGCTCGCCGCCAACAACCAGCGCAAGTTCGCCCTCGAGGTCGTCGATCCCTCCCTCCGCGTCCTCTACATGGAAGGCACGCCGCAACAGGCCTCCAGCCCCATGCCCGAGTGGAAGTACCTGAAGGACGCCCTCCAGTCCGATCCCGGCATCAAGGTCCGCGTCCTCTACCGCCAGTTCGGCAACAACGGCCAATACCTCAACACCGTCGACGCCGACCCCGCCACCGGCGAACGCGCCTTCCCCGTCGAACATCCCACCGAGGGATTCCCGCAGTCCCTGGAGAAACTCCTCGAGTACGACGTCGTCATCCATTCCGACATCCGTCGCGAATCCTTCACCACCAACCAACTCGATTTCATCGCCCGCCTCGTCGAGCAGCACGGCGGCGGCTTCGTCATGATCGGCGGCAATTCCGCCTTCGGCCGCGGCGGTTACCACAAGACCGTCCTCGACCGCATCATCCCGCTCGCCATGGAAGGTGCCTACGACAACGAGGCCACCCCCACCCAACTCCGCGTCCCCGCCAACGCCTGGTCCCATCCGCTCGTGAACATCGGCGGCACACCCGAGAACACCCGACGCATCTGGACCGAACGCTTCCCCACCCTCTACGGCTACAACCGCGTCGAACGCGCCAAACCGGGCGCCACCGTCCTCGGCACCGGCGACGATGGCGTGATCCTCCTCGCCGTCCAGCAGTCCGGACGCGGCCGCACCATGGCGTTCACCTCCGACACCACCCGCTCCTGGGGACGCGACTTCGAGACGCTCTGGGGCGAACCCATCCGACGCGACCGCGGCTTCGACGAGGACAACTGCGACTCCCGTTACTACCGCTCGTTCTGGGTCAACGCCGTCCGCTGGCTCGCCGCCGGCAAGTCCGGCCGCACCAACCAACCGGTCGTCCTTGAACTCTCCCAGGGCTATGGTTCTCCCGGCGATTCCGTCACCGCCACGGTCCGCATCCGCGACACCGCCCAGCGCGACGTGCCCAACGCCGAGGTCTCCCTCTTCCTCTCCACGGGCGGCCTCAGCAACCTCGTGGCCACCGCCCGCTACGACGCCGCCTCGCGTGCCTACCGTGCCACGATTCCCATGCCATCGGTCGGCACCCACATCCTTTCCGCCGTCGCCACCATCCGCAGCAACCGCCTCGGCGACGACCGACAACTCCTCGTCAGCGAAGTGATCGACCGCGAACTCGCCGACCTGCGTGCCCGACCGGACATCATGGCTTCGATCGCCCGCGCCTCCGGCGGGACGGCCTTCGATGTCGCCACCACCCCGCCCGACAATCTCGGCGCCACCCTCGCCAAGCTCCCGCCGCCCACCGAGGAACTCCGTCGCACCCCCCTCTGGGACAAGCTCCCCTGGCTCCTCACCGCCCTCGGCCTGATCAGCACCGAATGGCTCCTCCGCCGCTGGCGCGGATTGGCCTGACGCAGAGTTCCCAGTCGCCAGTCCCCAGTTGCCAGTAGCTTCGGCGTACCGTGCTCGTGCCCCGAAGGGGCAAACGGTGAAAGCCCGGGGTGGAACCCCGGGGAACACGCCACACAAAGTCTTCTGTGCCCTGAAAGGGCACACGGAACAGGGTGCGTGGGGTCACCGTTCGCCCCGTTGGGGCGAGTGTCATGGGATGGGGTGACCCAGGGTTCCGCTACGCTCCACCCTGGGCTACCGCCGTGCGCCGCGTTGCGGCGAGGGCGGGCACGGGACGCCCCACCCTCCCTAGATCTCAGACATCTCCACGCCATCAGCCATCCGATAGTGCTGGTCGATCAACCAGACTCCCTCCGATTGAAGCAGCGCATAGCGGCGTCGGAGCACACCCCCATCCTCATCCCTGAACTCGGTCCACACCGACGCCTGCCCATCACCCGGCAGATCGACACGAACGATCACCTCCAACTCCCGATGATGGACGGTCTCCGAGCCGGGACCGAGGCGCATGTGCCGCTCTCGGGGCGTGCAGTGCTCGCTCACGACCCGATGCCACGCCGCCTTGCTCGCATCCAATCCTCCGCTCGCCATGAACTCCGCTTCACCTGGGGCTGCGTCGATCCGAACGAAGAATTGCATCCGCTCGAACCCGCCCACCTTCAAGAGCCCGCCCGGCTCTGGATAGAAACGTTCGCCGATGACGGGCTCCA
>JAIXZE010000196.1 GCA_027489875.1 Verrucomicrobiales bacterium
AGCGCATCGAACCGATCGCCCAACTGCTGCCGCGCCTTCTCGCGCAGCTTGAGGATCTGCAGCTTCCCCAGCGTGTAATACAAATACCCGGGATCATACGTCCCGCGCGTGGCCTCGCTACGCGCCGGCTTCTCCGCGTAATGGGAATGCTCCCGGAAGAATGCCGTCGCCTCGTCCACGGTCATCCCGGAACAGTGCAACTGGATCGCGCAGCACAACCGGCAAAGCCGCAGCAATGCCTCATCCGACTGCGCCAACCGATACTTCGCCGCCTTCACCCGTTCCGCCGCGCTCGCCCGGGCCGGATCCTGCGGCTGCATGAATCCCGCCTCGATCAGCATCTGCTCCGTGTAATGCGCCCACCCCTCCACGAAGGAATAGAACGGGAAGATCTTCTGCACTGTCGTCGCCTTCGACGCATTCAGCGCCAGGAACTGCACGTAATGCCCCGGGTACGCCTCGTGGATGCTCACCACATCCGTCGTGTAGTAGTTGAACGCCGACAACCATTCCTCCGCCTGCGCCGCGGGCCATTCGGGTTCCACCGGTGTCACGTAATAGTACGCCTCCGTCGCCTTCGTCTCGAACGGCCCCGGAGTATCCATCGATGCGAAGCTTGTCGCACGGAACGGAGGCAAGGTCTCCGCCACCCGTGCCCGCACCTCGCTCGGGATGGTCACCAGCTTCCGATCGATCACGAACGACCGGATCACCTCCAGGTTCCTTCGCGTATCCTCGATCAACCCCGCCGCCGTCGGATGATCCTTCTGGATCGCCTTGTAGACGTCCGCGGCTGGACGGGTCGGATCGATCTCCTTGGCTGCCGCATCAAAGCGGGCCTGCTCCCGCTTCAATTCCTGCAACCCCATCTCCAGGATCTCCTCCGGGGTCTCGGTGACACCCTCGGCCCGCAGCATCTCCGCGAAGCCGTCGCGCCCCACCGCGAAGGATCCATCGGCCACGGGCAACCGTTCCTTCTTCAGCCATTCGGCGAAGGCGCGGCATTCGTCGACGGCCACCCGGTTCGCCTTCTCGAAGGCTCCCTGCACCGCCGGATCGCCGCACTTGCGCGCCTCGGCGAGGACATCCTTCTCCAGGAACGAAGCCGTTCCCAAAGCCACATCGATCGCCGTCTCCACGAAGGGCCGCGGCAGCACCACCCCGAGATTCGTCCGTCCCGCCGCGAACACCGCCGGGGCCTGCACCAGGATTCCCGTCATGTCCGCCACCCGCTCCTTCAACGGCTTGAAATCCCGCTTCAAATAGAAGCTCACATCCATCCACCCCGCGTACATCATCGGGTTGCGCGTCCAGTTCCGCTGCACCTCGACGGACCAGCGCTCCCGCGCCACCACCAGTTTCAGCAGTTCCAGGTCGAGTCGCTCCGATGCACCCAACCCACTCACATCCACCGCCCGGAAAGCATGATCATATCGCTCCAGGCGCGCCCGCTCCGACACCATCACCTCGCGTGTCGGCACGACGAACTTCCCATCGTACTGATGCCACCCCAACGCCACCGCCTCCATCGGGCGCATCGCAAAGTGCGACTCCACGAACGTCTCCGAAAGCTCCTTCAACTGGGTCCGCCCGCGGTTTCCAACCACGCATCCGGACACCAACGCGACGCCCCCGATCGCCACCGCCCATTTCCACACGCTCGTCATGCGTCCCACCCTGCCGTCCTCCGGCAATGTTTGGAACCACGCAATGACACCCAAGCCCTGAAAGGGCGCATCCTGACACTGCCCCCGCACGGAACGGGGTGGCGACGTCCTCGTCGCCGTTCCAAAGCCGTTCCCAATGGCGATGAGGACATCGCCACCCCGCATTCTTTCCTCAAGGGGGCAGTGTCAAGATGCGCCCGCCCTGAAAGGGCTTCCCAACTCCCGTTGTCCTAAACCCCTCCGCCCCTCCGCGCTCTCCGCGGCTCCGCGTGAGACTACCATCGCATGGATACGGCGGAGTCCGCACGCCGGAGGCGTTGAAGCCGATAGCCCCGGGTCGTGCGAAGCACGCACCCGGGGAAAAGGGCGTCCCTTTGGAATCCGCACCCCGGAGGGGTGCGAAGATTCGGGAATCTGCAACCCCTGCCGGGGTAGGCGTCCACTTGAGTTCTCACGACCCGGGGTTGCTTCGCACCCCGGGCTACCCGCTTCAA
The DNA here is from genome assembly GCA_027489875.1 of Verrucomicrobiales bacterium. Taxonomy (GTDB): domain Bacteria; phylum Verrucomicrobiota; class Verrucomicrobiia; order Limisphaerales; family UBA9464; genus UBA6176. The sequence goes on from JAIXZE010000196.1 coordinate 2,162, forward strand.
CGCCTCCGGCGTACCCAAGATGCACAACCCCGGACTCCAGGTTCCCCTTCCCCACGCCCCGAAGGGGCAACCCAAGCCAGCCCAGGGCAACGCCCTGGGCCCCGTTATCCTAAACCCCTCCGCGTCTCCGCGCCTCTGCGCGAGTCCTTCTCCATGACCAAAAGACATGGATCCGGCGTGACCCCATTTTCGCGGTCGCAAAGCACCACCCCGTCCCGCACCGTCGCGGGCATTGGCTGGTGAACGCGAAGCCCTCGATGTCCGCATCTGAATCTCAAGGCCTGCTGGGCGCAGCTCTCCGGAACCGACTTGTCCTCACCGGTGGATGCCTGCTCGTCCTTCTGATCCTGGCGGCGCTCACCGCCCCGCTCTGGGTCAAGGCCGGCCTGCTGCGCGATCCCATCCAACAATTCCCCAACGGCCTCGACGAGGCTGGCATGCCGCTTCGGGCCAGCCGCGAGTTCATCGCCGGCACGGACTATCTCGGGCGCGACGTCTTCAGCCGCGTCGTCTTCGGCACCCGGGTGTCCCTCACCGTGGGCGTGGCGGGAATGCTCACCGCGACACTGATCGGTGTGGTCGTTGGGGTGATCGCCGGATTCCACGGCGGGAAACTGGACCTGCTGTTGATGCGCTTCACCGAGATGAACATGACCCTGCCGGCCATCCTGCTGGCAGTCGCGTTTGCCGGCGTGATGGACGGACGCGTCCTGCACCTGCATCCCACGGGACTGCCATGGCACTGGCTCGATGTGAAGTTGCAGCGGGGCATGGTCAGCCTGTTTGTGATCATCGGCCTCGTCTGCTGGCCCGGCATGGTGCGGGTGATCCGCGCGCAGGTGCTGAGCGTCAAGGAACGCGAGTTCATCCTCGCCTCCCGCGCGCTCGGGGCTTCGGACGCGCGACTGATCTTCGGTCACATCCTGCCCAACATCCTGCCGACCATCCTCGTGATGGCCGTCATGCTGACGGCGAGCACCATCCTGCTCGAAGCCGGCTTGGGCTACCTCGGCATCGGGGTGCCCGCACCCGCGCCCACCTGGGGCTCCATGATCACCGACGGCCAGCCCTACTTCATCACCGCGCCGCACCTGGTCATCCTGCCCGGCACCGCCATCGTGCTCACCGTCCTCGCGTTCAACCTGCTCGGGCAGGGCTTGCAGGAAGTGCTCGATCCGAAACGAAGGGAATGAGGACTCGTTCACATATCGCGGCAAGGACCAGCGCGGTGGGCACGGCTCCCGCGCCTCGGCCGACCTTCCCTGCGCGTGCTTCGCAGATCCTCCTGTTCCTGCTTCTGTTCACCGCCACTTCCCTCCCGGCCGCCGAAACACCCCGTCGGGGCGGTACGCTGCGACTGTGGTTCCCGCAGGACTGGCGATCGCTCGATCCGGCCATCGGATTCGACGGTGATTCGATACCGCTCCAGAAGCTGCTCTTCCGCGGCCTGATCGACTTCGACGCCACGGGCACGCGCCTCGTCCCGGATCAGGCGAGCGACTGGAACATCTCCCCGGACGGCACCACCTACACGTTCCACCTGAAGCCGGGCGTGCGCTTCTCCAACGGCCGCGAAGTGGAAGCCGAGGACTATGTGTTCTCGTTGGAACGGATCCTCGACCCGCGAACGGGCTCGGTGGGCCAGTCCTATTTCATGGATGTCGCGGGGGCGAAGGAGTTCACGGAAGGAACGGCAGCCCACGTCACCGGCTTGCGCGCTCCGGACCCGCGGACGCTGGTCATCGAACTCGCGAAACCTTCGTTCACGTTCCGCTACATGCTGACGATGATGTTCGCGTCGGCGCTGCCGCGCGACATTGTCCGCCAACAGGGTGCCAACTTCCGATCCCACCTGATCGGGTCCGGACCCTATCAGGTCAGGGAGTGGCGCCGGGACGTGCGCTGGCGGTTCGAGCGTAATCCGCAGTACTCCGGCACCGAGGGTTGGGTGGATTCGGTCGACGTCCAGTTCGGAGGCGATGTGTCGCTGCGTGTGATGATGGTCGAGCGCGGGGAAATCGACCGGACCAAGGCAGACGCCGTGTCCGCGCTGAGGCATGAGCGTGATCCGGGACTGCGTTCCTCGTTGCACTGGGTGACTTCAGTAAACACGGGCTACCTCTTCCTCAATACCGAGGTGAAGCCGTTCGACGACCCACGGGTGCGTCGGGCCATGAACCACGCGATCGACAAGCGTCGCCTGATGCAACTAGCCGGCGGACTCGCGGTCGCCGCCGACAGCGTCGTCCCGCCCTCCATGCCATGGACCAATCCCGGATTGCCGGTCTACGAATATTCCCCGGACAAGGCCCGGGCGTTGCTGCGCGAGGCCGGCTTGCCGAACGGATTCAAGACCGGCCTGTGGTTCATCAACGCGCGCGCGATCGACAAACGCCTGGCGGAAGGCATGCAACAGGAACTCCGCGCAGTGGGGATCGAGGTCCAGTTGGAAGGCATCAACCAATCCGCGTTCGAGGTGAAGGCGCGCAGTCGCCGTCAGGTGGCGTGCGGCATCTGGAGCTGGTCGCAGGACTACCCCGACCCCAGCAATTTCCTGGATGTGCTGCTGAACGGCGATCGGATCACCGACCAGGATTGCAACAACCTGGCCTTCTACAGCAACCCGGAGGTCAACCGCCGCCTTGCCGAGGCGGGTGACAGTTTCGACCCGGCTGTTCGACTGCGGCTCTTCCGGGAGGCAGAGTCGATCGTGATGCAGGATGCGCCGTGGGTCCCCCTCTACCACCAACGGGATCCGATCATCCGCCATCCCCGACTGCGTGGTGATGTGCCGCATCCGGTCTATCTGTGGCGTTATGAAAACATGTGGCTCGCTGAATGAATGAAGACCGCATTGAAACGGAAGCGACCCTGCGGAACCGACCGATCCCGTCGAAGGCGGGATGGCCGGGCACGGCTTCGGTCCAAGCCTTTCCGGCCGCTCCACGACGTTGAATGAACGGCATGCTCCTACGACTCAGCAACCGGGTGTTCTGGTCGGCCGTGACCCTGCTGGGCACGGCCGTGCTGACG
>JAIXZE010000383.1 GCA_027489875.1 Verrucomicrobiales bacterium
ATCGGTCAGAAGATCCGCTTCCGCGTGGACGCCTTCCCCAAGGACGAGTTCGAGGGCGAGGTTTACTTCATCGCGCCCCAACTGGACCCCAATACCCGTACGGCACTCGTCAAGGCGCGCGTCCCCAACCCCGAAGGCCGGTTGCGCGTCGGGATGTTCGCCAAGCTCGACCTCTCCATCCAACTGCGCGACCGCGCCCTCGTGATTCCCGAGCCCGCCCTGCTCGCCAGCGGCGACCTCGTCTCCGTCTTCGTCGTCACGCCGCAGACCAACGTCGTCATGCGCCCCGTCCGGGTAGGCATCCGGCTCGCCGGCCGCGTCGAGATCCTGTCCGGCCTGACCAACGGCGAGATCGTCGTCGTCGAAGGCCACCAGAAGCTCTTCCCGGGAGCGCCCGTGCGCTTCGGTCCGGCGGCTTCCTCCGCGCCTTACCTCGACTGAACCCGCGGCTTCCACCCGACCCCTCATGTTCCTCAGTCGCGTTTCCATCCAGCGGCCGATCCTGGCGACGATGCTCAATCTGTCGCTGGTGCTCTTCGGCATCATTTCGCTCGGCAAGCTTCCCGTCCGCGAATTGCCCGACATCGACCCGCCGATCGTCTCCGTCACGACGGTCTATCCAGGAGCCAACGCCCAGGTCGTGGAGACCGAGGTCACCGAGCGTCTGGAGGAAGCCATCAACAACATCGAGGGCATCCGCACCCTCACCTCCGAGAGCCGCGAACAGGTCTCGAACATCACCATCGAGTTCGATCTCGACCGCCAGATCGATCTCGCGGCGCAGGATGTCCGCGACCGCGTCAGCCGCGTGCGTGGTGCCCTTCCCGAGGACATCCTTGAGCCGGTTGTCGCCAAGCAGGACGCCGACGCCCAGGCCGTCCTGTGGGTCGCCATGAACAGCGACCGCCACTCGCCGCTCGAACTCAGCACCATCGCCGAACGCACCGTCAAACCGCGCTTCCAGACCGTCAGCGGCGTCTCGTCGATCATCATCGGCGGCGAGAAACGCTTCGCCATGCGGCTCTGGCTCGACTCCGAACGGATGGCTGCCCGCCAGGTCACCGTCCTCGACGTCCAGCGCGCCCTCCGCGAACAGAACGTCGAACTCCCCTCCGGCCGCGTCGAGAACCTCGACCGCGAAATGACGATCCTCACCCGCGGCGAACTGAAGTCCGCCGACGAATTCAACGAGCTTTCCATCCGCGCCGACGGCACCTCGGTGGTCCGGTTGCGCGACATCGGCCGTGCCGAGGCCGGCGTGGAAGATTACCGCACCGTGGCCCGCGCCATGGGCAAGCCCACCGTGTTTGTTGGCGTGGTGAAGCAATCCAAGGCCAACACCGTCGCGGTCGCCAAGGGCATCAAGGCGCAGGTCGCCCAACTGCGCGACCAGGTCCCGGCCGGGATCCTACTGACCGCCACCTACGACGAATCCGTTTATGTGGAGAAGGCCGTCGACGAAGTCTGGGAAACGCTGCTCATCGCGTTCCTGCTGGTGGTCTTCATCATCTTCATCTTCCTGCGGAACCTCCGGGCCACCCTGATCCCAACGGTCGCCATCCCGGTGTCCATCATCGGCACCTTCGCCATCCTCCACGCCTTCGGTTACTCGGTGAACATCCTCACCATGCTCGCCCTCGTGCTGGCGATCGGCGTGGTGGTCGACGACGCCATCGTCGTGCTCGAAGCCATCCACCGGCACATCGAGGAAGGCATGGCTCCAATGCAGGCCGCCTACAAGGCCATGGAGGAGATCAGCGTCGCGATCATCGCCATCACGCTCTCGCTCGTAGCGGTGTTCCTGCCGCTCGCCTTCCAGTCCGGCCAGACCGGACGCCTCTTCATCGAATTCGCCGTCGCGGTCGCCGGGTCCGTGGTGATCTCCGCCATCGTCGCACTCACCCTCTCCCCCGCCCTGGCTGCCCGCATCCTCAAGCCCATCCAACGTGAGAAGCACGGCGTCCTCTACAACACCCTCGAACGCATCTTCGACGGTCTCAGCAACGCCTACGCACGGATGCTCCGTCCCTGTGTCCACCTGGCCCAAGCCATGGTCCGCCCTGTCGGGAACCTACCCGGACCCATCCGGTTTTCCGCGGCGGTGGTGCTCGTCGTCGGCCTGCTCGTACTCTCCGGCGGCCTCGTCTACCCGCTCTTCCAGAAGCTCGAGAAGGACTTCCTCCCCGAAGAGGACAAGGGCCGCCTGTTCTGCTTCATGGTCACGCCCAACGGCTCCACCGCGGAGTTCACCGACCGGCAACTCCGCAAGATGGAAGCTTTCGTCCAGGAGGTCCCCGAGATCGTCGCGTACGCCGCCATCGTCGCCCCGGGATTCTCCGGCCCCGGCCAGGCCACGTCCGGCATCCTCTTTGCCACGCTCGCCGACGGCAAACGCCGATCCATCCAGGAAATCGTGAACGGACCCGGCGGCCTCCGCTCGAAGTTCATCGGCCAGGTCGAGGGCGGCCTCGCCATTCCGAACATTCCCAAGGCCATCGGCCGTTCCTTCGGAGCCCCCTTCGAACTCGTCGTCCAGAACCAGGACCTCGAAGGCCTCAACCGCACCGCCGGCGACGTCGCCAACCAACTCCGCCAACTCAAGGACGCCCGCGGCTCCAATGTCCTCCAGAACATCCGGGTCTCCTACGAGGTCAACAAACCCGAGGTCCGCATCGGGATCGATCGCCAGCGCGCCGCCTCCCTCGGCGTCACCATCCAGGACATTTCGCGCACCCTCCAGATCCTCTTCGGCGGACTCGACCTCTCCCGCATCAAGGTCTCGGGCAAGGAATACCAGGTCATCGCCCAGCTCGAACGCGCCTCACGCCTCACGCCCCAGGATCTCGACAAGATCTTCGTACGTTCCATCCGCGGGGAACTCATTCAGCTTTCCAGCCTCGTCACCCGCGAGACCGGTGCCGCGCCCAACGCCATCAATCACTATGGCCGACTGCGCGCCGCCACCATCTCGGGTTCGCCCCTGCCGGGGGTTCCCCTCGGAACCGTGGTTGAACTCGCCGAACAAAACCTCGCCACCTCCCTGCCCGCGGGAACCACCTACGCCTGGACCGGCGAAGCCCGCGACCTCCGCGAGGCCAACACCGAGGTGTGGTGGATCTTCGGTCTCGCCCTGATCATCGTCTACATGACGCTCGCCGCGCAGTTCGAGAGCCTCATCCACCCCTTCACCGTCATCCTCGCCGTTCCCCTGGCGCTCATCGGTGCCTTCGGCTCCCTCCTCCTCCTGCACCAACTGGGCCTCACCGGCACGATCCCCGTCCTGCCCTCCATGAACTGGAACCTGTTCTCGCAGGTCGGCGTCGTCCTCCTCCTCGGCCTCGTCACCAAGAACTCCATCCTCCTCGTCGAGTACGCCAACCAACAGGCCGACAAAGGCGTCGACCCCGTCGAGGCGATGGTCCAGGCCGGTTTGGTCCGCCTGCGTCCCATCCTCATGACCGCCCTCTCCACCGTCGCCGGCATCCTCCCCATCGCCATCGGCTTCGGAGCCGGCGCCGAATCCCGGCGTCCCATGGGCGTCGCCGTCGTCGGCGGCATGGTCACCTCCACCGTGCTCACCCTGATCGTCATCCCCATGGTCTACGTCCTGTTTGCCGGCCTCCAGCGCCGGCGGGAAGCGCCCGCGCCCTCCTCAGGATCCGTCGGATCAGTCTGATCAGTCCGATCGGACTGATCGGACTGATCCCTCCCCATCCTTCCCATTTGTCACCAGAGTTTTCCTCGCCGTCGGGGACCTCGCACGTTTCCATGGGGCATGAAGCGCACCCGTGCCTTTATCCTGCTGTTCTGCCTCCTTTCTGGCCTCGGCCTCACCGCTCGGGCCCGCGCCCAGTCGACGGCCGCGGCGAAGGCGGAGAACGTCATCCTGATCACCACCGACGGCCTCCGCTGGAACGAAGTCTTCCAGGGCGTCGATGAACCCATGATCAGCAAGGTGTATGGCAACATCTCCGACACCAACGCCGTCCGGAAGAAGCTCTGGCGGGACACGCCGGAGGAGCGTCGCGCGCTGCTGATGCCCTTCCTGTGGGGAACCGTCGCGAAGCGCGGCCAGGTCTGGGGAAACCGCGAGAAGGGCTCGCTCGTGCGGGTTTCCAACGGCCACAACTTCTCCTACCCGGGCTATAACGAGTTCCTGACCGGGATCGCCGACCCCGCGATCAACAGCAACGACAAGAACCTCAACGTCAACACGAACGTCTTCGAGTGGCTCAACACGCTCCCCGCTTATCGCGGCAAGGTGGCCGCCGCCATCAACTGGGACGTGCTTCCGTGGATCCTCAACGGACCGCGCTCGGGCATTCCGATCTGGTCCGGATTCGACGTCCCACCCGGCACCCGGCGCATGGAGGTTCCCGAGGCGCTCACCGAGATGGTCGAACACGGTCGCACCGTGTGGAGCGGCGTCCTGCTCGACACCTTCGTCAACTACGCCGCGCGCCACGCCCTCAAGGAAATGAAGCCGCGTGCGCTCTACGTCTCCTTCGGTGAAACGGACGACTGGGCTCACGAAGGCGCGTACGAGCGTTACCTGCGCGCAACCCAGGAGTTCGACCGCTTCCTCGCCAGCCTCTGGGAACTCTGCCAGTCCATGCCCCAATACCGCGACAAGACCACCTTCATCATCACCGTCGACCATGGTCGCGGCCCGGC
>JAIXZE010000263.1 GCA_027489875.1 Verrucomicrobiales bacterium
CCACGCAGGTCCGATGATGCGCCGTGCGTGCGTTTCCGACTGCCTGGCACCAACTTTCCACGAGTGATTTTCGACTACGAGGTTGAGCAGCCGGGCTTTGAGGCTTTCCTGAGTTGCCTTAGACAGTTTGCTCCGGAGAAGGAAGCAACCCAACCGCGCGCATCCGACACTCCGGGACTAGTGGTCCCGACGTCGGATGGATGGCCGTCGGCCGGAGCGGAAACCATGCGAAAGACGCTCATCATCTTGGTCGTGATCCTCGCCATTCTGGCGGTGGTGGCCCTCTTGTGGCCTACGGCCAGCTACGATATGGGCCGAGTGCATCCGAGCCTTCGTGAGCTTGCCACTCCTTACCAGTCGGTCAGCACGGGCGATTACCTCGACGGCGGCAGCATCGGGGTCGTCATCGTGGATCGGGACGGACGCAAGTTGCTGTTGGCTTTGCCGGTTTCCTATGAAGGCGGACGGAAGTATCGGAAACTCTTCATTGGGGCGACGCACACCAGCAAGACCGGCGCAGTGGAAGTTGCCTTTTCAGAGGACACCCGTCGGATGTTGATCTCCGTCATGGAGCGTCACGGTTCACCAGCCGACGGCAGCGACAGCGCCTTGGTGTCACTGCGGGGCGCGCCGCGTGATCATGCACGCTTGTGGAGTCATGTGGCGGTCTCCTTGTGGGAGAAGATCACCAAATGACCCAATTCCACCTCCTTGAACCCTGACCATTCGGACTGGCCAACGGCACAGAGTTGGGGAAGCGCTTCTGCGCGACGAGTCCGCTAGGACTGCCCTGCCGCCTCCGCCGCCAGACCCCGGGTGATCAGCGACGCCACGCGATCGGCATCGTAGACACAGCCACCCCAGGTCCCGCCGCCGGCCTGCTGCAGAACGGCCCAAAGACGGGTGTCGGCCGGGAGTTTCTCGTGCGGCGAAAGGCCCGGATGCGCTGACCGGCCGGCCAGCATCACCGCAGCCTCCGACGGTTCCATCCGACGCTCCGAGTCCCCGACGCAGTCCAGTTCTCCCACCAACCGCACCCGGTCGATGACGATGCGGATGCGGTCCCCGTCGCGCACCCGTCCCAGCGGTCCCCCAGCCAGTGCCTCCGGTCCGACGTGCCCGATGCACGCGCCGGTGGAAACCCCTGAGAAGCGGGCGTCGGTCACCAGAGCCACATGGCGTCCAAAGGGCAGATGCTTCAAGGCGGAGGTCAGCTGGTAGGTCTCTTCCATGCCGGTGCCCATGGGGCCGGCGCCCATCAGGACGATGACATCGCCGGCACGGATGCGGCCGTCCTTGATGGCCGCCATGGCTTCGCGTTCGCGACAAAAGACCCGGGCCGGGCCTTCCAGTCGGTACACCCCGTCGGCGTCGACCACCGACGGGTCGATGGAGGTGCTTTTGATGACGGCCCCTTCCGGCGCAAGATTTCCGCGCGGGAAGGTCACCGTGCTGGTGAGCCCGCGATCCCGGGCGCGGGCGGGAGACAGGATGACCTCGTCCGGATCGACGCCATCCAGTTGCACGAGAAGTTCCCGGAAGCGGCGGCGGCGTTCGCTGCCCTGCCACGCATCGAGCACTTCACCCAACGTCACCCCGGAAACGGAGCGCACCGTCGTATCGAGAAGCCCGAGATCCCGGAGGTGGAGCATCACCTCGGGAACGCCGCCCGCGAGAAAGACGCGCACGGTCGGATGATGCACGGGGCCGTTGGGAAGCACCGAAACCAACCGCGGAGTGCGCCGGTTGACGTCCATCCAATCGTCGACGGTCGGGCGTCGAAGGCCGCCGGCGTGGGCGATGGCGGGGATATGCAGGAGGAGGTTGGTCGAACCACCGAAGGCGGCGTGCACCACCATCGCGTTCCGGATGGCGGCATCGGTGAGGATGGTGGAACCAGTCCACCCACGCCGGTCCAGATCAACGAGTGCGGCGGCCGAGTCCACCGCGGCCTGATGCCAGACAGCAGCCCCGCTGGGGGCGAGGGCGGTGTGGGGCAGCGCCATTCCCAGGGCTTCGGCGACGACTTGTGCCGTGGCCGCCGTGCCCAGGAACTGACAGCCACCGCCAGGCGTGGCGCAAGCCCGGCAACCCAGGTCCGCCGCTTCCTCCATGGTCAGCCGGCCATGGGCAAACCGCGCCCCGATCGTCTGGATCGTGCCTGCGTCTTCGCCCCGCTCCGGAGGCAGCGTCACGCCGCCCGGCACGAGGACGGCGGCCTGATCCCCCTGCCCCGCCAGCGCCATCAACATCGCGGGAAGGCCCTTGTCGCAGGTCGCCACCCCGAGGATCCCTCGTCGTTGCGGCAGGGATCGGGCGAGGCGACGCAGCACCACCGCGGCGTCATTGCGATACGGCAGGCTGTCGAACATCCCGACGGTTCCCTGTGTGCGCCCGTCGCACGGATCGGAAACGTGGGCAGCGAAGGGCAATCCGCCGCGGGCGCGGATGGATTCCGCGGCAGCCTTCACCTGAAGCCCAAGTTCCCAATGACCCGTGTGGAATCCAAGAGCGATCGGGGATCCATCCTGCGCCCTCAACCCACCCAGCGTGCTCAGCACGAGGTACTGCGGCCGCCCCAGTTCCGAGGGTTCCCAACCCATGCCCGCATTCTGGGTCAGCCCGAAAAGGTCGCCGCTCGCCCATTCCCGGAGCATCGACTCCGTCAGCGGCAATTTACCCATCGGACCGACCGCCCGACTGCGGACGTCGTAGACGGACTCAGGCGATTCAAGGCAGGGAATGGCAGGCATGTGATTTCGCCGAGAAGAAATCAGGCGTTGCTCGAAAAGACGAGCCCCGGCTGGAAACGGTTTCGAGGCAGCGATGGCCTCATCGCGCTGGGAAAGGCGACGAGGACGTCGCCACCCCGAAACCATTCTCATTGGAGGCAGTGTCGAGATGGGCCAGTTCGAGATCGGGTTCAAACTGCATGCTCCACTTCGTTTTCGATTCCGATGCCGATACCGATGCCGATACCGACGCGGGCGACGAGGGCAGCCGACAAGAAGAACGGGGCGGCAACGTCCTCGTTGCCCTCTTCAGCCCTTTCACGAGGCGACGAGGACGTCGCCACCCCGTTCCATGAGTGGGGCTGGGTCGGGATTCGCCCCACTTGAACGCGATCGGGAACTGGGGATTGCCACGGCGCGGGCGGGTCGAGCAAGCTGGGCCATGGCAGCTGCCGACCTGCTGAACGAAATCGATCGTCACTTTTATCTTCCGGCCGAGGAGTTCTTCCCGGCCCACCGTCACACCGCGCTCACGTACGACGACGTGACGCTGGCCACGCTCCACTCGGAAGTCCTGCCGCGGGAGACCCAACTGGACACCCGCCTTGCCGAGGGACTGGAGCTGCATGTGCCGCTGGTATCGGCCGACATGGATACGGTCACCGAATCGCGGATGGCCATTGCCATGGCCCTCAACGGCGGCTTGGGCCTGATCCATTACAACATGGCCGAACGCGACCAACTGCGTGAGGTCGCCCGCGTCAAGAACCACGTCCACGGCCTGATCCAGGAACCCATCAAGGTCGCGCCCGATCAGTTCATCGGCGACGTGCTGGCCCTGATCGAGGAGAAGCGCTTCGCCTTTGCCACGTTCCCGGTGGTCGACACCGAAGGCAAACTCCTGGGACTGCTTCCCGGCCATGTCGTGAAACCCCGCTACGCCAAGCGCCGCGTGGCCGAGGCACTCACCCCGCGGTCGCAGGTGAAGACCCTGCACGTTTCCGAGCTTCAGCCGGATCCCATCGCCCGCGCCGACCGCTTCTTCACGGATCATCCCGGGATCCACAAGCTGCTGGTCGTGGGCGACGACGACCGTCTCCACGGACTCTTCACCCTGAGCGACATCGAGCGCATCACGCACGAGCGCAGCGCGCAGGTGAAGCCCGCACGGGACGCCCAGTTCCGCCTTCTGTGTGGGGCCGCTATTTCGACGCCGCGGCTTCCGGATGGACGGCTGGACCGCGACCGCATCCTCGCGCACGTCGGCGGACTCATCGAGCGCGGTGTCGACGTCATCGCCGTCTCCACGGCACACGGCCACTCGAAGGGCGTAGGCGAAGCGGTCCGGATGCTCCGGGATGCGTTTCCAAAGCTCCCATTGATCGCCGGAAATGTGACCAGCGGTGCCGGCGTGGAATTCCTCGCCGACTGCGGAGCCAACATCATCAAGGTCGGCCAGGGCCCCGGTTCGATTTGCACGACCCGGATTGTGGCGGGTGTGGGCATTCCCCAGTTGACCGCGTTGTACATCGCATCGCGCGCTGCGCGGGCCAAGGGCGTCACGCTGCTGGCGGATGGTGGCATCACCAAGTCCGGAGACATCGTCAAGGCGCTGACGCTGGCCGAGGGCGTCATCTGCGGCGGCATGTTCGCCGGGTGTGCCGAGGCCCCGGGCCAGATCATCGAGATCAACGGAAAGCTCTACAAACAGTACCGCGGCATGGGAAGCCATGCGGCCATGAAGGCGGGGTCCGCCGCCCGATACGGCCATACCACCGACACCACCCGAAAGGTGGCCGCCGAAGGGGTCGAAGCCCTCAAGGAAGTCTCGGGGTCGATCGACACGGTGCTCACGCAGCTCATCGGCGGCATCCAATCGGGCCTGGGCTACCTCGGAGCACCCGACCTGTCACAGCATCGCAGCCGCGCCCGCTACATCCGCGTCAGCCCCGCTGGACAGAAGGAAGCCGCGCCCCACGACATCATCGAGGTCAAGGCGACCAACCCCACGGCATCCTGAGGCCCCATTCGTTGGGGCCGAGCCACGGAGCTGTCGGCCGGGTGCACTCACCCGATGCCCTCCCACGCTGTGGGCCGGGTGCACTCACCCGGCGCCCTCCCATGCTGTAGGCCGGGTGCCCTCACCCGGTGCCCCCACCTGAACAACGCAGCGTCGAGATGGCCCGCTTCGGGATCGGGGTCGATCCCAAGACTCCCCATTGTTTTCGATTCCGATCCCGATACCGATGCCGATACCGACGCGTGCGGCAAGGGGCAGCCGGTCGGGTCTCTCGTCAGCCCACGTCGGGTCGGGTTTGGCTCGGTGGTGGCTATCGACAGTCGGTGGTCCGAGCCGGGGAATCTGCGGACAAAACCACCCTTTCCGGGATCAGGGCTTCTGCAGGAGCGGAACGAGGTTCTCGTTCCTCAGGGCCATGGACCGGAGGGACGGTTCGAGTTCCAGGGACCGGAGGATCAGCCGGCGAGCTTCGTCGTTGTTCCCAAGGATGGCCTCGTAGCAGGCGAGGTGAAAATTCCACAAGCCATGATTCCGAGCGGAAGCGGGTGCCTTCAGAAGCGCTTCACGGCATTCCGCAATCCGCCCGAGTTCGTACAGGCAGCAGCCCCACCCGATGAAGCGGTCGATGTCCGCGCCCTTGATGGCGCAGAGGCCGGCGCATGCTTCGGCAGCACCCGCCCATCGACCGAGGTGCTGATTGAGGACAAGACGCAGCTCGAGGACTTCCTCCTCGGATTGGTCGGCGGGTTCGAGGGTATCCAGTTCACGAAGCGCCTCCTCCGCCATCCCCAATTCAAAATAGCCAACCGACGCCTCCAGCGTACGATTGAAATTGGTAAACGGCACGGGGGGACGGTGCCACCGCTTCGGAATTCCTCAACTGGCGGCACCAAACTCTTTGTGGCTCCGCCTCGGCGTGAAGCGGTCTCTGGTTGGCCCGACAAACAAAAAGGCCGCCAGGAGGCCTGGCGGCTGAAAAGTGAACGGACGAAAAGCCGGAAATCCAGCCGGCAGGCTTTCGGAGCCTCAGTGCTTGGGCGCGTTGTCGATGCAGCCCATCTTGATGAACATGCCGCCCAACACCACCAGCGCCACCATCAGGACCGCGATGCCCTTGCCATTGGCCGCCATCGCCACGCCCACCGCGAGGAGGACGCCCTGACCCAAAAACACTCCTGTTGCTGCAAGACCTTTCATTGCTGAAACCCTACTGGCTGAACTCCGTTCGACAAGCTCGGGATTTGGACTTTCCAAAGCCTTACTTCCGGTTTCCGCCGATGGGACCGATGTCCGCCGCGGTCAGGCCCGGGCTCTGCAACACCTTGCTGAATGAGGAAGAGGTGGCCGCGTACTGGAAGCCGGTTCCGGTTCCCGCCGCACCAAACCGCCCCTTCCGGTCGATCGCGATGAAGTTGATGGCCAGATCGAAGCCCTTGGGATCCATCTTCGCGATCCGGCGGATCGTCTCGATGCAGGCTTCCTGCGGATGCAATCCCTGACGCATGTACTCCACCACCAGGAAGGAACCGCAGTAGCGCATCACATTCTCGCCGATGCCGGTGGCTCCCGCCGCGCCCACCTCGTTGTCCACGTACAATCCCGATCCGATGATGGGCGAATCACCGACGCGCCCGGGAATCTTGTATCCCCAACCGCTCGTCGAGCATCCGCCGAAAAGATTGCCGTCAGGCAAAAGGGCCACGAGGGCGATGGTGTCGTGATTGAGCGGTTTGCCGGACTTCGCCGCCTTCTCCTCGGCCGCTTTCTGGGCGGTCTGCCATTTCTTCCAGGCGGCCTTCTGGCCCGCGGAGACCTTGGGCCCCTTTTCGAATCCGTGCTTCTTCGCGAAGGCCTCCGCCCCTTCACCCACGAGGAAGACGTGCCGGGTGGTTTCCATCACCCGACGCGCGATCGAAATGGGATGCTTGTAACCCGAGACCGCACCCACCGCCCCTGCCCGGTGGCCGGGACCGCTCATGATGCACGCGTCCAATTGGACGATCCCCTCGGCGTTCGGGATTCCCGCCAGACCGACGGACGGATTGGTGGGATCCGATTCCGTGACCTGGATGCCTTGTTCGACGGCGTCCAGACCGGAGCCGCCGGCCTTGATTACTTCCAGCGCCTTCTCGTTGGCCGGTTTTCCGAATGGCCACGTGGAGACGATCAACGGAGCCGACGTCTGCAACTCGGTGAGATCGGTGGCGGCGGCCCCGCGAGCCTGATGGATCACCTGCCCGGCAACGAACGAGACCGCGGCCCCTTTGAGAAATCGACGACGTGGCATAGACGACATGGCGGAATCGTGCCCCGCCCATTCCGACCGCGCAAACGGCGAATGGGGCGTTGGGAAGTTGCAACCGCAGGCTGAAGGCAGGGTGCCCTCACCCGGCGAAGGCCCATGAAGCGCCGCGTGAGGGCACGCGGCCTACAACCGGGAACCGCTCCCCCCACGAAACCCGGAACTCGCCCCTTGCCCTCAGTGGGACGGCCCGATGATTCTCACCCGGTCATCTCCGCATGAAGAACGTCGTCCTCCTCGGCAGCACCGGGTCCATCGGCACCAGCACCCTCAAGGTCGTCGAGGA
>JAIXZE010000366.1 GCA_027489875.1 Verrucomicrobiales bacterium
GCACCCGTGGCCGTGCCGGACTCCGGCAGGAACACGGTGAGCGTCGGCGTGTCGTTGGTGCCCTCGCCCAGCGCCCCGGGAACGCTGCCCGCGGCCCACAACGGGATCACCGGTTCAGATTGCGCCAGCATGGTTCCGCACAGGGCAAGGCAGGCCCCGAGGAGCTTGAGGAGTTTCATGGAAATCGGAAACCACCCTGCCCGGGCGGCCTGTCGATCGCAACCTACGCCAGCAGTTCCTTCACCACATGCGCCTCTTCGACGCCGGTGAGCTTCTGGTCGAGGCCCGTGTTCTTGAACGTGAACCGCCGATGATCAATGCCCATGCACTGCAGGATCGTCGCGTTGAGGTCGTTCACATGGACCGGATTCTCGACGACGTTGTAGCTGAAGTCGTCCGTCTGGCCGTAGACCGTGCCGCCCTTCACGCCGCCGCCGGCCATCCACATGCAGAAGTTCCGCGGATGATGGTCGCGCCCGTAATTGTCCGGCGCCAGGCGTCCCTGCGAATACACCGTGCGACCGAACTCGCCGCCCCAGACGACCAGCGTGGAATCCAGCAGGCCGCGCTGCTTGAGGTCCATCACGAGCGCCGCGACGGCCTGATCGGTGTCGAGGCACTGATTCTTCAGGGCGGTCGGAAGGTTGTCGTGTTGATCCCATCCTCGATGCAGCAACTGCACCACGCGCACGCCGCGCTCCACGAGACGTCGGGCGAGGATCGCCGCATGGGTGAAACTGCCGGTGCGCTTCACGTCGGCTCCGTACATCTCCAGCGTCGCCGCCGACTCCTTCGAGAGATCCGTGAGTTCCGGAACACTGGTCTGCATCCGGAAGGCCATCTCATATTGCGAAATGCGCGTCTGGATCTCGGGATCGCCGTAGACGCCATGCTGCTTCCGGTTGAGTTCGTTCAACGCTTCCAACATGTCGCGTCGATCGGTGACACCGACGCCGGGCGGGTTCTGCAGGTACAGCACCGGATCGCCGGCGCCGCGCAGGGCCACGCCCGTGTAACGCGTCGGGAGGAATCCGCTGCCCCACATCCGCGAGAACAACGCCTGGCCGTTGCCACTGGACGGGAACGACGGCGTGAACACCACGAATGCCGGGAGGTCATTGCTCTCGCTGCCGAGACCGTAGGAAAGCCACGAACCGATGCTCGCCTTCCCGGGAATCTCGCTGCCCGTCATCACGAACGTGCACGCCGGATCATGGTTGATCGCGTTGGTGTACACCGAACGCACCAGGGCGATCTCATCCACGATCTTGGCCGTGTGCGGCAGCACGTCGCTGACCCAGGTCCCGCAACGGCCGTGCTGACGGAAGTCGAACTTCGACGGAGCCACCGGAAACCGCGACTGCCCGCTGGTCATGGTGCTCAACCGTTGGTTGTTCCGGATCGATTCCGGAAGGTCCTTGTCGAAGTACGCCCGCAATCCCGGCTTGTGGTCCCACAGGTCGATCTGTGAAGGCGCGCCGTTCATGTGCAGGTAGATGATCGACTTCGCCTTGGGCGCGAAGTGGGGCAACCCGGGAATGGCCGGGTGCACGCGACCGGCCGACGAGGCCGCGGCCGCATCCGCCCCGAGCAACGTCCGTCCCGCGCCGCCCGCCATCAACCCACCCAGGGCCAAGCCTCCCAACCGCAACCCGACGTCGCCGAAGAACTGACGCCGCGTCCGTTGAACATGATACTCAATCAGGGGATCCATGGGTTTCCTTCAGTTGCGGGTCACGGTTTCGTCGAGGTTCAACAGCAGGTTCGCGGTCAGCGTGTACGCCGCCAGTTCCGCGGCATCGAGCGTTGGATCCGGCTTCGAATCGCCGAACCCGATCGCCTTCTGGGCCGCCGCTTCATCCGTGCGGTAACGTGCACGCGCACGCTCCAGCGATTGGGTGATCACGGTGAGTTCGTCCGCCGCGGGCGGCCGGCCCAGCACGACCTGATAGCCGAAGCGCACACGCGCCGTCAGGTCAGCCCCACCCTCGCGCAGCATCCGTTGGGCAAGGCCACGGGCCGCCTCGAAGTACTGCACGTCGTTGAGCAACTGGAGCGCCTGCAAGGGCGTGTTGCTGCGCTCACGCCGGGCGCACAGTCCCTCGCGGTTGGGCGCGTCGAAGGTCGTCATGAACGGCGGCGGTGCCGTACGCTTGAAGAAGGTATAGATGCTTCGCCGGTACAACGACGCGCCCGTGTCCTGACGGTAGTCGCGGGTGTTCGATCCCACGAAGCCCACCGGTTCCCAGATGTTGGGCGGCTGGTACGTCTTCACGCCCTTCCCGCCCATCTGCAACACCGCGAGACCGGCCACGGTCAGCGCGTTGTCCCGCAATTGCTCCGCATCCAAGCGAAACCGCGGAGCCCGAGCCAGCAACCGGTTGGCAGGATCGCGCGCCAACAGTTCGGGCGTCACCACCGAGGACTGGCGATACGTCGCCGACGTCACCAGCAGGCGGACCAACGCCTTCACGTCCCATCCGCCTTCGCGGAATTCCACGGACAACCAATCAAGCAATTCCGGGTGCGATGGCGGCTCTCCCTGCGATCCGAAATCCTCCGAGGACGCAACCAGGCCCACGCCGAAGAATTGCTGCCAGAAGCGGTTCACCGTGACCCGCGCCGTCAGCGGGTGCTCGTCACCCACCAGCCAGTTCGCGAGGTCCATGCGCGTGGGCAGACCCTCTGTCCGCAAGGGCGGCAACACCGCCGGAACGCCGCGCGTCACCTTCTCGCCCGGCTTGTCGTAGGCCCCGCGGGTCATCACGAAACTGTCCCGGGGCTTGTCCAGATCCTTCCAGACGAACGTCGAGGGAATCTGCCCCTCCAGTTCGTTCCGACGCTTCCGCACGGCCTCCACACCGGCCAGCGACGCGGCAAACGATTCGCGCGTGTCCACGCAGACGCGGGCGATGAAATGATCCCGCAACGCCGCGACCTGCGCCGGGGTCTGGTTGGTGCCCGGCACTTCCTTCAGCACCTTGCGCAGGTCCGCCGGCAACATCGCCACGTCCTGTCCCTGCTGCTGCTTCCACCACGCCGCAAAGGAACGCGTCGGATCATTCGCCGGATCCATCTGCCCCTTCACGCCGGCCTCATCCCACATCACCCGTCCGCCCTGCTGCGTGTAGGCCAGGCCCGTGATCTTGTCGCCGGGCTTCAGCCCCACCTTGGCGGCATCGAATTCCAGGCGCACCCATTCGCCCGCAGCCGGCAGCGGTCCGCCGTGCGCGCGCTGCGTGGTGCCCTTGGCACCCCAATCGATCGCGTCCACGTCGCCCCACAGGATCCGGTGCTTCCAGTCGTCCGTCCGGAACTGGAGCATGATGGCGGACGGCAGCTTCGCAGGATCCAGTCGGACATGCGCGTAAAGGCGCGCCCCGGCGGGCACCTCCAGCGGCGTGCCGCCTTCGAAGACATCCTGCACCAATCCGCTGTCCTCACGTCGGATGGCCCGCCGTCCGCGCCGCACCGGTCCGCCTTCCTCGGTGGTCACCCAGCGGGTGGATCCCCCCGTGCTCGTTCCCGATTTCCAACCCGCGGGAACATCATCATCCACCCACAGCGTATCCAACTCCTGCACCGGCGGACGCGGCACGAGGTCGGCCGGATCGCGGTATGGGGTCACCCGCGCCTGCGCGAGCATCACGGTCTCGAGGTTGCGCAACTCGGTGTCGAGGGCCTTCAGCCGGGCGCTTTCCTCCTCGCTCGGCAATTTCAGGACGGGCGGCGTCAACAGGACGTTGCCGTCCATCGCCGGATCCGCGGCGCTGTGGAAGAAGGCGTACAGCGAATAGAACTCCTTGGTCGAAATCGGATCGAACTTGTGGTCATGGCAGACCGCGCACCCGGCCGTCAGTCCCATCCAGGCCTGCGCCGTGGTCGCCGCCCGCTCCACCGCATAACGGAAGACGAACTCCGCATCGATCGACCCACCCTCGCTGGTCGTGACGTTGCAGCGATTGAACCCCGTCGCCACCCACTGGTCCTGGGTTCCGTTCGGAATGAGGTCACCGGCCAACTGCTCCACCGTGAACCGGTCGAACGGCAGGTTCCGGTTGAACGCCCTCACCACCCAGTCGCGGTAGGCCCACATCTGGCGCTCGTTGTCCAGGTGGAGCCCGTGTGTGTCCGCGTACCGCGCGAGATCCAGCCAGGGCCGCGCCATGCGTTCCCCATACTGCGGCGACGCCAGCAACCGATCCACCATCCGCTCGTAGGCGTCCGGTGCCGGATCGTTCACGAACAACTCCACCTCGGCCGGCGTCGGTGCCAACCCGATCAGATCCAGGCTGACCCGGCGGGCCAGCGTGCGACGATCCGCCTCTGGCGACAGCTTCAACCCCTCCCGCTGCAACCGGTCCGCGATGAAGCGGTCCACGGGATTCGGCATCGCCACCGCCGGCAACGGCCCCCGCGTGGGTGCTTCAAACGCCCAGTGCCGTTGGTACTTCGCGCCCTCCTCGATCCAGCGCTTCAGGACGCTCCGCTGTTCCGCCGAGATCGTCTTGTGGGAATCCGGCGGGGGCATCACGTCGTCCGGATCCTGGGTAATGATGCGCTTCCACAGTTCGCTGCCGGCGAGGTCGCCGGGCTTCACCGCGATCCGCCCCTCCTTGTTCGGCGCGTAGGCCGACTCGGCAACATCCAGCCGCAACCCCGCCTTCCGGTGTTTCGCGTCGAACCCATGGCAGGCGAAACACTGGTCCGAAAGGATCGGCCGGACGTCGCGGTTGAACTGCACCGATCCGGTGGCCGCCGAGGCCCCGGAGACCATGCCCAGCCCCAGCACCGCGGCCAGGGCCGCCCGGTACGGATTGAGTGGTGGAAATTGCATCGCTCGAATTCTCACAGGATTGAACTACGGATCAATCCCCGGACTCGGGCGTCCACCCCTTTTATTCAGCCTCAGATCTGTTCGAAGTACCGCCCCTTCTCCCAATCCGTCACCGCCGCATCGAACGAGGCGCACTCCAAACGCGCGTGATGCACGTAAAAGTCCACCACCGCATCCCCGAACGCCGCCCGCGCCATGGCCGACTTGTCCAGCAGCGACGCCGCCTCCGCGAGGCTCGACGGCAACCGCGCCAGCGCCGGATCAATGTAGGCGTTGCCCTTGTATTCGGTGCCGCAGTCCAACCCTTCGCGGATCCCGGCAAACCCCGCAGCGAACATCGCCGCGAACGCGAGGTACGGGTTGGCGTCCGCCCCCGGCATCCGGTTCTCGATCCGGAACGATTTCCCGTGGCCCACGATGCGGAACCCGCAGGTCCGGTTGTCCGTGGACCACGCCATTCGGGTCGGAGCCCAACTGCCGGCCTGGTAACGCTTGTAACTGTTGATCGTCGGACCAAAGAACAGGCACAGCTCCGGACAATACTTCAGCAACCCGCCCAGGAACTGCCGGAACAGCTTCGACCCGGCCTTGGCCTCCGCGTCCCAGAACATGGGCTTGCCGTCCTTCCACAGGCTGAGGTGCAGGTGGCACGAATTGCCTGCCTCGGACGGCGCGTACTTCGCCATGAACGTGACGGCCTTGCCGTGCTGTTCGGTGATCTCCTTCACGCCCTGCTTGAAGACGACGTGCATGTCGCACATCGGCAGCGGCTCGTCGTGGGTGAAGTTGATCTCGTGCTGTCCGCGGCTCCACTCGCCCTTGCTGCTCTCCACCGGCACGCGCGCCGCCGCCATCCCATTCCGGATCGCCCGCATCAACGGCTCGTCCCGCGTCGGCTGCATCAGGTGGTAATCGATGCGGTAATCGCTCGACGGCTTCAGCTTGTGGTACCCGTCCTCGAAGGCCGAGTGGTAGCTCTGGTTGAACAGGTAGAACTCCAGTTCGCTCGCGCACCGGCAGTCGTAACCCGACTCCGTCAGCACCGCCAATTGCCGCCGCAAAACCGACCGCGGTGCTTCCGCCACGTACTGCCCGTCCTCGCGGACGTAATCACACAGCACCAGCGCCGACGCCGTCTGCCACGGCAGTTCGCGCAGCGTCGAGAGGTCGGGCTGCATCACGAAGTCCCCGAACCCGGCATCCCAGTTGGCCACCTTGAATCCGTCCAACGGATCCATCTCGAGGTTTACCGTGAGCAGGTAGTTGCAACCGTGCGTCCCATGCGCGGCCACCGAATCGAGGAAGTAATCCGCGCGGAACCGTTTTCCGACCAACCGGCCGAAGGGATCCGGGAAACCCACCAGGATGGTGTCGATGCGGCCCGAAGCCACCGCTTCCTTCAGTTGTTCAATCGTCATGGGGTGCCTGTTTCAAATGGGGGTTGCCGGTAGGGCGCTTCAGGAGGCCACGTACACGTTCTTGGTCTCGGTGTAGCCATCCATCGCCGCCATGCCGAGGTCGCGGCCGAGGCCCGACGTCTTGAACCCGCCGAACGGGGCCTCGACGTGCACGCTGTTGTGGCAGTTCACGCTCAGCACGCCGCTCTCGATCTGGCGACTCACCCGCAATGCCCGCGAAAGGTCGCGCGTCCACAGGGACCCGCTCAGACCGTACGGGGAATTGTTCACCTCGCGCAGCATCGCCGCCTCGTCATCGAACGGTGTGATCGCCACCACGGGGCCAAAGATCTCCTCGCGCCAGCAGCGGTCTTCCATGCCCACGTCGAGCAATACGGTCGGTTCCAGGTAGAACCCGCGCTCCAACGGCCGACCACCGCCGCAGGCAAACGTCGTCCCGCGAGCCTTCGCATCCGCCAGGTACGTCTCCACCGACGCCCGTTGCGCCCGACTCGCCATCGGTCCAAGCTGGGTCGTATCCAGCGCCGGATCGCCCACCACGATCTTCCGGGTGGCCGCCACGAACCGTTCCACGAACTTCGCGTACACCGGACGTTCCACGAACATCCGGCTGCGCGCGCAGCAATCCTGGCCCGTGTTCGCAAACACGCTCATCGGCGAACTGTCCGCCGCGCGTTCCCAGTCGGCGTCCGCGAAGACGACATTCGGCGACTTCCCGCCCAACTCCAGCGACACGCGCGTCAGGTTCTTCGACGCGAGTTCCATGATGCGCCGACC
>JAIXZE010000237.1 GCA_027489875.1 Verrucomicrobiales bacterium
GCCGGTCCGGCCGGCGTGGCGAAATTCCGTGAGGATTACGCGAAGTTCATCGACACCTACGCCCAGAAGTACGCCGCCGGTGGCAAGGCCCGCTTCCTCCTGGTTTCGCCGGTCGCGTACGAGGACGCGGCCGATCCGCTCCGTCCCGACGGCACCACCGAGAACCTGAACCTTGCCCGCTACACCGAAGCCATCCGCCGCGTGGCCACCGAGAAAGGCCTGCCCTTCGTCGACCTCCACACGCCCACGGTGGCGCTGTTCGCCAAGGACAAGGGCCTCCAGTACACGGTGAACGGCGCCCACCTCAACGAGGCGGGTGATCGTGAGGTCGCACGGATCCTCGACGCGGCCCTCTTCGCCACCCCGCATTCCACCAAGCTCGCCGTCCAGGATCTTGCCCGGCTGCGCGAGACCGTCGTCGACAAGTCGTGGGTCCACCAACAGGACTACCGCATGCTCAACGGTTGGTATGTCTACGGCGGACGCCGCACGTGGGACACCGAGACCTTCCCGCTCGAGTACGCGAAGATCCGCAACATGGCGCGCACCCGCGACCGGCTGATCTGGGAAATGGCGGCGGGCACCAACGAACGCACCACGCCCGACGACAGCCAGACCGGCCTGCTCCTCACGCCCAAGACGCGGTTTGGCGTTCCGCAGCAGTCGTATTCGGAACCCAAGGAGCTGAAGTACGTCAGCGGCGACGAATCCGTGAAGCTCATGGACATCGCGCCCGGCTTCGACGTGAAGCTCTTTGCCTCCGAGGAGATGTTCCCTGAGCTGGCCAAGCCGGTGCAGATGAACTTCGACTCCCGTGGCCGCCTGTGGGTCGCCTGCATGCCCACGTACCCGCAGTGGAAGCCAGGCGATTCCAAGCCGAACGACCGCATCCTGATCTTCGAGGACACCAACAACGACGGTCGTGCCGACACCTGCAAGGTCTTCTACGACCAGCTCCATTGCCCCACTGGCTTCGAGTTCGTCAACGGCGGCGTCCTGGTCATCAACCAACCTCGCCTGGTCTTCCTCAAGGACACGGACGGCGACGACAAGGCTGACCAGATCACGCACCTCTACGACGGTTGGGCGAGCGATGACACCCACCACACCATGGGTGCCTTCGAGTGGTCGCCCACCGGCCGTCTCCACGGCCTCGAGGGCGTCTCGATGTCCACGACGCTCGAAACCCCGTACGGTGCCTTCCGCAACGCCAACACGCCCGGTGCTTACGTCGTCGATCCGCGCACGCTGGAGGTTTCCCATTTCATCACGCCCGGTTACGGCAACCCCTGGTGCTACGTTTACAACTTCTGGGGCCAGGGCATCTGCGGGGACGGCACCACCGCCCAGATGCACTGGGATTCCCCGCTTTCGGGTGCCCAGAAGGGCCAGCGCAAGGGACTCAACGCCGTCTTCAACAATGAGGGCATGCGCCCCGCCCTCGGCTCCGAGTTCCTCTACTCCCGGCACCTGCCCGACGACATGCAGGGCCATTTCGTCTACGGATGCGTCATCAACATGAACGGCATCCCGCGCTTCGAGATCCGCGACGACGGCGCGGGCTACACCGGCAAGCGCGCCCCGAACCTCCTCAATTCCTCCGATCGCAACTTCCGCCCCGGCGAAACCCAGATCGGACCCGACGGCGCCATCTGGTTCCTCGACTGGCACAACCCGCTCATCGGGCACATGCAGTACTCCCAGCGGGATCCGAACCGCGACAAGGTCCATGGCCGCCTCTATCGCCTGTTCGCCAAGGATCGTCCGCTGCTGAAGCCCGTGCTGCAGGCCGGGAAGTCCGTTCCCGAACTGCTCGAACAGCTCAAGGAATACGAACCCCGCACCCGTTACCGTGCCCGTCGCGAACTCCGCGACCGCCCCGCTTCCGAGGTGCTTCCCGCCGTCAAACGCTGGATCGCCAGCCTCGATGCCAAGGATCGCTGGCACGACCTGCACCTCCTCGAAGCCCTCTATGTCCAGGCCGGTCACCGCGCCGTCGACCGCGCCCATCTCGAACGCGTCCTCAAGGTTCCCAGCCGCGATGCCCGCGCCATGGCCGTCCATGTCCTCTCCGAGGAATGGACCCGCCTTGGCCAGCCCATGGATCTCCTCCGTACCGCGGTCGCCGATGCCGACGGTCGCGTCCGCCTCGAGGCCGCGCGCGCCCTGAGCTTCGTCGATTCCACCGCGGCCGCCGAAACCGCCGTCGAGATCGCGAAGCAGCCGATGGATTACTGGACCGAATACACCCTCCAGCACACGCTCGCCGCGCTCGAACCCCGGTGGAAGCCGGCCCTCGAGAAGGGCGAGTTCGCTGTCGCCAACCCGGCCGGGCGCGACTTCGCCGACGCCTTCGCCAAGGGCAATCCGGCCATGAGCGTCGTGCGCGGACAGCTCGCCAAACTTGTCGCGAACGACGGCCTTTCCGATGCCGATCGCAACAAGCTCATCGCGTCGCTCGCCAAGGTGAAGGGCCGCGTCCGCGAAGGCCGCTTCGTCTTCGAACGCGTCTGCACCTCCTGCCACAAGGTGAAGGACTTCGGCATCAACTACGGCCCCGAACTCACCGAGGTCTCCAAGCGACTCACCCGCGAGAAGCTGATCGAGTCCATCCTCTACCCGAACCTCGAGGTCGCCGAGCAATGGCTCACCACCAACATCACCACCCGCGACGGCCAGGAACTCACCGGTGTCGTCGGGGCCGAGGATGACCAGGCGGTCACCCTCAAGCTCGGCGGCGACCAGGTCCAGAAGGTCGCCAAGTCCAACATCGCCCAACGCGAAACCCTCAAGGTCTCGAACATGCCCGAGGGCCTCGCCGCCGGCCTCGCCGCCCAGGAGTTCACCGACCTCATCGAATATCTGGCCTCGCTGAAGTAGTGTCAGCCGCGTGGATTGCAGGCCGCGTTCCCTCATGCGGCGGATCCGCAACCAACGCCGGGTGGGGTCACCCGGCCTTCAGCCCCGTAGCTTGTAGGCCGCGTGCCCCCACGCGGCGGCGGGGGCATCCCGGAGGGATGGGAGCCGATAGCCCCGGGTCGTGCGAAGCACGCACCCGGGGAACCGGGCGTTGAAGAGGGATCGCACCCCGGAGGGGTGCGAAGGATCGGGAGGCTGCAACCCCTTCGGGGTTGGGATCCGTTGGGGCGTGTGTCCCCGGGTTGCTTCGCACCCGGGGCTACCGGCTGAAACGCCTCCGGCGTAGCACGCATCCGGTCCATCCGGCTCATCCTGTCCAAAGTGCGGGAGCTGCCTTGCCGGGGGATTCCTTCCTGAAGTACCCATGAGCCCAGTCGAGCCAGACGGTCCACCGAACGTCGCTGAGCCGTAATCGCAGCCTGAAACCGAGTAACCATCATGTCGTCGAAATCCCAGTCACCCATCGATGTCTACGTGGATGTCGATGGTTACCGAGACCAGCTCAGATGACCCATCTCACCCATCAGCCGGCTAACTACCAATATCGGATAACGAAGTTTGACCCAGCGAATCGGGATCCGGCTGGACACTACCTCGCCGAGGACTGGCAACTTCATTCCCAGATCGGAGAGGCCTTTGGCGGCGTTGTGCTTACCGTGGAGGAGTACCTTCGGTTCGAGTCGGCATACATTGCCACCGCACAGCGTTTTCACCTTGAGTCTGGTTTGCCTGCCATCCGTGCGGTGGCCGTGGAAGGCCACACGGATCGTGGGGCGCCCGGCGAAGCAGAGGTGATTCTCCCGGAACGGTTGCCAGCGATTTGCCGGGCGATGCTGCGAGGGGAGTACTGGTGCCGAATCCAAGGCGACGGCTTCTTCATCCACTTCGGCTGGGATTTCTACATGTATGTCGGGACCCCCAATCCCTGCGACGCGGCACTGGAGTATGCTCGATCCCTCAACCTGTTCCCCGAGGTGTTCACTTCGCCCTACCATCCGGAAGAGGAATCCGGTTGAGGGAGGTGGAGGCCTTCACAAAAGGAGACTGTCTGGCTTGGTATCCAAGGGTCCTTTCGCCCGTGTCCGCACTGGCTTTCCCAACGCATGCATCCGGACGACGTCCGCGACTTCGAGGAGTGGCGGCGGAGTCTGGCCGCCCGCGACCGCATCGTCGAGGTGCCCTTGTCCCCGGTTGACCGCGACGCCTGAGGCGGAGTTCGAAGCTTCAAGATTCCAGAACCCAAAGCACGGGGTGGCGACGTCCTCGTCGCCCTGACAAAGACGTGGGAACGGCGACGAGGACGTCGCTACCCCGTACCATGCGCGGGCAGTATCAAGAAGCGCGCCGAGTTGGGTCTGGGGCGTTTCTTTGGTTGTCGACGGTCGTGGGATCCGGAAACTGGCGGGCCCTTCAGGGGGCTATGAAGAGAGTTCCCAGTCTCCAGAGGCCAGTTTCCAGTTCTGGAATCTGCAATCTGGGAACTGGCATCTGGCCACTGGAAACTCCCCTTGGACTGGCTGGAGAATTGACGGAATGGGCCCGAAACCCTATTCTGAGTAACCTTAGTAAATCACAAAGGATTTATGTCTGATGCGGTAGAGAAGACCAAGACGGTGACCCGGAACGAGGTGTTGAAGACCAACATCCCGACCCTCGCCGGCAACATTGCGGCCACCCTTTCGAACCCGGAATTGGCCTGTTTTTCGGCTGATGACGAGCAGTTCCTGAAGTTCCACGGCATCTACCAGCAGGACGACCGCGACAAGCGCAAGATCGGCAAGCACTACATGTTCATGATCCGGGGTCGCATCCCCGGCGGCGTGCTTTCGGCGGCGCAGTACCGGGTATTCGACGACCTCGCGACGACGCACGGCAACCAGACGTTGCGCATCACGACCCGCCAGAGCTTCCAGTTCCACGGCGTGGTGAAGACCGGCCTGGGCCCGCTGATGAAGCAGATCAACGAGGCGCTGGTGGACACGCTCGCGGCCTGCGGCGACGTGAACCGCAACGTCATGGCCCCGGTGGTGCCAGCGACAACGCTCGCCCGGCAGCAGGTGTACGAAGACGCGCGCCGGGTCTCCGAAGCGCTGCTCCCCATCACCAAGGCCTACCACTCCATCTGGGTCGAAGGCGTCCAGCTCAACATCGAGGACCCCGAGAACCGCGATTTCGTCGATCCCCTTTACGGCAAGCAGTACCTCCCGCGGAAGTTCAAGACCGCCTTCGTGATCCCTCCGGTGAACGACATGGACGTCTTCACCAACTGCCTCGGCTTCATCGCCATCGTCGAGGGTGACCGCCTGCTGGGCTACAACCTCACGGCAGGCGGCGGCATGGGACGCAGCCACGGCAACGAAGCCACCTATCCGCGCATGGCGGACGTCATCGGCTTCATCACGCCGGAGCAGCTGATCCCGGCGTCGAAGGCCGTGTTGACGGTTCACCGCGACTTCGGCGATCGGACCGACCGCAAGCACGCCCGGCTCAAGTACGTGCTCGAGGAAAAGGGAGCCGACTGGTTCCGGGCGGAGGTTGAGGCACGGGCCGGGTTCAAGTTCGGGCCGGCGCGCGCGGTGACTTTCACGTCGCAGACCGACCTCATCGGTTGGCAGAAGGGACTCGATGGAAAGTGGTTCCTCGGGCTGTGGGTCGACATGGGCCGTGTGAAGGATGCGGGCACCCATCAGATGAAGTCCGGCCTGCGCGCCGTGGCGGACCAGTTCCCTGGAGTGGAATTCCGCCTGACGGCCAACCAGAACATCGTCATCGCGAACGTCGACGACGCCACCAAGGAAGCCATCACCGGCGTCCTGACGGCGCACGGCGTGCGTGTGGCACAGCAGGCCTCGGCCCTGCACCTCGGTTCGATGGCCTGTCCCGCGCTGCCGACCTGCGGTCTTTCGCTGGCGGAATCCGAGCGGTACCTCCCCACCCTTGTCGACCAGATCGAAGGCGTGCTGGGCGAGGTTGGGTTGGGTGGCGAGGAGATCTTCATCCGCATGACCGGTTGCCCGAATGGATGCGCCCGGCCGTACATGGCGGAAATCGGCTTCGTTGGAAAAGGTCCCGGCCGATACCAGCTGTGGCTGGGCGGCAACGCGACCTCGACGCGGGTCAACCGCGTGTACAAGGAAGTCGTGAAGGAGGCCGAAATCCTCCCCGAGCTGAAGGGCCTGTTCACGCGCTTCGCTGCCGAACGCCAGACCGGCGAACGCTTCGGCGACTGGGTGGCGCGCACGGTGTGGACGGAGACGCCCGCCGCCGCGGCCTGAAATCCTCAGGAAGCGCACCGCAATCCAGGAATCCCA